>CAYRBM010000163.1:0-11858 GCA_964422425.1 uncultured Odoribacter sp.
GTGAAGGACAGTCTTCAGACAATATCTTATCGGCTGAAGATTACCTGACCGTAAAAAGCGGCGACCAAACTGTCAGTTCAACTGTGCTTTTATCGGAACTTTCCTACAAAGATTTCAACGAAAAAATCACGGTGAACGGCAACGCGATCCAAATTAAATCGGTAGGATTTATTAAAAGCGCTGTTCGGCAAATCATGGAAGATCAATCGGGAAGCGAGATGATTGATTTTGTGGTTTCCCAGGGACAGGGACGCGAAGATTTTGTTCTGTCGAAAGGCGAACGAATTAACCTGGGGGCCGTTCAGGTCGGGCTGGATACACCCGGTTCAAATTTCCGCTTTTTCAACCGGGGCAAAGACCTGTTTCTTATTTCTGAAAAACCGGTCGAAATCCGGTCGATGACAGGCGGAGAACCGCAACTGGTTCAGCCATTCGACACCATTAAAGCCGAAACCATGCAGCTCTATGCGGTGGATGATTTTATGCTGCTTGTCCGTAATTTTTATCCGCATGCCCGCATAACCGTTGCTAAAGATGCCTCAGGAAATGCTCCGCAAGACGCCGTTGTACTCGAAGTCACATCAGGAACAAACCGCGAAATTGTGCATGTTTTTGGCCGGCATGGGCAAAAAGGCGAACCGGTGAGGGCCATCATCGGAAATGTGCCGCTGGAAATCAGCTATGGCGCCGAACCAATTTATCTGCCGTTTGCCCTGCAACTCACCGACTTTCAATTGGAAAAATACCCGGGATCGGAAAGTCCGGCTTCATATGCCAGCGAGCTGATCCTGATAGATAAAGAACGAAATGTCTCCAGAAATGTGCGCGTTTTCATGAATAATACACTCACTTATCGTGGCTATAAATTCTTCCAGTCGTCATACGATCAGGATGAGCGGGGAACTGTTCTTTCGGTGAATGCCGATATGATCGGCACCGCGGTAACTTACATCGGTTACTTCCTTTTGGCACTCGGAATGATTTTGGCGCTGATCAGCAAAAACTCCTATTTCAGTCTTCAGATTCGCCGGTTGAAACAATATTCGAAAGCCGGCGCAATTGCCGTATTCCTGCTTTTGGAACTGGGTTCAGGAACAGCATTCGCAAACAGTTCGGAGTTGGCATCCATCCCCAAAATTGATCCTGAAGTAGTTTCCGATTTCTCGAAGTTGTGGATTCAGGGCCCCGATGGCCGCATTGAACCGGTGTCGACACTGGCATCCGAATTACTCCGGAAAGTAAGCCGAAAGTCGGATTTCTACGGACGTTCGGCCGAAGAGGTCGTTCTGGGTTTGTATTTTTATCCTGAACTTTGGCGGAATGTTTCGTTGGTCAAAATTTCGAACGATCAGCTGAAATCGGAACTTGGGGTGACCGAATCACGGGTTCCGCTCACTGTTTTTTTCGACGAAAGAGGTAACTACAAGCTGATTGACAAAGCGCGGGAAGCGTTCAATAAAATGCCGGCTTTCCGGAATGTATATGAAAAAGAACTGATTAATGTCGACGGGCGGGTAAACATTTGCTTCATGATTATCAACGGCGACATGTTTTCGCTGTTCCCCGGGTTAACGAAAGAAAACAAATGGATTGCCGTGGGCAGTTCTCCGGTTGGACTGGCTTCGGCCGACTCACTGTTTATCAAACGAGGGGTCGATTTGTTACGCGAATCGCTCAGTGGTAAGGGCGATGTTAACGCCAGTCAAATTATCGCCAGCATTGCCTCATATCAGGACAAACACGCATCAGGCTATTTGCCTTCGGCTTCGAAAAAGAATGCTGAAATGTTTTACAATTCGGTTAATCCGTTCAAACGTGTTTTCCCAGTTTATCTGATGGTTGGGTTCATTTTACTAACAGTTCTGTTTGTCAATATTTTCCGGCATAAAACGATGGGGCCCAAAGTCAGGATGACCTTTTATGGCCTGATTCTGCTTGGTTTCCTCATTCATACGGCCGGACTGGCCATGCGTTGGTATATTTCGGGGCATGCACCCTGGTCGAATGGCTACGAATCAATGATTTATGTGGCCTGGGCATCGATGCTGGCAGGCCTCATTTTCGGGCGAAAATATCCGATGGTTGTTGGCACAGCAGCAATGCTCACCGGAATCATACTCTTTGTGGCGCACCTCAACTGGATGAATCCTGAAATTACCCACCTGGTTCCGGTACTCAACTCGTATTGGCTGATGATTCATGTCGCCATTATTACGGCCAGCTACGGGTTTCTGGGGATGAGTGCTTTTATTGGCCTGTTGGTTTTAATTTTATACAGCATCAGCAACAAAGAAAATAGCTCAAACATCAAAAATTTGGTTTTACAGCTGACTGCTATCAGCGAAATGTCGGTTACCGTTGGGCTGTATTTGCTCACCGTTGGAACTTTTCTTGGTGGCGTATGGGCTAACGAAAGCTGGGGCCGTTATTGGGGCTGGGACGCGAAGGAAACCTGGGCTCTGATTACGGTTGTGGTCTATTCTTTCATCGCACACATGCGGCTGATTCCTTCGCTTCGCGGAATTTATAACTACACCATAGCCTCGGTACTTGGTTTTTCATCGGTGCTGATGACCTATTTCGGAGTCAATTATTACCTCAGTGGATTGCATTCCTACGGTCGCGGATCAGTAGATTCAGTTCACTGGTCGGTTTTCGTGATCATCGGAGTTATTGCCGCGTTGATGATTGTTTCAAATTTCAAACAAAAGAATCTGGAATTTGAAAAGTAATTTCAGTTGATTTAAATCACTCGCGGAACTAAAACCGCAGACAATACAAGCAATATCCTGACATTCAGAATAAAACAAGATCAAGAATTCTGTTTAACCTGAAATGTCAGGATTTTTTGCGTCGGTGCAATTCTCCCAAGATTCAAAATAGTTTTATATTTAAGTTCCTTTAAAAAACTAAAAATTGAAACTATGACCATTGAGGTGAGAAGAACCTTTGACCTTTTGGATAAATACCTTCAGGAGTTTCCGCGGAAAGACGCATTAGGCGGTAAAAACGGCAACGATTGGTACGTTTACAGCACAGCCGAATACGTCGAAAAATCAAATCAGTTTGCTTTGGGTATGCTGGCTTTGGGCCTGAAAAAAGGCGATAAAGTGGCTACTGTAACCACCAACCGGCCCGAATGGAACTTTGCCGATATGGGATTGGCGATGGCAGGCATTGTACACGTACCCATTTATCCAACAATTGGCGATGAAGAATACGCCTACATTCTTGAACATGCTGAAATTAAGATATTGCTGGCCGGCGACCGCAAACTATACGAAAAACTGAGTGCGATTGCGGCCAACATTCCGGAAATTTCCAAGGTTTATACGTTTGAGGAAGTGGAAGGTGCCGCCAATTTCAATGAAATTCTGGAACTCGGGAAAGTGTGCGATGAGTCGGTCAAACTTCAACTGAAAGAACTTAAAACTTCAATCGGACCTGACGATCTGGCCACCCTGATATACACGTCAGGAACAACCGGAGTACCCAAAGGGGTGATGTTGTCGCACCAAAACCTGGTTTCGAATTTTGTATCGCATTCCCAAATGCACCATTTGGGAAAAGACCACCGGGTAATCAGCTTTCTTCCCCTTTGCCATGTTTACGAGCGCAGTGTCAACTACCATTTTCAGTACAAGGGAATGGGCATTTACTACGTGGGAAATCTCGGTCAAATCGTGTCGGCTATCAAGGAAATCAAGCCACACATGTTCAATTCGGTGCCACGTTTGCTCGAAAGGGTTTACGACGGATTTGTGTCGAAAGGAAAAGAATTGACCGGATTAAAAAAGATCATCTATTTCTGGGCTTTGAATCTGACCCGTCATTTCGAATACAACAAGAGATACAACATCTTCCTGAAAATCAGGATTAAAATAGCCGACAAACTGATCTACTCAAAATGGAGAGAGGCTCTCGGTGGAAATATCGTTTATGTCGTTTCGGGGGGAGCTGCCCTGCAACCACGAATTGCCAGGGTTTTGGGTATGGCCGGAATGCTTAATCTGGAAGGCTATGGTCTGACCGAAACTTCGCCGGTGATTGCCGTAAACAACCCGTCGAGCAAAAAAATGAAGATTGGTACAGTGGGCCCTATCCTTGAAGGAGTTGAAGTTAAATTTGCCGAAGACGGAGAAATTCTTGTTAAGGGACCGGGCGTGATGAAAGGCTATTACAAAGCACCCGACCTGACAGCGGAAGTGATCGATGAAGAAGGATGGTTTCACACAGGCGATATCGGCATTCTCGAAGATGGTGTTTACCTGAAAATTACTGACCGAAAGAAAGAAATGTTCAAGCTTTCAGGCGGAAAATACATTGCTCCGCAAATGATTGAAAACAAGCTGAAAACTTCGTTCTTCATTGAGCAGGTTATGGTAATCGGAGCTGGAGAAAAATTCGCCAGTGCCCTCATTTCACCCAACTTTGCCTATCTGCACGACTGGTGTAGTCAACGCAAAATTCATTTTCAGGATAACGAAGATTTGATTCAAAAAACCGAAGTCTTGGCTCAGTTACAGCGCGAAGTTGTTGCCATTAATAAAACCTTGGGCGAACACGAAGAAATTAAGCGTTTCCGACTTGTTGCCGACGAATGGACTCCGCAAACCGGAGAGCTTTCGCCAACCTTGAAATTGAAACGAAACTATGTGGCTGCCAAATACAAATCGATTATCGACGAGATTTATTCGGTTTCGAAAACCCAACCCGGCGGAAGATTCCGCTTGCCGAAAATCAAGTTGAATTTTGACATTAACGAGTTTGTCAAACGATTGAAACTCTAAAAACTGATGGTTTCTCTGATTGCTTAAAACAAAAATTCCAGATTTCGGGTCATCTCACCCTGAAACCTGGAATTTGAATTTTATGACGAAGTTCTTTTAGTTTCTCCTTCGTTTGGGTCGATCGCCGCGATCATATCCACCTTCACGACGTCCGCCGCTGCGACTCTGGCTGCGTCCGCTGTCAAATTTCTCTCTGCGGAATGACCCTGTTTCTCTCGGAGTTTCAGCGGCAGTCGATTCCACTCTTCCAACGTTAATCAGATGACCCTCGATAACCTGGTTGTTCAGGGCGTTAATCAAATCTTTTTCGAATGCGCTGTCGATTTCAAAGAATGAGAATTTTCGCTGAATATCAATTTTCCCGATTTCAACATTCCTGCGTTTTGAGTATTCGTTAATCAGTCCGATCAATCCTGAAGCACTCAAATTCTGTTTCTTTCCAGCATTAATAAAAAGCTTTGAAAACTTAAATCGCTGGTCTAAACCACGGTCACTTTTCGAGTGCGGATCACGCTGTGCTTCAACTTTTATATTCAGGTCTTTCGCATTCTTATAATACTCCATTAGCTGATTGAACTCGAGCGAAACAAAGTGTTTCACAATGTCTTCTTTCGACATGCTTTCGAATTTATCCAGAATCAATGGTAAAAATTTGCCAATCTGGTTTTCGGCGATATCCACATTCACCACACGGTCGATGAGGTGAAACATCTGTTTTTCACAGATTTCGTCACCACCCGGAACCATTTTACGCTCGAATTTTTTGCGGGCTATGCGTTCAATTTGTTTCAGTTTGCCAGTTTCCTTCATGTGCAAAATGGAGACCGATATGCCACTTTTCCCCGCACGTCCGGTACGTCCGCTGCGGTGGATATACACTTCAGGGTCATCGGGCATCGAGTAGTTGATCACATGGCTCAAATCGTTCACGTCCAATCCGCGTGCAGCCACGTCGGTGGCAATCAGCATTTGTAGCTGTTTGGCGCGGAAACGGGCCATCACCTGGTCGCGTTGTGCCTGCGAAAGGTCGCCATGCAAAGCGTCGGCATTGTAACCATCGCCCATAAACTGGTCGGCTACTTCGCGGGTTTCCTGACGGGTGCGGCAAAATACGATAGCGTAACAATCCGGATAATTGTCGGCAATACGTTTTAGTGTGGCATATTTGTCTTTGGCATGAACCACATAGTAATGGTGCTCTACGTTTGCAGCGCCTTCATTGCGGCGTCCCACCGAGAGTTCAGCAGGATTGTGGAGGTATTTGCCAGACATTTCAGCAATTTCCGAAGGCATCGTCGCCGAGAACAGCAAGGTTTGCTTTTCTTCCGGAGTGGTTGCCAAAATGGTATCCAGTTCTTCTTTAAAACCCATGGTAAGCATCTCGTCGGCTTCGTCAAGTACCAGCCAGCGAATAGCCGAAACGTTTAGCACTTTCCGTCGGATCAGGTCGTTCACTCGGCCCGGAGTTCCCACTACAATTTGTCCACCGCTTTTCAGCTCACGGATTTGCTTGGTAATGTCGGCGCCACCATAAACAGCGATGGTTTTCAGGCCGGTCATGTGCTTTGAGTAATTTTCGAGGTCGCGGGTAATTTGCAGGCACAACTCGCGGGTAGGGCACAAAATGAGCCCCTGTATGTCGCGGGTTTGCATCGAAATATTGTGCAAAAGTGGTAAACCGAACGCAGCGGTTTTGCCGGTTCCGGTTTGTGCCAAAGCAACTAAATCTTGCGTTGATGAAATCAGGTGCGGGATAGTTTGCTCCTGAATAGGCGTAGGATTTTCGAATCCCATTTCTGCGATCGCCTTTAGAATTTCCGGTTTCAGACCGGTTTCATTGAATGTCATAATAATCCTTTTAAGTTGTGAATCAGCAACGTGCCGATTCCGGCCAATGGAAGGAGACGGGTAAATGCTCCTGCCCTAAACCAGGCTCAAAGGAAATTACACGACCCCTAAAATCAGGCCGCAAATGTAGTGTAATTTTTTGTGTTGAAATACTTTGACCAAAAAGGTAATGTGGATTTAACAGAAAAGAGAGGAAGGAACGAAGATGTTGTCATAGTTGTCGTCGTTATAATAGTTGTCATCATTGGGGTTCAAACCATGACAACAACCACAACAATGATATCAACCACAACAATTTCATTTCTATCTTTGACCCTGAAAATATTCAGAAACGAACATGTTGCTGCAAACACAAATACCAATAACGATAATTTTCTGCAACATGTGAGTTCCATCAGGCAATTAAAAACTAATTATCTTCTGATGAAAATGAAGCATAAAATCTCATACTCCTTGTGGCTGGCTTTTTTTTCGGTGGCTGCAATTTTAGGCTCAGCCTCATGTAGTGGCCGGTCAAACAGCGGCGACAAACAGGTTACCGAAAAGCAAATTGAGGCTGTGGAAGAAGCCGAAGACTTTTCAAAAATCAAATTGGTTGATGCCATTTTGGTTTCTCCTGAAAATCCCCGTCCGGGTGAAACATTTCGGGTGATGGTTGCAGGCGGAAAAGATGTGGTGAAAGCCGATATTGAAGTTACCAGTCCTTCAGGAAAAATAAAAGCTTTGAAAAGCCGGAGTGGCGTAGGTTTGCCGTTCTGGAAGATTGAAGAATTTACAGCAGGTGATTCCGGCGATTATCAGGTTACGATGGGCTCTGAAAAATTGAGTTTCAAGGTTACTGATAAACCATCGCAGCCTGCAACACAATCGGTTTGGAAAGCCACCCGCAGTTGGGATGCAAAAACCGAATCGTTGTATTCTGCCTGGGTGAATGCACTTTTCTGTAATGCAACCGAAAGCACCTCTTGGAAATCGCTGAACGAGGTAACCGAAATGAAAGACTGGAACTTCTTGTATAACCACCTTTCGCTAGACGAGGACAATCCGTCAGGCAAAAACAAAGTGGTAATGTTGCCCGATTGCGCCGATAATCCATATTTTTTGCGTGCCTATTTTGCCTGGAAACTGGGACTTCCGTTTGGTTTTCATGAAAGTGATCGCGGTGCGCTTGGACGTGCTCCGGGTGCCGGACGCTGGTTCACCAATGAAATAACTATCTCCAGATCTAATCCAACACAGAAGTTCAATGCCTACCTGCGTATGATTGCCAACGGGGTTCATTCGGGAACTGCGCGGGCCGCGATGAGCAACGAAAATGCCGACTATTATCCGGTGGAGCTTACTCGCGGAAGTCTGCGCCCCGGCGTCGTATTTGCCGATCCGTACGGGCACACGCTGATTGTGGTGAACCAGTTGCCACAGTCAGGAAATCAGCCGGGCGTTTTGCTTTCGGTCGATGCGCAACCCGACAAAACCATTGCCATCAAGCGTTTCTGGAAAGGGAATTTCCTGTTCACTACTTCCGAAGTGATTGGCGAGCCGGGATTTAAAGCGTTCAGGCCAATTCTGGTGAACGACGGTAAATTTCACATGCTGAAGTCGGGCGAATTGACTGAAAGTACGGGGTACATTCCTTTTTCGCTGCAGCAAAAAGATATGAAGAGCGAGGATTTCTACCATGCCATGGAGCGCGTCATCAATCCAAAACCACTTGATCCGGAATCGGCTTTGCTCGATTTGGTTAAAGCGTTGCACGAGCAACTGATGGTGCGTGTCAATTCGGTTGAAACGGGCGAAAAATACATGCGGGCACATCCCGGAACGGTAATCCCAATGCCAACCCGGGCGGCAGGCGTTTTTCAGACCGGCGGCGTGTGGGAAGACTATTCGACACCCAACCGCGATCTGCGTTTGCTGATTGCCATCGACGCGGTGATTGATTTTCCGGCGAAAGTGGAGCGCTCTCCCGACGACTACAAAATGTCGATGCTGAAATCGACGGAAGGCGTTCGCAAAAAACTCGATGAAATTCTGGAGAAGAAGCTGAATGAGCTTTCGATCACTTACATCCGCAGCAACGGAAGTGAGCAAAAACTGACTTTGGCCGAGATCGTGAAACGGCGCGATGCCTTTGAGATTGCCTATAATCCGAACGATGGCCCCGAAATCCGCTGGGGAGCGCCAGAGGGCAGCGACGAACGCTCGACCTGCAAGCGGCAAGCACCTGCCGGACAGCAAAAAGTAATGAACGACGTGCGTAAGTGGTTTAACAAACGGCTGCACCCACCGACCTAGAAAGTGGTCAGTTTACAGTCGCAGTTACCAGCAAAAAAGGATCCGATCTCTTCAGAAAGATCGGATCCTTTTTTGCTGTATGGGAATCAGCGAACTGCTTTTATTGCCTACTGCGACTGATCACTGTACACTTTTATATCTTTCTCATTCTGAAAAACTGCTTCAGTTCTTCTTTCCGTTCTTTGGGCAGGTTGTGCCAGCGGATGCCTTGCACAGCGCCCTCCAAGCCCTGCAACATGCACAAACAGGCACCCTCGTCAATGGTCTGAAGGCGTATGAATGCCTGCTCTGCGCCAACCGCGCGCAGTTCCTCTGACGTTGAGATTCCAACTTCTATCAGCTTTTCGGCAACCACTTTGCCAATGTTGGGCAGGGAAGTCAGTTCGTTTTCGAAGTTCATCTGTTTTTGATTGTTGGTTCTTTGTGCAAAAATAGGCAATCGATTTGATAATCAGGAATAAAATGCGTGATTGTTTGAATGAATGACTTTGCCATATTGTGAACCTAAATAAATAAGAAGGTTGTTTAATTTTATGCAATTATTAAAATTAGATTTGTATTTTTGCATAAAAACATCGCATATATGTTCATAAAAAGGGATATTGAAGAGAAACTGAACTATTTAATCACCAGGTTTCCTGTTGTCGCATTAACAGGTTCGCGCCAAAGTGGCAAATCGACATTGTTAAAGAATATATTTCCGTCCTATCGCTACCTAACGCTCGAAGATTTGGATTTGCGCCAGCAGGCAAAGGATGACCCTCGTGGCTTTTTGCAAAATTTTGGCATGCAGATCATCATTGATGAAGCCCAATATGTGCCACAATTGTTTTCATATATTCAAACTGCTGTTGATGCCGGGAACGAAGCTGGAATGTACATTCTTTCCGGGTCGCAAAATTTTCTGCTCATGGAAAGTATCACCCAAAGTCTGGCAGGAAGAGTCGCTTTGTTAAAATTAGGTACGTTTTCCACCTCAGAGTTGATAAAGGCAGGCAAACTGCCTGGAAATCTGAATCAATGGCTTTATACCGGAGCTTATCCCCGAATATATGATATGAATATTTTACCCAGTGATTTTTATCCCAATTTCATTCAAACCTATATTCAGCGAGACGTCAGGCTTTTAAAAAACATCGCTGACATTGGTCGGTTTAATCGGTTCTTGAAGCTTTGCGCCGCAAGAACCGGTCAGTTATTGAATGTTGCATCGTTGGCCTCCGAAGCAGAAATAACAATCCCAACTGCTAATTCATGGCTATCCGTTTTAGAGGCGAGCTATATTATCTTTTTACTCAGGCCCTACCATCAAAACTTCAATAAGCGATTGGTAAAGTCGCCCAAGTTGTATTTTCATGATACTGGTCTGGCTGCTTCCCTATTGGGATTAACATCGGCAGAACAACTTGCTACTCATTATTTGAGAGGAGAACTGTTTGAAAATATGGTTGTTGGCGAATTTGTAAAAGCTGGATTTTCGAAGGGGAAAGATGCCGAATTGTATTTTTGGCGCGATAGCAATCAAAACGAAATTGACTTGCTTTGGGAAGATGGGGCAAACTTGCGGGCTGTTGAAATCAAGTCTTCGGCTACAATTAATAGCGCTTTTTTGAAAGGTTTAAAGCAGTTTCAAACATATTCAGGACTGGCAAGTGATTGTCTAACGGTGGTTTATGGTGGCGAATTTGACTATCAGACGGATAGCGGTAGCTTTGTTTCCTGGCAGAATATTGCAAAGTTTTTTTAATTCACTTCTAAATGTTTGTTAATAAGCGCCAATTTATCGCGAAATCTTCTTTTCAGAAGTCTTTAATTTTGGTTTATTTAACCTGAAATCCGAAAGGCGATGGATAAAACTTGTATTCTTTTTTGCAATTGCGGTGCCGGTGTAATTTCTGCGGAAAAATCGGAACAAATTCAGACGGTAGTAAAATCGCTTGAAGTCGATTTGTTTCAGTTGCACGATTTCTGCGGAATTGTGGTGAACCGGAAAGATTTCGTGCAGGAAATTGACCAGAAATACAGCCGGAAAATCATGGTAGCCTGCTATCCTCGTGCCATTAAAAGTATGCTGGCGCAGAACGGCTTGGCGCTTTCGGGTTTGGAAGTGCTGAATTTCAAGGAACTTTCGGCAGAAGAGATCGGGCAAAAACTGCGTGCTGATTTTTCAGTTCAGGAAGGAAAGGCAAACGTGCAGCAAGTTGAAAGTGGTTTGGATGTGCCGGCCTGGTATCCGGTGATCGATCAGCCTTTGTGCATCGATTGCGGAAAGTGCTTTAAGTTCTGTTTGTTTGGCGTTTACACGTTCGACAACAAAAAGCTGAAAGTGGTGAAACCACTGGCCTGCAAAAACAATTGTCCGGCTTGCGGGCGCAATTGTCCAACTTCGGCCATCATTTTTCCACGCCTGAAAGAAAACAGCGTGTTGGCTGGAGCAGAACCTGGGACGGAAGTAAAACCCAAAGGGCTGGGGGCCGACATCAATATGATTTCGACCCTGAACCAGCGCTCGGCTATGCGCCGCAATATTTTCAAGGCCGGATTGATCGAACAGGCCGAAGCCGAACGAAAAAAGGCACTAGAGGAAATGAAGAAGATAAATGAGGAAAATAACCAATAATGAATTTTCAACATCGAATTTCCAGATGAGTCTATTTGGTAATTGGATATTGGTTATTGAATATTGGAAATTTGAATATCCAATAACGAATATTGAATATCCAAGTCCCAAGCAGTAACTTGGAACTTGAAATTTGGAACTTGAAACTAATTCATGGGATTACTAAAAAATATACTATTCCGCAGCGACAAACGATGCTTGTATAAGTTCATGGTCAACATGGGCATCAAAGGATCGATGTCGTTTGCGCGGTTTCAGAAACGGCAGAAGAAAGGCGATTTTTTCCCGGCTTTCAACTTCATTTC
>CAYRBM010000164.1:0-11794 GCA_964422425.1 uncultured Odoribacter sp.
TGATTGCCATTGCCAGCTCAACGGTTTCGCCGATTCCCGGAACCGTGCTAAGCTCGCCCAATCCCTGGTACGACAAGCTGCGCCGTGTTTTGTACGACGAGCAGCAACATATTTTCCTGTTCTCGACCTACGACGGCATTTTCTTTACCGACGAAAACCTGAAAGAACCCCTGCGACGACTTCCCGGCGAGCCACCGGTTAGTGTGATGGGTTGCAACGTGTTGGAGAAAAGAGGTGAAAGTACTTATCTGGTTGGATCGTTCAATGGCCTGTTTTTGTGGAATCCACTAAGCGGACAAGTTTTCGATTATCTATCAGGAGGTCCGTATATAGCTCCTGAAGTTGCAGGTCCTCCGGTTTCAAAAGATATGATTGATGGCTGGTTTGCCGACTCCTCAGGAAAAGAATTTTACTTCGACTATAATCACGGTGTTTTGCCTATTCGCAATACAGGGCAATTTGGTGAAATGAGTGCTGAAATTATTCAGAAAAGCCCCATTTCGTTGTGGAATCTTTCACTCGAAATACACACCGGCCGCATTTTCGAGCCCATTTTAGGCATATTCTACATTCTGTATGTGCCGCTGGCCGGACTTTGCATTCTCGTTGTGCTCATTAGTGGATTCTTTATTTGGTGGATTGGATACCGGAAAACGAAAAAAAGTCAATAGTCATTAGAAAATTTCCTAATGACTATTGACTAATGACTTTTTCCTGTTATTCAATGCTTTTCAAAAATCCCGGTGCTTTGCGGTGTTTGGTAGCCTGCTCAAACGAAAAGGCCAATTTGATTAAAGTTGGTTCGCTCCAGGCCTTTCCGAAGAAGGAGATTCCTACCGGTAACCCGTGCACAAAACCTGCCGGAACCGTAATATTCGGGTAACCTGAAATGGCTGCAGGTTCCGAGCTTCCGCCACCAAAGTGGTCGCCGTTCACCAGGTCAATTGTCCACGATGGGCCGTTCGTAGGAGCAATCAAGGCATCCAATTGGTGCTCATCCATCATCTTTTCGATGCCTTTTTGCGACATCTCCTTCACTTTCTCCAGTGCCTTTTTATATTCAGGATCATCCAACCCTTTGGTCTTTTCGGCATCCTCAAAAATTTCCTGACCGAACCATTTCAATTCCGTATCGGCATTGGTTTGGTTAAACGCGATCAAATCGGCCAGCGACTGAACTTTCAGTCCGGTGCGGGTTTTCAGGTAAGCATTCAGATCAGCTTTGAATTCCGAAATCAGTACCTGCCATTCCAGTTTTCCCCATTCCTCGCGGTTCTCGAATTTCAAATTTTCTATCACTGTTGCCCCGCCATCTTTAAGGCTCTGAATCGCCTTTGCTATCAATTGATCAACTTCCTTACTGAACCCAAAGAAATCGGAAGCGATTCCAATTCGGGCATTTTTCAGTCCATCTGATTTCAGTTCAGAAGTGAAATCCTGAGGTTTTTCGGCCAGCGCGCCCAACAGAATCGCTGCATCTGCAACCGACCGGGCCATTGGTCCTGCCGTATCCTGACTGTGCGAAATCGGGATAATCCCGTCGCCACTCCACAATCCCAAAGTGGGTTTAATACCCACAATGCCATTAATTCCAGATGGGCAAACGATCGATCCATCGGTCTCAGTTCCAATTCCGATAGCACACAAATTGGCCGAAACAGCCACGCCCGTTCCTGAACTTGACCCGCACGGACTGCGATCCAAACTGTACGGATTGCGAACCTGTCCGCCTCTCCCACTCCAGCCGCTCGACGACCGCGTTGAACGGAAATTGGCCCACTCGCTCAGGTTGGTTTTACCCAACAACACTGCCCCAGCCTCGCGAAGCTTTGCAATAATTGCCGCATCGTCAGGAGCCGGAGCACCTACCAAAGCCAGCGAACCGGCTGTGGTTTGCATTTGGTCTCCGGTATCGATGTTGTCTTTAATCAGCACCGGAATGCCATGCAACGGGCCGCGAACTTTCCCGGCTTTTCGCTCTTCATCCAGTTGCTTTGCAATACTCAAAGCTTCAGGATTAACCTCGATGACCGAACGAAGTTGCGGTCCGTTCTTGTCGATCTGTTCAATCCGGTGGAGATATTTTTGGGTAATCTGCTCCGAAGTTATTGCGCCCGATTGCATCTTCTCCTGTAGCTGGCTGATGGAGATTTCATTCAGCTCAAACGAAGTAAAATCTTCCGAAGCGGCTTGCTTCGCCGGATTTTGAACACAGGAATTCAGCGGTACAACGGCTAAAGTTCCACCTGCCAATGCAGCAGTTTTAAAGAAATTTCGGCGTTTCATAAGTTCAGGTAAAAATGAATTGTCAATTTAAGAAAAAGTTCCTGAATTCCTTCCTGCATAAAACAAGTCAGGGCTTCACCCTGTGTGAAACCCTGACTAAAATATTCAAACAATCTTAATAATCTGATTAAGCAACCTCATACACAACTCCGTTTGGTTGAACCATCTTCTTTGAGGCTTCAAGAACTTCAATACCCATAACATTACCACTTTCATCATAATCTATAATAATACCAGGCTTGCCTTCATCGCTTTCTGCAACTTTTCCTTCTGAAAATTTGATGTAAATGATGTCTGTTTCTATGTTGTATTTGATGTGCATATCTGGGTTCTGTAAGTCAGTGCTTCACTGAGAGTGAAACCATGATTTTATCTTCTTTTACCTATTCTGATACTGCTTTTCGTAATAACTCTGGTAATCGCCGCTGGTAACGTTTTCCATCCATTCGGTGTTGGCCAGATACCAGTCGATGGTTTTTTCCAGCCCTTCCTCAAATTGAAGACTTGGCACCCACCCCAATTCTTTCTGCAATTTGGTGGAATCGATGGCATAACGCAAATCATGTCCTGCACGGTCTTTCACGTAGGTAATCAGTTTTTCTGACTCACCGGATTCGCGGCCCAGTTTGCGGTCCATGATGCTGCACATTAATTTTATCAGACTGATGTTAGTCCATTCGTTGTGACCGCCAATGTTATAGGTGTCGCCATTTTTGCCGTTGTGGTAAATCACATCAATAGCCCGGGCATGATCTTCAACCCACAACCAGTCGCGCACGTTTTCACCTTTGCCATAAACCGGCAAAGCTTTGTTATGCTTGATGTTGTTGATGAACAGCGGGATCAGCTTTTCAGGAAACTGGAACGAGCCATAGTTGTTTGAGCAGTTGGAAACCACCGCCGGAATGCCAAAAGTATCGTGGTAAGCGCGCACAAAATGGTCGGAACTGGCTTTTGACGCCGAATACGGACTATGCGGATCATATGCGGTTTCTTCGGTAAACATACCTTCGTTACCCAAACTTCCATAAACCTCATCGGTAGAAATATGGTAAAAGCGTTTGCCTTCAGAATTGTCTTTCCAAATATGGCGGGCCGCATTCAGCAAATTAACGGTACCAATCACGTTGGTAAACACAAATTCGGTAGGATTGCTGATCGAACGGTCGACATGCGATTCAGCCGCCAGGTGGATTACCCCGTCAAATTGCCTGTCAACAAATAACTTCAGGATAAAGTCGGCATCAACAATGTCGCCCTTTACAAACTCGTAATTCGAATAATTTTCGATATCCTTCAGATTCGCCAGATTTCCGGCGTAGGTTAATTTATCGAGATTAACGATTTTATATTCAGGATATTTAGTTACAAAAAGCCGGACCACATGTGATCCGATAAAACCGGCGCCACCGGTAATCAGGATAGTTTTCATTCTATTTTGTTTTCGGTAATAGTCAAAAGTATGCAAATCTGCAGAAACAATTTGCAGTAAACAAAAGATAAACAAGAAAATGATCGCGATGTTGTGTTGCCTGCAAATAAAAACAGCCCTGCAATTGCAAGGCTGTTCATGATTTAATTTATTGAATCATTTATGCAAACGTATCGGCCATCAGGTTGTTGAACCATTTCAGCATATCTTCAAAATTCTCGGAAGTTGCTCCATTCGACTCAGTTACACCGTTTCCAGCAGGCAACATCGATTTTGAAGCGGGATCGTAGCGATATACCACTGACAACCACGACGCTGTAGTTTTAGTGATTGGCGTGAAGCAGGATGAATTGGTCATAGGGACCGGATTAACGGCACCATTTTTCAACAATTGAATAATGGCATCGGCACAAACTTTCGCTTCGGCATTGGCAATATGTCCGGCCTTGGGCTGAGTGGTGGACGACGAATCGCCGATGATATGAATACCCGCCAGATCCGGATTGGTAGATTCATACGAAAGCACATTGACCGCAGCCCATTTGCTATCGAGGCTGTTGTTTAATCCGATGCCCGACTGCGTGATCAAATTTCCGGCCTTATGAGTTGGAATGGCGTTGATCACTTTCCCTGTATAAATACCTCCGGAAGTGGTGGTGATTTTCATCGTATCGGCGTTGATACTGGCTATCGCTGCATTGGGAACATAGGTAATGATTCCTTTGTGGGTATCATTAAATGCCTTGGCAAAATTCAATGGTTCTGCCAAAATCCTCGGGTTGGCATCCAAAATAATCACTTTACCGCCACCTTTGGTTCGCTTCAGGTAATCGGCAACCACACAAGCACGCTCATACGGTCCGGGCGGGCAACGATAAGGTGCAGGAGGGATGGTAAGAATAAAGGTGTCTTTGCTTGTCATTGCCTTGATTTGGTTCTGCAACGATACCGTTTGAGCTCCGGCTTTCCAGGCATGAACAATTTTAGCCTGATTGGCCGCCGAGCCAGTCAAATTCGGAAGCGGTTCAAAATCGATTCCGGGCGCAAGCACCAAACGGTCGTAAGGTAATGTTGTACCGTTCGACAGCGTGACTTTCTTTCCGACAGGATCAATCGTTTTTACTGAATAGTTTTGAACTTTTACTCCGTATTTGCTTTTCAGGATACTATAATTAAACGAGAGCTGGCTTAAAGTTCGTTCCCCGGTTAAAACCATGTTGCTGAAAATATTGGAATAATACGTTGCATTGGGCTCAACCAAGGTGACATCCATACCGGCACCTCCCCAAAAACGAAGGTATTTGGCTACGGTTGTGCCGGCCATTCCTCCTCCCACAACAACAACTTTACCAACGGCATCAGCACTGGCCGAAAGTTGAGCGGCCATAGAAGACTTCAACAGGGAAAAACCGACTGCGGTTGTTCCCAGATTTTGCAAAAATCGTCTGCGTTCCATGTTTAATATTTGGTTTGTTGTGAAATATAGGTTGCAATTAATTTAATTTCCTCGTCCGTATAGGCTTTGGCATGAACGATCATGATGTTCGATCGGGGATCTTTCGTTTTCATTTCATTAATGTCGGAAATGATGCTTGAGGCGCTTTGTTCGCCTATTTTCAGTTCACCGGCATAGCCATTTGTTCCGTGACACTGGAAGCAATTCGAGGCTAACACTCTTCCCGGCAAATCAATTGCTCCAGCTTTGAGGGTTACCGTTTGATTGGTACTGGCTACTGTTTCCTCGTTACTCATTTCTTTTAATTGATCTTTACTGCAAGAAAAAGCGACCAAAAACAACAACCCTGCAAGAACTGATCTTAGATGTTTTAAATTCATAAATCAATGATTTAAGGTTTTCACATTTAATAAGAGAAAGTTCGTCCATCGATATGGAACAACTTCGTTATTTCATACGTGGTCAGTGCCACGCCCGACTATTCCGGAATTGCAACAACAAAACCGATCTTTAAAAAATAATAAATGGGCACAATGGGAACGGTTCCCTTGGGAAGGCTGACTTTGGTTTTTAAGAAGATGATGAATTGGAACGAATAGGATATTCGCAACTCGAATTCATTGATCTTAGGAACGTTCAAAGATGGAAAATATTATCTAATATTACAACAAATAGATATTTAGATAATTAAATATTTAAAAATGTACGATTTTGGTGTAATTCAATCCACCTGATCGCATACATATAGCGCCAAATGGCTGGCATTTCATTTCTCATTTTGTTCCCGATACAATTTTATTATATTGCCAGCTTATGCGAATAAAAATTAAAAACCAAAAAAATAGGATTCAATGATTATTAAAAAATTTGCTGTAATCTTTCTTTCCATTGTTTTATCAGTGGGTTCGTTAAAAGCTGACGAAGGCATGTGGATGTTGCCTTTGATCCAAAAGCTGAACATGAAAACAATGTCGGATATTGGCTTTAAACTATCGGCCAAAGACATTTACGACATCAACAATTCGAGTTTAAAAGATGCGGTGATGATTTTTGGTGGTGGGTGCACTGCCGAACTCATTTCGCAGGATGCTTTGCTGCTCACCAACCACCATTGCGGTTACGGTTCGATTCAAAAGCTGAGTACGGTAGATCACGACTATTTGCAGAATGGCTTTTGGGCCAAAAACCGCGACGAAGAAATCCCGGCCAAAGGACTGACCGTTACCTTCCTCGACCGCTTTGAGGATGTTACTTCGCAGGTAACTGCAGCGATGGATGGAGCCTCTGATTTGAAAGCTAAAGAAGAGGCGTTCCGGAAAATATCGGAAGAACTTGCGGCAAAAGCAGTTGGTGCTGATAAATTCCTGCGCGGAAGAGTGGTTTCATTTTTTGGAGACAATCAGTATTACCTGATCATCAGTAAAACTTATACCGATGTTCGTTTTGTCGGCGCACCTCCTTCTTCCATCGGAAAATTTGGTTACGATACCGACAACTGGATGTGGCCGCGTCATACCGGCGATTTCAGCATGTTTCGCGTTTATGCCGATAAGAACAACAATCCGGCGGAATATTCAAAAGACAATGTTCCGTTCAAACCTAAAAAGTTCCTGACCATTTCGCTGAAAGGAATTAAACAGAACGATCCGGCGATGATTTTGGGGTATCCCGGCCGCACCAACCGTTTTATGACATCGTATGAAGTGAAGGAAACCAGCGAGATCAACAACGCCATTACGATTGCAGTCAGAACAATTCGCCAGGATATTCTCATGAAGGATATGGTTGCAGATCCGAAAGTGAGACTTCAGTATTCGAGCAAATATGCTGGTTCGTCGAATTCGTGGAAAAAAGCCATTGGCATGAATGAAACGTTTGCCAAACTGAAAGTATATGAACGACGTGCAGCTGAAGAAAAAGCGTTTTCGGAATGGGTAGCCGCCGATCCGAAGCGGGTTGAAAAATACGAATCAGCCCTGAACGACGTCAAATCGGCCATCGAAGGCAGGGCAAAACTTCAGGCTACATTGAGATATTATATGGAAGCTTTGGCTTCGATTGAATTAACGTCGGCTGCAACGCGCCTGGCTCCGAGAAATGATAATGGTCAGGCTGAAGGAAGAGGCGGAAGACAGGGATTTACTCAAAATCCTGCCGACTTTTACAAAGACTACAATGTAACAACCGACATTAAAGTGGCCAAAGCAATGATGAAACTCTTCAGGGAAAAAGTTGCATCGGCCGATCTTCCGGAGTTCTATAAAACCATTGATTCGAAGTTCCAGGGAAACATCGATGCCTTTGTTGATGACATGTTTAAGCAATCGGTTTTCACTTCCGAAGAAAAATTAAAACAGGCTATGGCCGGCGATAAAAAGGCGATTGAAAACGATCCGGCCTACCTTACCGGCAAAATCATCAATGAAGCACTCCTGAAATACAGCCGCGAAATTGAGCAATATCGCACGTTGTATGCCAAAGGACAGAAACAATACATTGCCGGAACACTGGAAATGAAACAAGGAAAAGCGATGTATCCGGATGCCAACTTTACCATGCGTATGACCTACGGAAAAGTTTTGAACTACTCGCCCAAAGATGGTGTGATTTACGACTACATTACTACGTTGGAAGGTGTTATGCAGAAAGAAGACCCGAACAATTGGGAATTTGTCGTTCCGGAGAAACTGAAAGAATTGTATGCCGCGAAAGATTTTGGCCAATACGCGTTGCCCGACGGACGCATGCCGGTTGCTTTCCTGACCAACAACGACATTACAGGTGGTAACTCCGGAAGCCCGGTTCTGAACAAAAAAGGTGAATTGATCGGGACTGCTTTCGACGGTAACTGGGAATCAATGAGCGGTGACATTATTTTTGAACCGACTTTGCAACGCTGTATCAATGTGGACATCCGTTACACCTTGTTTATCATGGATAAATTTGGCGGAGCCGGATACCTGTTGAATGAAATGAAAATATCAAAATAATCAGCGTTTAGTATCTGGTTTATATCAACAAAAAGGTCTACTTTTCCCAAAGCAGACCTTTTTTGCTTGTTCATCAAGCCTTATTATTCTATTCCTCTGACCCGTTTTTCCCAAAGCCAGGCCGAGCGTAAAGTTTCTTCAAGTCCCTTTTCAGCTTTCCATCCTAATTCCTCATTGGCATAGGTTGTATCTGCCCAAATTTTTTCGATATCGCCAGCCCGGCGGGCAACAATCTGGTAATTCAGTTTTACACCGGTGGCTTTCTCAAATCCATAAACAATTTCCAGCACCGAATATCCATTTCCAGTTCCCAGATTGAAAACCTCGTACCCTGATTTATTTTTATTTTGCAGCAGGCGTTCGATGGCAATTACATGCGCTTTGGCCAGATCAACCACATTAATGTAATCGCGGATGGCCGATCCATCGGGAGTATCGTAGTCGTTACCAAACACTTTGAGTTCACTACGTAATCCGGCTGCAGTTTGAGTGATGAATGGAACCAGGTTTTGTGGAACTCCGAGTGGAAGTTCACCAATTAAAGCCGAAGGATGAGCTCCAACCGGGTTGAAATAGCGCAAGGCAATTCCTTTCAGTTGTGGATAGGCCCGAATGGTATCACTTAAAATATCTTCATTCACCCGTTTGGTATTTCCGTAGGGCGATTCGGCATCTTTTCGGGGAGTTTTTTCCGTAACCGGAAGAACGTCGGGCTGACCATAAACGGTACAAGACGATGAGAAAACAATATTGGGTATGTTATATTTTAACTGGGCATCCAGAATATTCATCAGTGAATCAAGGTTGTTACGGTAGTAGTGAAGTGGCTTTTGGACCGATTCACCCACGGCCTTCGATGCTGCAAAGTGAATGATTGCCGCTATTTGCTGGTGACGGGCAAAAAATTCGTCGGTTCGGGCATTATCTGCAAGATTGAACTGTTCGAACTTAGGCTTTCGTCCAGTAATTTTTTCAATATTGTCAAGCACTTCAATACTCGAATTGGAAAGGTCGTCAACTACAATAACTTCATAACCTGAATTTTGAAGCTCCACCACGGTGTGTGAGCCAATGTATCCGGTGCCCCCGGTAACCAAGATTTGTTTCATACGACGGGTCAATTTTAGGATGAGTTGCAAATTTAAGAATAATCGGAGGAAGCCGTTAATAAAAAATTCTACTCTTCAATTTTATCATAAAAACTTCATACTTGTTGAAAACTTTGTCTTGAAGCAAGGCCATTTTTTGTTACTTTTGACTGGTTAAACAAGTAGAAAGTGGAGATTAATCAATACATCAAGGAACTGTTGCTGCTGAATGATTGCGTAATCATTCCTGAATTCGGTGGATTTATAGCCAATTACAAACCTGCTTCCGCTGAAAACAATCAGTTTTGTCCGCCTTCCAAAGAAGTAGCGTTCAATAATAAGCTTACCTCAAACGACGGATTACTGGTGAATTATATTTCTGAAACCGAAGGAATCAGTTATTTCGAGGCTAAACAGAAACTAGACAGTTTTGTTGAAGAAACCTTGCTTAATCTGGAACGCAACCGCAATGTTTATTTTGAAGGTGTTGGGTACCTGCATTACGATTCGCACGAGAACCTGCGTTTCGAGCCGCAACTGAACCAGAACCTGTTGGTGGATTCGTATGGGCTGCAAAATTTCTCGTATGAGAAGCTATATCAGCGGCAGATGCCGAAACCAGCATTTAAAGTGGAATACCGCGAACCTGTGCCCGTTATTTTCCAAAAGCGGAAACTTCAGAAACTGGTGGTTGCCATACCTTTACTTGTTGCTATGGCTCTCATCCCCATGAAAAACCATAAAGAATACCTGTCAAAATCTGATATGGGTCTGTGGGAAGCCATCACACAATCGGCTCCGGCAGCAACTGTTTCAACCGAACAAATTCCTACTATTCAGGTGACTGCTGACATTGCTCCTTCAAACGATCAATTGAAATATTTTATCGTTGGCGGAAGTTTTAAGAGCGAAGAAAATGCCAATAAATATCTTCTTCAACTCAAAGAACAAGGCTACGAAGGCAAAAATCTGGGAATTTTCAAAGGGTTGCACCGTGTGGCCATGAAAGGCTTTCCGACCATGGAAGAAGCCCAAAAAGAACTGAATCACATCCGTTTCCAGAATCCGCAATCAGGAGTCTGGATTCATGTGAGTGAATAACGCAATCAGACCCTTTTCACTTTTCAAAGCCATCTTCCATTCGTTTTCCAAAAGCAGTGTTGGGTGATTAGGATTCGAATTCATAACTATTTCCTTGGTAATATGGTAAAAAATAGTTGGTGATTTTTAGGAAAATAATTAGTAAACTCCGCGCTGTTAATCTGAAGGAGAAGCAGGCTCTGGTGGAGACCAACCTGCCAGCAATAAGATTAACGCATAAACAGTAATGCAGATGGTTAGTCATGTGGGCTACCCTTTCTTGTTATTACTGGTATGGCTGATGGCTAAAAAAACTCATTTTGCGTTAGCAAAATATATGTACCATTTAATGAAGTTGATCCGGTGCTTCACCGTTAATCCACGATGGATATCCAGGTGATTTTTCAGGTGGCTGAAGTATCCTTCGATCCCATTTGTTGTTTTTGGTATATCTGGGTTGGTCAAATAATGAAACATATTTGGCAAAGCTCGTTTGATGGTTGTATATGAACGACGAAGTAGTTTATGGGTATACCAATACCTTCCGGTATCTGTGTTGTAAGTTTTTTCGTTCAAATAAACTTTGTTGGATTCATGCCATTGGTAAAACGCTCTTGTCCAGTAAATCCGGTCATTTTCTGTTTTAATTCGAAGGATCATCAGCACCAGTTTACGCAGTTCCTGTCCGGCCTCGTGTTTGGGATACTGGGTCAGCCACAGCAGGCACATGCGCTGGATATGAACCAGGCAGCGTTGGACGATAGCTTCCGAAACTGACCTTTTTATCGCTTTTAATATACTTTTATGACCGTCACTGGTAATGCTTTCGATCTGAATTCCAAGTTGAAGTAAGTTAGCCAGATCCTCTTTGATTTCCTCATAGTGTTCACCATCAGTAAAGCGAAATAGCTGGGTGTAACCATCAAAATCGTCTTGATAACAAACCAAACAAAACTGCACGAAATACGTGGCATCGATTCGTAAATGAACACGCTCTCGCTTGATTATTTTTACAGTGGTGCTTGTTCTAAAAAATGATAAAATGTCCGTTGAAGTGTAGCTTGCGATAAGCTGCTGTCCCTGCTTAAAATTTGATAAGTCTGACGTTCCAATATCCACTTTCTGAACCATACAAACCTGTTTAGAATTCTCTGTTCAGGACGATTTTCAGTTAGAAATATTCCGCATCTTTTACATCTGAAACGCTGTTTCCCATCTCGCTTTCCCCATCGAACAACATCAGTATAACCGCATGCCCAACAGCGTTTTTTTTGATTTTTTCATAAACATAAAAAGTTTGATGAAACCAAGTTCATCAAACTTTCTGTATTATCAATGTTGATTAGCCTTTTAGAGCTTTTTACCAACCATTTTGGACTAATATGCCTAAAAACTGAGTTTTTGATAAGTTAATTCTACTTTAACACATTTAAATTATTAGATACGAGTTATTTATGTCTCG
>CAYRBM010000165.1:0-11697 GCA_964422425.1 uncultured Odoribacter sp.
CACCGACGGGAAAAATCCCCACTGGTTATCGCCCATAAATTTTGAAGTACCGTCATAGCGTCCGTTGGCTTCGAAAAGAATTTTATCCTTAAAGGTATAGTTAAACCTGCTGAAGAACCCGGCAATTGCAGTTCTTGAGTGTGATCCGGCTACGAATTGGTCGCCAGTAGCCAATGGTATTTCAGGATGCGAAAAATCAAGTACACCTTTTCGCTGAGACCAATGATAGCGATACTCATATTTTTCAATGTTCGTACCTGCCATCAATTTAAAATTGTGATCCTTAACGTCTTTTTCATAGGAAATCACGCTATTCATAACATATCCGGCCGAACGTGAATCATCGTTTGCGACGTAATCATATGTCGTTGTATAAGCTTTATACATTGTGGTCGGATCTGCAACATTTGCTGCATTTGGCGCAGTATAAATGTCGAGTGCTTTTGGAATACCGCCAACCGTATTATTAAATTCTGATTCGGTTACATAAGTATAATCAAAATCCAACTTGAGGCCTTTTACTGGTTTCAATGTTGCTCCAAGCGAATATCGGTTGTACCAAATGTTTTTATCCATATACTGAGCCTGTTCATATTCGTTTACCGGGCTGCGGAAAGGAAGTCCTTTATATGTTCCGTAAAGGTATGAGGGCTGCCATCTGTATAAAGTGAATAAAGGAGTGTAAGTACCACCGCTCAACGAGAACGGTGTGGCAAAATCAGTTTTAGTCATTTGGGAGCGAACTCTGACAGTTAACCATTCCGAAACATCCGAATCGATGCTTGCACTCACGTTGTAGCGTTCGTAGGAATCTGGTTTTGCTTTAAAAATACCCGTTTGATCGAGGTATCCAAGACTAACATTATAACTTGTACCTTTTGCCCCACCACTTACCGATAAATTCTGGTTTTGCTGTGGCGTCCATTCACTGAAAAACATATTTGCTACGTCCCAGTCTCTGTATGCTTCAATATAACCTAGGTACATTTCAAAGTCACGTCCGCGTTCCATCTCGCGCGACAATCCTTCTCCTTTACCATATTGTTCCGACCATGCTTTCATTTTTGCAATAATTGCATCGTTGTATCGGATACCTCCAATCGTACCTACATACTCAGCAGACGGATTGTTATGGCGGGCAGCTGTCAGATAAGCTAAACCGCTTTCCCATGCTTTAGCCATCGTTGGCAGATTAGCCGGAGTTGCCCATGCATAATTACTACTGTAATCTACTTTAACTTTCTGATCTCTTTTCCCATTTTTTGATGTGATCAAAATCACACCAAATGCAGCGCGAGCTCCATAAATAGCGGTTGAAGCAGCATCTTTCAATACTGAAATTGACTCTACATCATCGGGATTAATGTAGTTTAGATTCGGAATAGGCACGTTATCCAAGAGAATCAATGGCGTTGCCGATGAATTCAACGAACCCGTTATACCGCGAATATTCAAACTTGGAGCGGCACCAATCGCACCGGTTGTTGTTGTAACAATCAAACCGGGAGTTGATCCCTGCAAGGCTCGTCCAACGTCAGTAATTGGCCTCGATTCAAGCGTTTTCTCAACATTTACTGTTGCAACAGCACCGGTAAGATTCGCTTTCTTTTGAGTTCCATAACCTACAACCACAACCTCATCAATGTCTTCAATCGAAGACTCCAAAATTACATTGAGGGTTGAGGAACTGCCTACTTTTACTTCCTGAGATTTCATCCCAATATAACTGATCAACAGCGTTGCGCCCTCTGAAACAGAAAGTTCATAGCGGCCGTCAGCATTGGTAATGGTTCCGTTTTTAGTCCCTTTTTCAAGAACTGAAACTCCCGGAAGTGATTCATTGGTCGCTTTTTCACGGATTATACCGGAAACCGACCGCCTTTGTGCCATCGAAACTTGTACGATAAGGCACAAAATGAAGATTAATGCTACCGTTTTTTTCATAACAAACAGGTTAAATTTACATTTAGAAATAGATTACATGTATGATTAGATTCTGTTTTCAATCAGATCAAGTTAGTTGTTGTCCATCAAGAGATAAAGCGTCGCATGAGAGGTCGGGGGCTACTTCATGAAATCAACGATGACCACCGGATTAACACTTAACCTGCGACTAAATTAAAAATTAATTTCCAAAAAATCTGTGTTTTTGTCACATATAATACCAATTTATTTGTTTTGAAATAATTCACCAGATAACAAACTGTCTTTCAGAAATATAAAAAACAGCTTAAATGGTATTATTTTCTAAAACATATTCAATCCTGGAGTTGCCCGCTATTTATACAGCAAATACTTTTCACGCAACTTTTTGAACTCCGACAACCCCGGCTCCCACGATGCGCGTATTTCCTTTTCCAATTTTCCGGCAACAATCTGTTCTTTCAGGAGTGTTGTTCCAGCCAGCTTGTCGAAATTTCCCATCTGTTTACTTTGTTTGAAGTCGAAAAATTTTTCTTTGTATGGATAGGCCTGATACATTTCCATCAGCCATTTCAAATTGATCTGGCCTGTCTTACGGAATTCAGAGGTTTCGTATTTTCTTAAATCGAGGCCGTAACACGCTTTATCCTGATGAAGCGGCGTTTCGGCCATTCCTTTAATACTTTTCGGGGTAAACGAAAACTCGTATTTTCCTTTCAGATCGGGATTTCCCAGCACCGAAAACGGGAAATACGTTCCCCTGCCCTGACTGATGATTGTTCCTTCGAACAGGCAAAGCGACGGATACAGCAGAATAGATTGCGGCGTATTCAGGTTAGGCGATGGTGCAACTGGTAATACATATTCCATTTCGTGCGTGTAATTGGCAACCGGAATAATGGTGACCTGACATTTCGCCTTGTTTTCGAGCCAGCCTTCGCCATTGTACAATTGCGCCAGTTCGCCGATGGTCATTCCGTGGGTAATCGGAATGGGAAACTGCCCGATTCCTGACTTCAGTTTCATATCCAAAATGGGCCCGTCAACAATGAATCCGTTTGGATTGGGGCGATCGAGGATAATCATAGCTTTTTGATTATCAGCGCATGATTCCATCACGCGGGCAAGTAGGTTAATGTAGGTATAAAACCGTGCACCAACGTCCTGAATATCGAAAATCACCACATCCACATTGGCTAAATCTTCCTTCGATGGCTTGCTCTTTTTGCCGTACAACGAAATTTCCGGAATCCCGGTTTTGGCGTCGATGCTGTCGGCAACAACTGCTCCGGCGCTTGCTGTTCCCCGAAACCCGTGTTCAGGGCCAAAAATCTTGACCAGGTTTACACCAAGCGATTTTAGACTATCGACCACCAAAGTTTTGCCAATCACCGAGGTTTGGTTGGCCACAATGGCAACCCGCTTGCCTTTCAGCAAAGGCAAATACTTTTCGGTTTGTTCGGCTCCGGTTTTTATTGCTCCGGAAGTGGTTTCCTTTTTGACCTGATTTCCGCAGGAATACAGAAAAGCCGTCACCAGAATTAGCGTGAATACAGTCGAAAGATAAGTTCTCATATCAGGTAGGTTTATAGGTTAATTGTTTCAATCATTGCCAAATAGTTTGGTATCGGCACATAAGTCGGAATGCTGTTTCCCGAACCCAGTGCGTATGCTTTGGAACCTGTCAGTTCCAGCATTTTCAGGCATCGCTGCCGAATATCGTCAGGCGTGCTTCGAACCAGAAAATCCATGTCGATGCCGCCCATCACGGCAATCCGTTCGTGCCATTGCAGCCAGGCCTGTTCTACCGGAAGAATGATATCCTCGTACGAATGTTTGGCGTCAAATTTCAGATCGTCAACAATGTCATCGATCACATCCGTCAGGTTTCCACACGAATGCAATATGGCATACTTTCCGTTTTGGTGAATGGTTTCGACAATTCGCCGGTGCCATGGGAAAATAAACCGCCGCATCGAGTCGGGGTCGAGCATCGTTTGCGTTTTAAAGCCCCAGTCGTCGTTTACGATCAATGCGCCCACCGGTTGCAAAGCACTGCATATTTCATATAACTTCAGCAAGCGGCTTCCTACTTCGTCAAAAATTCGGGTTGCCAGTTCTTCATCCTCGTAAATCATGAAGCAAAGACGCTCAAATCCAACCAGATCGATCATATTTTCGAGCACACCTCCGGGCGACGAAGTAATAAATTTCATTCCATCCGGCAGTTCGGCAGAAAGCTGAAAGAGCAATTCATAGTGTCCGTTTTCCGGATTCGGCCAGTTGTACTTTTCGAACGATTGCCAGTCGGTTATGGCCAAACCTTCGTTGAGCGATACGGTTTCCTTCTTTTCGTGATCAGTGTTTTCGAACGAGAAATCGCTGAAATAGCGCGACGGAACGGTGGCATAATCGTATCCGGCCCGGTGAAAAAACTGGATGATGTCGCGAATCTGGCCCGCGCGGTTTTCGGGTCCGGCGAATGACCGACCGTTCACCAATGAAATCAGATCGCCATTCAGGAAATACTCGAAAAGCACAGGCCTGTCGGGTGTTTCACGACGAAGCACCTTTTCAAGCTGGCCAAAATCAGCTGGGTATTTTCTTTCTAAATTCAATTTTTTCAACGTTTTAAAAAGTTCAACCCCTATCAGGGTTGATATCTGGATTACTTCATTTCCCGTGGGTTTTCACCCACGGTTATTCAAATTCAATCCTTTCAGGATTTTTAAGCAGCAAAAGTCCGAAGGACTTTAATTTGAATAACCACCGGTAAAACCGGTGGCGGCAAAACGCTTTGCACCCTGGAACCCCGAAGCGGGCTCAACATTCCATTCTCTCATTTGTACAAATAATATTTCTTCGATAATTGCTGAAATGCCGCTTCATCTTTGCGCCAATAAGGCAACATATCGGCGACCTTCATGTTTTTGCTCATCAGCAAACGAATTTGATCCGATCCGCAAACTTTATCGAACATGTCGTAGCGCTTTTCGGTCTCCGGACCAAAACATTTTTTATCCGGATAGAGCTCGGCCATCACCTGCATCACGTAAAACTGAATTTCGGTCAGGCGCACTTTTTTGTATTCGGTCAGGTAAAACTGAACGCCGGAATAGTTTTTCCCCTGCCCTACCGCGTAAAACGGTTTCAGGTAAATGGGCCGGAATAAAACGCCGGGCAGCTGAAGCTCGTTCAGCTTTTTCGAAAGCAGTTGGGCGTCGATCGAATCTTTGGCAAACAACTGAAAAGGCAAGGTGTACCCCACGCCTATCGACATAAAACTGAACTCGCCCAAAATTCCGGAGGCCGCATAGTAAAACGACGAAGTGGCGTGCGGAACATGCGGCGAAGTCAACACCCAGGGCAGGCCAGTCTGATCGAAAGTCATGCTTCGCTTCCATCCTTTCATCGGAACAACGGTGAGTTTGCACTGCCCGTTTAGCATTTTCTCGCCGTTCAGCATTTTTGCCAGTTCGCCGCAGGTTAGTCCGTACAAATACGGAATTTTGAACTGACTGACAAACGAGATAAATTGGTCTTCAGCCAGATTTCCTTCTACTTTTAGTCCGCCAACAGGATTTGGGCGATCGAGCACCACCATTTCGATGTTGTTTTCGGCGGCAGCTTCCATAGCCAGCCCCATTGTGCTGATGTAGGTGTACGAGCGGCAACCAATATCCTGAATGTCGTAAACCAGTACATCAACGCCTTTCAGCATTTCGGCATTCGCTTTCCGCGTTTTTCCGTAGAGCGAAAATACCGGAATGCCGGTTTGTTTGTCGATGGTGGTTTCCACTTTATCGCCAGCATACACGTCGCCACGAACGCCATGTTCGGGTCCGTACAACGCTACCAGTTTTACTCCAGGAGCCTCGTTCAGAATATCGACAGTCGATTTCAGTTGCGAATCTACTCCGGTCGGATTGGTAATCAATCCAACACGTTTTCCCTGAAGAATTTTGAAGTTGCTTTCACGCAACACTTCGATGCCGGTTTTGACCTTCGATGCTGCAAATGCATTGATCATCAGGAATGAAAAAAGGGTGATCAGGATAGTTTTTGTTTTCATTATTTAGGTTTTTTCATTGTTTTAATCATGCCCGTCCGCTAAAGCGAGACGGCAAAGGATATTTTTGTTTCAATTCAGCTTCACCATTCAATCCTCAATCTTCTTCAATCCTTCATCTGCTTATAAATTGCAGACAAAATCTCGGTTCGCACATTCAGATCGCTGATCAGGTTATTGTTGCGGGTCGGACAAACGCGGTTCGACAGGAAAATGTAGAGCAAACCGCATTGAGGGTCCATCCAGACGAAGGTGCCGGTGAATCCGGAGTGCCCGAAACTTTCCGGACTTGCTTCCGGGCAGGGATAGGCTTCCGCAGGTTTCAGCGAATCGAGATTCAGCGATGGTTTGTCGAAAATCAGTCCTCGCCGGTTATTGTTCTGCGGAAACTGAACCCGCGTGAATTCCTTCATCGTGGCTTCGCTCACATATTGCTTTCCGCCATAGGTGCCCATTTGCAGGTACATTTGCATCAGTTTGGCCAGGTCGTCGGCCGAGGCGAACAAGCCAGCATTGCCCGAAATTCCACCCAATACCGCCGCCGACTCATCGTGAACAGTTCCCTGAACGAGCTGAAAACGGTAATAATTATCGAGTTCGGTGGGCACAATCTGGTCTTTCGGAAAGCGGTCGAGTGGATTGTAGGTCAGCGCCGAAGCGCCAAGAGGTTTGTAAAAATCGTCGTACAAAACACTGGTAAACGATTTGCCCGAAACATGTTCCACAATTTGCGGCGTAATCACCAGCGGCAAATCGCTGTAAACGTACTTTCCGCGGGTTTTCAAAGGTGTTTTCCGAATTCCTTCATTCACAATTTTCAGGAACTTTTTATCGAGATACATGCCCGGCGCCACGCAAAGTGTATGCTTTTTATCCGGAGACGAGGTGTACCATTTCGGCGATGGCTGGCCGTTTTCCATCGTTTGCTTGTAGAATCCGATGAACGGCACCAGCCCCGATTGATGGGCATACAACTCACGGATCGTCACGTCGGATTTGTCAGACTTGTGAAACAGGCGGTTCTTCCAGTCGGGAAAATAAGTTGAAACGGGTTTATCCAGCTCTATTTTGCCTTCGTCGTATAACTTCAGAATGCCGGGCGCTCCGCCGCTCACTTTGGTCACCGAAGCCAAATCGTATAAATCGGCGAGTTGCGTAGCATGCAATTTCTCAAACGTATGGTAACCGTGGGCTTTCCTGAAAATGATTTTTCCGTCTTTCGCAACCAGCACATTGCACCCCGGAAAAGCTTTTTTGTCGAGGGCGTGGTTGACAATCGAATCGATGGCTCCATTCAATTTTGCCGATTGCATTCCAATTTCTTCCGGAAGCGTATATTTCAGGCGGATAGGTTTTTCGATCACAATTCCTGAACCGGCCGAATAAACATCACCTATTGAGTTCGTCAATTTTCCTTTTGCACCGATTCCGCCAAAAATCAGTTGGGCAGAAAGCGATTGGAGCAGACTATCGTTATCGAATGCCAGAATCAGCCCGTCGGATTTGATCTTCAGATTCGCCAACGCATCGGCCTTCTGAAAAAAAGCAATAACCGATGTTTTTTCCTGATTCAGAAAATTGATTAGCTGATTGATTTCCGGAGTTGCTGAAACAGGATGAAAACCTGCCAAAACCAGGTTAAAATCGTTCAGTTTGGATTGAACTGACTGAAGTTCGGCGGAAGTAAAATTCGCCGGAAGATTCAGGAAATCGACCTTCGAATAATTGGCAGCCATTCGCTGGAATTCAGTAACACCGGTCTCGCCAACCGACAAAACTGCAATTTTGAGTGTATCCAACCGGGCCAGCGGAATCAAATTGCGGTGGTTTTCAAGCAAAGTCAACGATGCTTCAATCTGCTGTCGTTTCTTCCATTCTGCTTCCTGATCGGTGATTGTCTGGCAGGAAACCAACGCTAAACCCAGGGCGGGCAAAACCGACCAAAGGCAAATGACCAGGCCCATCCTGATGAAAAAATTTGATTTCAGCATAATTATAACTTTTGAATGTTCAATCGTCGGCAAAACTCGTCCTGCTCCATTTGGGCTTCCTCTCTTGAAATCACCTTTTTGAGCGGAATCCGTTTTTTCCCCGCCCCGGAAAACAGAACCAACTGTTCATCTACAACCGGAGTTTCAAGCTCGCGGTTTCCGCCACTGTATGTTCTCCACGTTTTCCTTGATTTCACAATCCCGATTTTCATTTCCGGCTTGATCTTAACCCATTTCCCGGTTTTGATCACCCCAAACAATACATCAGAATGCCTGATTTTTCCGGCTTCAAAATCGATCTCCGTCCCCGAATAGGTAAAGCCAATCAGGGCTCCCAATAAAATTGTGATGATAGCCACTCCGGAAAACCAAATTAAAATCAAGCCGCTCGCAAACAGGATAACTCCTGTAATTGAAGCAATCGGACCAAATGATTTGTCCAGTTTATAGTTGGCTATCATATCGTTGTCAGTTTAAATCTTTTTCAATTTTTTCAGTCAGTTCCTGAAAAGTGTCCTGATCGACACAAACCTGCGACAGGATATCGGCAATGTCTTCTCTGGTTATCTTGTCGAAATCTTCGCGTCGCGGCAGGATGAAAACACCGCCAAAATCGACCGAACCCGGACTAATCAGGATTTGCTTTTCGCCTTCGGCATAAAAATGAGTGGGTCGGTGCGCTTTCCGGGGGAAAAGATGCACGGTCCATTTTCCTCCGGAATACGAGCAAAGTGCATTCATCATCGGTTCAACTTTTTCGGGTTGCATCGCTTGAAAATGCGCATAATAAATCGCGATAATCCGCAAAACTTCATCGATCGAAACCGTTTCAATGCTGATTAGTTTCCGCAGATAATCATCAAAAGCCCAAACATCGGCCAACTCTCCGGAAAACAGCTTTCGCGCCGTTGGTTTCAAGCGTTCGAAATCGTCGGCAATGGGCATAAAACCGTTTTCACCCGCCTGAAAATGCAGGTGATCGGGAGCCGAGGCACCGCATTCCGGACCATTGTAGAAAACAGTGAAACCTTCCATCGCCCGCGCCAGTTCGAGCAAAGCACGAACGTTTGGGATGAACCGCTGGTCGATGTGCGAATTGCAGGAAATGGTAAAATGCGTTTTGAAAATCGGGAACGGGTTAACCAAAATCAGGAATTCCTCGCCAAAAGCGATGGCATCCTGCTCTGCCGGACGGTTTTCGCTGCACAAAAAACATTTGCGGGCCGCAATCGACTTTTTGTCCACCTCGGCCACCGACGAACGAATCCGTTCGGGATTAAACTGCGCCCGAATCTCGAATCCATCGTACTGAAAACTCCGCTCTTCGACCTTATCCAATCCCTTATAATTAGCGGCAGCCAGCGGCCAGAGGAGTTTTTCGCTTTCCACAAATTCAGTCAGAATTTGGAGGGTAGGTTGGTTGGTTTCTTTTATAATGTCAAGCAATTGAGCCATATTCATTTGTTTTTCAAACCTAACAGGTTCTCAAAAACCTGTTAGGTTTTATAATCTTAATTTTAACGCTGTCAGGTTTTTCAAACGCTGACAGGTTATTGTACTAACCTATTTTTTGACCTGTCAGCGTTGTTAGACCTGACAGCGTCATTACAAACAACTTCTTTACAACCTTTTCCTTGCTTTTAACTCGATGGTCCGAATGCGATCCTTGTACAAATTGTGACCATTCATCACTTCGATGCTCAAGGCTGCGTCGGAATTGTCGTCCCAGCGGCGGCAAAGGTAAATCGGGTTATAAATACGGCCAATCTGGTACTGGCGCGAAATGGCCAATCCCAAAGCGTAATCTTCGCCATAATTCACATTGGGAACCGGAATGCGTCTCAAAACCGGCGTATAAAATGCGCGCGGGGCACCCAGTCCGTTGATGCGAAGCGCATTGTTCCGGCCATTATCCGGCGTCCATTCCTTGTGATCAATGATTCCCGGAGGAATTTCTTCCAGTGCAAAATTTACCATCTGGTAGGTTCCAACCACCATCGCACAATTCTGGGCATAAAATGCATCAACCACTTGTTGAACCGTAGTTTCGTCCTTGTACAAATCGTCGCTGTCGAGCTGAATGGCAAACTTTCCGCATTTCGGGTGATTGGCTGCCAGGTTCCAGCAACCGCCAATTCCCAAATCGGTGCGATCAGGAATGATGTGAACCACCCGATCGTCGGCTTCTGCATATTTCCGAATAATCTCCGTCGTTCCGTCGGTCGAAAAATTATCGGCAATAATCAGGTTAAAGCTGAAACTGGCTTTCTGCGACAAAACCGATTTAATGGCATCTTCAATGGTGCGTACGCGGTTGCGAACCGGAATAATCACCGATGCTTCCATTTCAAATTCCTGCTCATCGAATTTGACAGGCGTGAAAACCGGTTCGAGGTAGCCACCCACATTTTTCAGGTGTTGGGTACAGGCATTTTCCATTTCGATTTGCACTGCGCGGTTTTTCGGATCGACGTAATCGAAAATTTTCTCTCCTGATTTTCGCAGATCCTGTTCTTTTTCGGTGTACAAAAACTCCGGTATGCGAAACAGATCAGAATACTGCGAAACGCCCAACCGAAGTGCGTACAAACCAGCAAACTGGTAATCATCGGCCACTCCTTCGGCAGCCTTCTTCATGATTTCGGTGCGGTAGAACAACAACGATCCGAAGTTGAAATCGTCACGCAAGCTGCCTTCCTGGTAATCAATCACCGGCTGATTTTCTACTTTTCCGCCTTTTACGGCCAGGTAATTCGAATACACCATACCGCTTTGCGTATCGTCGGCAATTTGTGCAAAACGTTCGAGTGCCTTTTGTCCCAACTGCAATGCACCCGGACGAATATCAATCAAGGTGTAGCGTGTATTGGCTAGGGCAGCCATTCGTTTTACGGTTCTGGCATTCGTCATTGGTTCCGATTTCAGCACCTCTGCCCCGTCAATCAGGCAATTTTGATCGCCGCTGCAAACCACGTAAACCTGCGAAACCAGGTCCGATTTTCTCAATTCCTGAACGGTAGCCAGCGTTTCTTCCTGCGTACCGAAAGGGATAAAGCATGTAATTTTTTTCATTGTTATAATTAATTTGAACATTATTTTCATGTCCGTTGGCTAAAGCCGAACGGGTTGTCCCTGTTTATATCGGGATCAAAGGATATGTGCCTTTTTCAATATTTTCTCCATTCCGTCCGAAAAAAGAATCTTGCTTTTCCGGGCATTTCCTCGCGGACGGTCTGTTTTAGGTTCATTCGTCCCCGGGTTTCGTTTCACTATACCCGGGGTTATTGATATTGTACCCTTTCAGGGTAAAAAAACAAATTCGTTCTCATTGAACTTTTTTACAACGATAACTTTTACAACCCGACAACTTTTTTTCAACTGCGACTGAACACTGATCACTTCTTCATTCCCCAGTACTTCAAAATCTGTCCCATCAGCTCATTGCGTTCTTTTTCGGTGGTAATCGATTCGAACGGAAATCCGAGCACAATGGTCCGGTAATTTCCATCGTAACAAACACCGGCGGTTTTATTGTCCACCTGATATCGGAACAGAACTTTGGCATCTTGGCCTTTCGGTTCAATAGCGTCGGGCGATTCAACTTTATAAATTTCGCGATGATATTGCTGCACAAAACTGATTTCCGAAGGAAAGTCTTTCCGGGCATCGTTCACCGGAGAGATGCCCCCGCTTTTGCTGGCATGATTGGTCATG
>CAYRBM010000166.1:0-11539 GCA_964422425.1 uncultured Odoribacter sp.
TTGGTCAACACGCTCACCGGCGAATTGTATCATTTCCCGCCTTCCGAATTAATTGCTGAAAATAAGTTGAGTTTCCGCGAAAAGGAAATTTTGCAGTTGTTGTCCAAAGGATTGATCAGCAAGCAAATTGCCGACAAACTTTTTATTAGCGTAAATACCGTCAACACGCACCGCCAGCGGATCATCGAAAAGCTCAACGTTAGCAACACCGCCGAGGCCGTTCAATACGCCGGAAGGCTGGGGGTGATTTAAGTTAGCGGTCGCGCAACTTTTCCGGTACGTTTGCCATCTTCAGAAAAAACGAATCATGAAAATTTTTGCGACTATCCTTTTACTTGCCCTTGTTTTTTCGTGCCGTAAAGACGACGATCATTCCGGATTATTTCAAACCTGGGAAGCCAAAGAATTTATGTCGATTGAATCAGTAGCCTACCCGAAAAATGAGAATACCAGAGTGCTGCTCACGTTTAACCGGTCAGGCTCGTACCATCTGAAGCTCGACATCAACAGTTGCGGCGGGAATTTTGCAACCGGAAAAAACAACCAGATCGAGCTGGAAACGGCGGCTTGCACCGAAGCCTGCTGCGACAGCAAATTCGCCGAAAAAGTGGCAGCCATGCTTTCGCGGGTCAATTCGTACGAAATTTCAGGAAAAACCCTGAAGCTGAATGTTCCGCAGTGGGGTTATATTGAGTTGGAATTGGTTGAATAATCCTAAAACCTTAACCTTTCTTTCACTTTTGGCCCTTTTTCACCCCACTCCACCGTAGCACATTCGGTGTAAAAATCGTGCTCGAAAAACAGGATGTAGTTATTTTCGGCAACCTCTTTCAGGAAAGCTTCCTTTTCTTCCATCGAAGTCACCGGATACAAATCGTACGAAGCCAGCCAAACGATCGGGATATTGGCTGCCGTTGGAATCAGGTCGGCCATGTAAACGTAGGTTTTTCCTTCGTGCTGAATGAAAGGAATCATTTGTCCGGGCGTGTGGCCGTCGAACATGCGAACCGATATTCCGGGAAACAACTCACCATCCCCATCAACCAACTGCATTTTCCCTTCAGTTTTTAAGAATTCCAGAATTTCAGGATAATAAGCCGCACGCTCCCTGATGTTGGAGATTTTGGAGTGCTCCCATTGTTTGCGGCTGCACCAGTGCGTAGCATTCGGAAACTGAAGTTTCATTTTCCCGTTTTCGACCAAAACAGCGCCGTTGCAGTGGTCCCAGTGCAAATGAGTAAACAGCACGTCGGTAATCTCTTCTGGGCGATAGCCTTTTTCGGCCAGCGACTTTTCAAGCACATCGGTATCTTCGTGGCCATTGTTTTTGCGCACTTTCTCCGGATAATGGTTTCCTACCCCGGCTTCAATCAATATTTTGCGCTCGCCCTGATCGATTAGCAGGCAGCGCAAAGTTAGTTTGGTAACATTATTTTCGTCGGCCGGATAAACCTTGCTCCACATCGCTTTGGGGATGACGCTGAAAAGCGAACCACCGTCACAGCTAAAATTTCCGGCGTATATTGGGTGTAATTGCATGGGCCTGAGTTTTTAATTCGGAGTAAAAATAGAGAAAGTTCGGGAGAACGGAACATGGAGTATGGAGAAGGGAACGCCAGTTGTGAATTGTGTGTTTGACCTTGAAATTATATTTTCCGGTTTTCGGTCTCCTTTTTCCGATTTTCCGGTTATTCTCCGCCCGCTCTCTTTTGTGCCATTGAGTCGGTTTCAAAGTCCATCACAAACTGAACGACTCCGAAATAATCTTCAATTCCCTTTTCAATCTTGTGTGTTTTGAGGTAGGCATCGTTCACTTTTCCGGCGGCTTTGTCAATTTTTTCATTTCGCATCCGGGCCCAGTGCTGCTGCATGTTTCGGATATCGGCAATCACCCGTTTGTCGATTTGGTGCACCAACCGTGGAAAACTATGCAGGCGTTTCGTTTGCGCCAGAAAATAGTTGGTCATGCCCAGGTTGACGCTGTAGCGCAAATGTTTCGATTCACTTCGCGAGCAAACGAGCCAGCCGTAAAAATTGGCTTCGGCTTCGCTGGTAATGCCAAACTGGTGGGCATATTCGTGAGCCAGCACGGCCGGGTATTCCACCATCAGCAAACTGTCGTTCAGGTGTGCTTCGCTGAAAAATGGTCCGTAATATCCGGCAATTCCGGCTTTTGCAAAAAAGTTACTGATTGTAATTGGTTTCGGAACCCGTGTTCCGTTCGGATAATCGATTTTCAGGAACGAGGCATGTTTTTGGTACGACGATTCGACTAACCCGACAATTTCGGGTTTCGAAATGCTGTCGAACGAGCAATAAGCGGCGTTGGTTTCAGCAATCAGCTTTTCAAAAACACGAACCAGTTGCACCGTATCTGGTTTCGATGGGGTGATGGAAAGTCGCTCGTTGATTCCACTTCGGTAATAATTGAAACCCCAAAACCAGTAAAAAAGGGCGTAGCAGATGGCTGCTGTTTGAACAAATAACAACAGCGATTTTCCCCATTTCAGTCGGGTAAAAAAAGGGAGAACGAGCAGCGAAATCAGGAAAATGGTTAAAGCGGCATAAAACACATCGTCGAGCGAAAACGAAACCCATTTGCTGATAAACGAAAGCACAAACACAAACACCGGATAGAGTGTCTGTGAATAAATGGTTTCGGTCAACGCCGGATAACGCGACAGAAGTTCAGTCAGTCCGAAGGTTGCCAGCGCAATCCAAATCGGCAGGGCTGCCCTTCCAAATACTGATGCTGTTATCTTGTTCTTTGCCATCTGTCATGAAAATTGTGGCTACGAAGATCAGATTTTTTGCACGACAATCATCGGTTTTTTTGTCTATTTTGCAAACTCCAAAAACAAACAAAAAAACAAATTGCCGAAGGAGTTTTTCGGCCTGACTGACAATTCAAAAAGCAAGTGACTTCACAAAAATCCGGAACATATTGTTTGCTCATGATGCTATTTCTCCTTCTCTCTGGATACGGAGCGAATGGCAAAACTGTGGGGATCAAAAGTCGTGAGGACAGCCTGCAAATTTCCGTTTTGTTTCGGTCGCATTTACTGGTTCGCGCCGATGATGTGTCTGCTCCACTGATCGATTCGTTGCAGAAAAAAAATATACCTGTTGCTATCTTATCTGTCGAAAGATGGCCTGAAAGTCAAATCAGTGCACTGTCAAAGCATCAACTTCCTGTTGTTGTAGTTTCTGATCAGCCTAATCCCAACGGGTCTGGCGACACCCAACTCATCCGCATTGCGCCAGCCGAATTGCAAAAAATTGGTTCAAACGACCAACCGGCTGGATTTACCTGGATCGATTCGCTCCCCGATTCGCTTTGGCAGACCAATCGTCTTTTTGAACTTTGGGAGAAAAACGGCCGAATACCGAATTTCATATCGGCCACGCTACAAAACCTGAATGTTCGGGCAGATTTGGTCAAAACGCTGAACAGTCAGCCCAAAATTTTTGGTGTGGTGCGAAATGGCGATCAAATGCTCTCCGATGTTTTCTGGAAAGATCTGCCCGGACGAAAAACCAGCGGCTATTTTAGTTTTCCGCTTCGCAGCCCGGCCAATCCGGCATTTGCGCCTTACAAACCAGGCTACCGTTTTTCTCCCGATATTATTTTGCCCGCTCCCGAGAACCTGCCCAACCTGAAGGTATTCAACGCACTTCCGCTAGAAGCCGATTTTGGATTGACCGATCATTTCCTCTTTTCAGGAAAAGTGAAGAATCTGTGCCGGAAAAACGACAGTGAAATCACGCTTTACGGACTTCGCTTTGCCGGAGATCCGGAGCGCGGCAGTTGTGCTTTTTTCTCCGGAAAGGCTTATCTCGACGGAGGTTTGCAGAGTCGGTCGGCCTTGAAACCGAACTTCAGCGTCACCGCCTGGATAAAACCAACCGAGCTCGGAAACAACAACTGCATATTGGCCAAAGGGAAAGATTTTGTGCTGAAAATACACCAGGGACAGTTGACGTTTACGGTTCAAGGGGTAAAAGATTACCGCTCAGCCCAAACAATGATTCCGCTCAATCAATGGTCGTTTGTCAGCGTTGTACATTCCGAAGCCGAAAACCAAATCCGGTTTTACCTGAATGGGCAACCAACTGAGCAAATCAGGTTACTCACGCCCTACAAAACATCCGACTATGCCATGCTGATTGGCAGCAACCTCTGGGAAGAATTTTTCATTGGAGCCATTTCCGAGATCAAAATTTGGGAACGCGAACTGAACGACGACGAAATTGCAAGCGAGTTCAGGAGAGAAATCAAACGTGGTTTTGCACTTGGAAACGGCTGGCTGTTAGGAATTTTACTGGCTCTCGCAACATTGGGTTATATTTTACGCCGTAAGTTACTTTCAGAAAAACCATTAAAAAATACTGCGCCGGCGACTAACCTGCCAGAATCGAAAAAGTCGTCAATTACCCGGGAACAGATCTGTTGCTTTGGTAGGCTGAAAGTTTTTAACCCGGAAGGGAAAGATGTCAGCCTAAAGTTTTCACCTAAAATCAGGCAATTGTTTGTGTTGATTTTGCTGCACAGCGAAGGAGAGGAAAAGGGAATCAGTTCGCAAAAACTATCGGATTGCCTTTGGCCGGGCATGAGTGTGCAAAACGCAAAAAATATTCGTGGTACGACCATTCAAAACCTGAAAGCTTTACTGGCTTCAACCGGCATCAAACTGGTGTTTCAGGATAAACTCTGGAAATTCGAATTGGCTGAAAGTTGTTTTTCTGAACTTGACTTTGCCAACCGAAAATTAAAAGAGTTGGAGAAATTAACATCGGACGAAATTTTCGCTGCTGAGCTTCCTCAATTACTGGCGACATTGAAACGGGGAACGTTGTTTCAGGGAATGAACGAATCGTGGCTCGATCTCTACATCGAGCGAATAAGCTCGCGGATTATCGAATTTGGGTTGAGAATACTTCGGGAACTTCCGGAAGAAAAGTTTGACTCGTTGCTGCTCGATGTTTCCGAAGTTATCAGTATAAACGACCCCCTGAATGAACCGGCTTTGCGTAAAAAGATCGGAATCTTAACCCGGCAGGGCAAACTCAGTCTGGCCCATTCGGTGTTCGACAATTTCAGCAAATTGTACTTTGAATTGTATCAGGAAAAATATCCGGTCGATTTTAAAGGACTAATGAATGAATCTAACCAACCTAAATAACCAAATGAAAAGAGTGTTTCTCATTTTAAGTACCGTTGCTGTTTTGCTTTGCAACTGCACCAACCTCAACAAAAATACCAATGAATATCAGGCCGACATCGTCATTTACGGGGGAACGTCAGCGGCCATCACCGCGGCAGTTGAAGCTGTACAATCAGGAAAAACGGTTTTGGTGGTTTCGCCTGATACACATTTGGGCGGTCTTTCTTCCGGAGGCCTCGGGTTTACCGACACGGGCAACAAATCGACCATCGGTGGATTGTCGCGCGAGTTTTACCACCGCGTTTGGTTGCATTACAACGACTCGGCTGCCTGGAAGTGGCAAAAACACAGCGAATATGGCAACAAAGGCCAGGGAACAGTGGCGATGGACGGTGAAAACCGCACCATGTGGATTTTTGAGCCGCACGTGGCCGAAAAGGTGTTCGAAGATTTCGTGGCCGAAAATAACATCACTGTTTTGCGCGACGAGTGGCTCGACCGCGAAAACGGTATGATAAAGAAAGATGGAAAGATCGTTTCGTTTAAAACCCTTTCAGGAAAAACATTCTCCGGGAAAATGTTTATTGACGCCACCTACGAAGGCGACTTGATGGCTGCTGCCGGAGTTTCGTACCACGTTGGCCGCGAAGCCAATTCGGTCTATAACGAAACATGGAATGGTGTTCAGCCCGACGCACGGCATCACGGGCACTTTTTCAATGCTAAAATCGATCCGTATAAAACGCCCGGAAAACCCGAAAGCGGCTTGTTGTATGGCATTTCTCCTGACCCGATTGCGGCAAACGGATCGGGCGACAACAAGATTCAGGCCTATTGCTTCCGCCTGTGCATGAGCAATCACCCCGACAATCGGGTGCCGTTTCCGAAGCCTGAAAATTACAATCCGGAGAATTACGAACTGCTGGGCCGCGTGTTCGATGCCGGCTGGCGTGAATGGTTTGGCAAGTTTGACATGATTCCGAACCGAAAAACCGATACCAATAACCACGGTCCGTTCAGCAGCGATTTTATTGGCATGAATTACGATTACCCCGAAGCATCGTACGAGCGCCGGAAGGAAATTATCAAAGCTCACGAAGACTACCAAAAAGGTTTGCTGTATTACGTGGCCAACGATCAGCGAGTTCCCAAAGAAGTTCGTGACGAAATGCAAAACTGGGGGCTGGCCAAAGATGAATTTCAGGATAACGGCAACTGGTCGCGACAGATTTACGTGCGCGAAGCCCGCCGGATGGTGGGCGTTTACGTGACGACTGAAAACGATGTGCTGGCCAAAAGCGAAGTTCCTTCTCCCATCGGCATGGGTTCGTACGCAATGGATTCGCACAATGTTCAGCGTTATGTCACTGCCGAAGGGTTCGTGCAAAACGAAGGCGATATTGGCGTTCACCCACATACCCCCTACTCGATTTCGTACGGCTCAATTGTTCCGAAGAAAGAAGAGTGTACCAATTTGCTCGTGCCGGTTTGTGTGTCGTCGAGCCACATTGCCTACGGTTCTATCCGGATGGAACCAGTGTTTATGATTTTAGGGCAGTCGGCCGCGCTGGCTGCGTCAATGGCTATCGACTCGGAACAGGCGGTTCAGGATGTTCCGTACGAAGCGTTAAAAGAAAAACTGCTCGAACGCAAACAGGTACTTGTTTGGAATTCGGAAGACAAATAAAGTATATGGGTCTGCAATGGCTGGCGCTGATTTGCCCGCAACAGGCTGGCAAATCAGCACCCTCTTAACGAGGGATTTGCAATCCCAAGCAACATTGATTACAAAGTTGAAGGTACGGAGTTGATTCCAAAGCGGGCAAAAGAACCTGCAAAATATAGCGGAAGGAAAACGATTTTTTCATTTTCCAATACGCCTGTCTGACCGGCATGAAAAACAACCGACCAGGAAGGTTGGTAACTTTCACGGTAAAGGTGCAAACTGCGCAGTTTGCCGGATGGCCCGTCTTTAACTTCCACGGGAAAAATCGTTCCGTTGTGAGTCATTAAATAATCAATTTCGGCATTGCTGTTTTTCGCATCACGCGACCAGTAATACAGTTGGCCATTGGTTGCTGTTGCAAATTCCTGACCAACAAATTGTTCTGCAAGCTGTCCTCTGTAAATTGCCAACAGATTTTTATGCGATAAAGCTTCACCGTAGTCAATTCCCATCACCCTGTTCATTAAACCAATATCGAGAAAAATATTCTTGAATTTTTTTTCAGAAGCATAAACATCCAAGGGAATTCCAATGTTGCTCAATGATTTTACTTTTTTAGCTATACGCGCCAATAATAAACTTTCATACGCTTTTTTAATCGTTGGAATAGTAAAATCGATAGCTAACCCCGTATATTTTATTTGCTTGCCAACATTGGCCGCAATTGTTGTAAAAACTGAATTGAGGCAATTTATATCTGTCTTTGGTTTGTATTTATTAAAGTCCAACCGGTAAGTTTCACAAATTTCGTCCTGAATTTCCGCAGCCTTCTTTAATGATTTTGTAGTTACGTACTCATTTATACATTCCGGCATTCCCCCAATCAACCAATAGATGCGAAGTTGTTCCAACAGAAACTCATGGGTAGATGCTGACACCTCCGATATCTGATTGTTGCAAATTTCTGACGCTTTTCCGTAATTTGATGCCAGCAAAAATTCGGAAAAATTCATGGGATGAACCTCCATCGATTGAATGCGCCCAACTGGAAACGAAATTTCACTAAAAGCAAATTCCAAAAGCGAACCGGCGGCAACAACATGTAAATCTGGCATCTTCTCATAAAAATAACGAAGAGCCATAATCGCCCTTGGACAAATCTGGATTTCATCAAAAAAGAGCAGGGTTTTTCCCGCTACAATATCGATACCGGTTCTAAGTTCAAGATCAGAACATATTTTTGAAGGATTTAAATTACCACTGAATAAAGAAACCAATTCTGTATTTTCCTCAAAATCAACTTTCAGATAGAAGTCAAATTGCTCACGGGCAAGTTTTTCAACCAGCCAGGTTTTTCCGACCTGCCTTGCTCCACGCAATAAAAGCGGCTTGCGTCTTTGCGATTTTACCCAATCAATTAAATTCAAAAAAACATACCTCTCCATAAAGATTTAGATTTTCAAGGCAAATCTATCTGTAATTATTTATAAAACCAATCCAAAATGGCAATAAAATATTTAGTTTTCCAATCCTTTTCAAAACTTTTCCTGAAGGTTATTGGTACCCGACAAACAAAATGCGAAACAATCCAAACAAAGAATTGCTGAGTAAACCCAGCACTTTTTATATAGTATGTCCGATGCAACAAACCAAAGAGGTGCGGAGTACCGAAATATGAGAACATATTATTGGTATTCGGAAGACAAATAAAAATGGTATAACTAATCTGATAATAATCAGTATTTCGCCGGAAAAGTGCGAAATCCCGATTATTTTAATTGATTCTTTTTTGAATTAGATCGAACAGGTTTTACTCCAATTTTAGTTGATACCACGACACCGCATTGCGGTAGAAAATCTTATCAACCACTTCCTTCGGAAGGTGAAGCCCTTTGAACGTAGCATTCACATCGCGCGATTTCATTTCCATCTCGCCGGTAAAGTAATTCCAGTCGTTTAGCCTCGTTTTTTGCAGTCCGGCGTAAAAAGCGCTGTCTATGCGGTTGCCCGAGTAGCCCATGTCGGTTCCATACAAAATACGGTCCTGGTACTTGATCAGGAAATTGCGTACTTTCTCTCTGTCTTTGGCGCTTTGGTGCTGCAAATGGCAAATGCGTGCTGCTAGATCGACTGCCATGTTGGGGAAACGGTCGAGCGTGCGGGCAACATCATCAACACTCCACTCCTCGCTTCCGAGATGACAGCCAATGAATTTCAGGTTCGGATGTTTCACCAGTAAGCTGTCGCGTGCATCCAACTGATCCTGATAACTTGGATATTCCTGATGCAGGTACATGTGGTACTGCGGGTTCCGTTCGAAATAGCTTCTGTCGTTATTCACCGTCATCGAATCGAGCGGCATCCAGCAGTTTTTCGGTTCGCCAAAATGCCCGGTCAAAGGCAGGTCTTTCTGTTCAATAAACGAAATCACCGGGTCGAACCTGCTGTTGCTTACCATCACAAAATTTCCGGCTCGGTCGCGTTCGGTCATGCCAATGTTTTTCCAGAGTTTTACCCCGACTGCCCCACCCGAAATGTTGTTTTCGAGTTCGGCAATGGTTTGCTGTTCCCAATCAGGCCCGTTCCATTTGGCCGTATCGAAGGTAAACGTGGCCACGTAGTGTACCCATTCAGGATATTTTTTAACAAGGGCTACTGCCGTGTAGTGCTGCTGGTTTACATCGCGGCTCGAATTAACATTGATGGTGATCAGCTTAAGATTTTCCTGAATACAATGTTTTTGAACCGAAGCGTCAGTGGTCGAAATATGTACATGCGCATCAATTTTCGGGACCGTGAAATAATCGGCCTCGGTGTAAAATTGGGGCTGTGGCTGGCAGGAAAATAATCCAATTATTGCAATTACCAGTAGAATTTGTACAAAAGTATGGTTTTTGAAGGCTTTCATTTTTTGGTTAGTTATAAAGTAGTTATCCGTACCACTCGCGAGTACGTTTGGTTTTGTTCAGGCATTCAATAGCCGTGTTCACGTTGCTCACCACTTGGAAGTCGAACATTCCAACGCAAATAAAATCGGCGCCGTTGTCGAACGCCCACTGGAACCCGTCTTTGGGCTGAATCGCTCCGGCGGCCAGCACTTTAAAGCCCATGACCGGAACAGTGGTTTTGCTCACAAACTCAACCGTTCGCTCGGGAAACAGGCAGAAAATGTTGTTGTGGAATTTATTGTGATCGAGGTGATTTTTACCATCCACTTCGAACACTACCCTGTTTTCGCGCGGGTGGGCCGACCAATACTGATCATGGTGCATGGTTTTCATGTAGTAATCAGGAATGATTCCCTGATCGGCGCAGGCAATCAGCGATTCAACGGAATGAGCGCCCAACCCGGCAGTGTAACCCTGTTTTCGGATGTACTCAATCATTTCGCCAATCACTTCAATTTTATTGTCGCGCACCAGCCAGTCGCACCAGTTGCCTTGTACCTGAATAATATCGACTCCAAAATCGATGGCTTTGTCGATGTTCGCGAAGAACAGTTTTTTATCGGTATGCGGGCCTACTTTGTTAAGCTCCTGGTTATTCAGGTTGGGATGAACCTGGGTAATAACTTTTATTTTACTGCCGGTCATTTTTTTGTACTTGGCAAGTAATGGATTCGACGGGAACCCGAGATTGATGGTATTTATTCCGGCTTGCTCGGCCAAAATAAGCGTTTCGTAAACCTTTTGTTCGGTGTTGTAAGCTTTGAACAAAGTGTCGGCATAAATCAGGTCGCGGGCATGCGACCATCCGCCAATCAGGTTTCCACCTGCAATCAGTCGGCTAATTTCGTGTTTCCCGATTTTTCCTTTTGGCAAAGGGCCTTTCAGGTCTTTCAATTCAGTTCGTTTCACCTGAATAGTAGCCCCCGACATCACATCGGCCCCGTAAGTTTCAAGCCGATCAACAGCGCTCCAGCCCATGACACCCAGAACAGGCAGGGTTGCCAGGTTTTTCAGGGCTTCGCGGCGCGAAGAATTACTTTCAGTTTCAGGTTCCTGTATCTCTTTCTTTTTTCTGAAGATTTCAATCAGGTTATCAACACTGTATCCTTTTTCGGGATAAAAGAACAGAAAAACCAGCGCTGCCGCTTCGATGAACAACTTGTCAACAATGAACAAATGCCCTTCCGAAGGATTTAAAATCGGGCTGCCGAAAGGTGGATAGGCGAAGTAGTAAAGTGTAAGAAGCAGTGCGCCGCAAATGCTTGCAACCCGGCTGAACAGGCCAATGAACAGAGCCATGCCAATGAAGAAAAGCCCGTACATGTTCAGGATATCGGAAATCTGCAAGATCGCAGGAGAGCTGGCTATCCAATGGTAAAATCCTGACATAAAGCTCGATGAATTCATCAGAAACCCAGATGCAGTCCAGTTGCCCTGAAGGATTTTGGCCAGTCCTTCATAAAGGAAATGCCAGCCAATGGCCACACGAAGAATAGTTACAAGGATAGTAGAATAGCTCTTTTTCATATTAGGTTTAGTTTAGCGAAATCAAGAGCTTGAATTTCAAACTTTTTTTTGAGTTTCTATAAAAATGGCTGATTTTTTATGCAAACGATTGACTGATTTCTATTTCACAAGGAAGAAACGAAATGAGCAGGACGGAAAACAAAAAAGAGTTGCAAAATTTTACTCTTGCAACTCTTTTATTTTCAGTGGAGAATATCGGAATCGAACCGATGACCTTTTGACTGCCAGTCAAA
>CAYRBM010000167.1:0-11538 GCA_964422425.1 uncultured Odoribacter sp.
GAAAATCGTATAGACAATGAGTTCGAAAGGAAACAGGTTGTGCGAGGTCGGATCTACCAATGTAGTATCGTAAGCAATTCGGGCAATGGCTGCCAGCAGAACGCCGAGGTAAACCCGGAGCGCCAGTTGTTTCGGATGATCATTCCGGAAAAGACTCAGGCACAACGAGGCTACGAATGAGCCAATACTAATCAGCGTATAACTGCTCACTCCCATGATAACTTGCTTATCGTAGGCAACAAACCATACCGACAAAGCTCCAATCACAAACCCTACGCCGATAACCAAAAATTTTGCTTTCATAAGAAGCTAATTTGTTTTTAGGTAATTGAACAAATTGGTTGTTGTGTTTTAGATTCACTCACCCCAAAGGCCGATGACTCGATCTTCCCTACCTGTAGCTACTCTATAAACATCTTTTAATGTGAAAATAATGATCGACGAAAGCAAATACAGCCTGAAAGGCCAGCATAATCTAGCCCAGGGCGCTTCCGCCAGCTGGCGGAAGCGCCCTGGGTTTGGAATACGGACATGAAAATTGTCCGCGGGAAAACGTTTATAAAAGAGAAAATCTTAATTCGGACGAAATGGATGACCATTTTCCCGGAGAAATGATTCCTTAAAATTCGCTTCGCGGATTTCATAACATGGATTTACGCTTCGTTCCAATTCTTCAACTCAATTCCGTCAGAAACTATTGTATCGCCCAGATCAACATTTTTGCACGGACGGGTTTCTCATTAATCATTATCCCCCAGGCGTTGCCTGGGGCCAGGATAAACTGGCCTTTCAGGCCGGGACTTGCGTATAAAGAGTAGCTTCCGGAAGAGAAGGGAGAAGCATCGCAGACTTCGGGGTGAGTCACGATAGTGAACAAATCAACGTGCGACATCCTATCATTTCAATTACTTACTATCGAACTCACGCTAAAATAGCAAAAGCCTGATTGAAGAACTCAAACAGGCTTTCGCAAATTAAAATACCTGTAATGTTTATTTTCCTTTTCCGCCAAGGTATTTATATACCAACCCCGCCAGTGCGGCGCCAACCACCGGGGCAAGAATGAACAGCCAGAGTTGTTCGATGGCCCATCCGCCAACAAATATGGCCTGGCTAATGCTTCGGGCCGGGTTTACCGAGGTGTTGGTTACCGGTATGCTGATGAGGTGAATGAGCGTTAATGCCAACCCGATGGCCAGTCCGGCGAAACCTGCCGGGGCTTTCTTATCGGTAGCTCCCAATATCACGATCAGGAACATAAAGGTCATCACAACTTCGCAAACCAGTGCAGCAATCAGGCTGTAGCCTCCGGGTGAGTGCTCGCCATATCCGTTTGCCGCAAAGTTCCCGATGGCGCTTCCGTTTCCGGTCGCAATCACATAAAGCACAGCTGCGGCTAAAACTCCGCCAAGAATTTGCGCGGCAATGTAGGGCAGCAATTCTTTCGCGTGGAAACGTCCACCCATCCACAAACCAACAGATACGGCTGGATTTAAATGGGCGCCCGAAATGTGCCCCAGCGAATAGGCAATGGTGAGAACTGTTAACCCAAAGGCTAACGAAACACCTGTCAGTCCAATACCAACTTCAGGAAATGCAGCGGCTAAAACAGCACTGCCGCATCCTCCTAAAACTAACCAGAAAGTCCCAATAAATTCGGCTACCAGTTTTTTCATCGTTTCAGATTTAAATTAGTGGTTACCAAATATAACAAGAAATATCGGGCTATTTTTCCAAAATTCCTTTCAGGTTATTTAGTCCGTTTTGAAGGTCGGGAGCCAGCATCTTTTCCATATCCATCGTAAGCATCATCAGATTCATCGGGTATTTCATTTTACCATTGAACCCCCACTTCACATTGGTTACCGAATCGTTCACCGACGCAAAACTCAGGTAGGCATAATCGGTCGATTCAAAAGGCTCGATGAAATGCAACTCATAGTCGATACGCTCACCCTCGGCAATTTGGATGATTTTCTGCTCCCCTTTGCCCGCTTTAGGGTCTTCACTATCCCAGGCCGACACAAAGCCCACAGTGGCATCTTCGCCCCGGTACTCCTTTTTCATGTTCGGATCAATCTGCGCCCAAACGCTAAACTGATCCTGATTCTTCAGGTACTTCACGTAATCAAAAACCTCTTGTTTCGACTTATTGATCGTCACTTCGCGCTCAACGGAATAATTTCCGTCAACAAAAAGGGCAACAAGCAGCAACAGCGCAATGATGCCCACAAGGATTAAACCGATAATTTTTAAAATCTTCATAGAAGTATGTTATTAAGGTTAATTAGCTTTCTCGTAAGCTTTACGAATCCACTCCACTACCTCCGGATTGATATCACTCTCCGATCCCAGGTTGATCCTGTGCGAACACATGGCATTAGCTCCTGAAATAACTTCCAAAATACCCGAAGGTTCCTGACCTTTTAAAATGATGCCCACCTCGAAACGCGATTTAGTAGCCGGTTGAAGAATAGCAAACTGTTTCTTTCGCCGAAGACTCACATAAGCATTCTTGGGCGCAATTTCCACATCAGCGCCAAACCGGCGAATTTCGTTCATCAACCGCTCGTAAATTGGGCGAAGGTGTTCTTTGCCCGCATATTGTTTTTCGATCAGCTCGTCGGTATTTTCAGCCGAACCGGCATCGGAGCCAAGTGTTTTGTGCGCAACCAGATTGGCATAGCCGTGCGTAAAAGCATGTTGTTCCTTCAGAAATTTTAGTATTTCACCGTGTTTCGATAGATTGGTCTGTTTCACTGCTGCAATCCATTCGTCGAGCGACTTTCCTGTATTCTTCAACAAGTTGTCCATCATCGTTTTTTCTGCCTGATCCATAATTCAATTATTTTACTTTTTTGACAAAATTTGATTCGTAACAACTAATCCATTCAGCAACCGTCATCTTTCCCGCCAATTCTCCAATTAAACTGAAAGGTATTTGTGCCGGATTCTTAAACCGGATACAACTTTTTCCCATATCCAGTTTTAGTTTCGAATGTTTGGGGTATTCGCTGGAGAACCAATCCAGCATACGGGCATCGGCATAAATTCCCATGTGATACAACGCGATAAAGTTTTTTTGGGCGGCAACACCTAAAAAAGGCAACGGAAGTTTAGGGTCGCAATGGTAACCTTTCGGATAAAGGCTGTGCGGAACCACATAGCCAATCATGCCATAATTCATTTGCTCTGCAAAACCGTCAGGAATATTTTTGAGAATGATTTCGCGAAGATGAATGACTGCTTCGCGCTGTGAGTCAGGAATACCGAGGATGTATTCATCGACAGAAGATGCGTCCGACTGCATAACGTTAGGTTTAATGAATAAAATTTCAGTAACAACCTAACAATCTGAAAGGTTCATCAACCCGGGTAAGTCTTGAAAACTGCTATCCTGCCTCCGATTCGTCGAGTTCTTTCATCGTATCGTTAAGCGACTTCACGTAGTTGCCGTATAGTTTGTTGAAGCCCCAGCGGAGCAAAAGGAAGGTAATGACAATTAACGGTACCAGTATGGCTAATCCTATGGCGATAATCAGAAAAATCTTGGAAGCAGCCAGGCTATCTATTCCTTCTCCCATCGAATCGGCCCGGTATTTTACGCCCTGGTAAAGGCCGGCAGCAAAACTTACCACGATGTTGATAAGCAAAATCACCACGGCCAGGTAAAACAACCGGCGGTAGGTTTTCAGGGTATCGAGAATACCTTTCAACAAGTCTTTCAACTCGGTGTCGGGCGAGAAACTTCGTTTGATCTTCAGGTAGCGCAATACGAAAAAAACGTAGGTAGTCACGATCAGAACATTGGAGAATACATCCATCGGAATCATCCACGCCGGATAAGTAATAGGCTCCTGAATAAGCATTTTGGAAAGATACACATCATCTATCAGCACGTAGGTAATGAAAGCCAGAAGTACCCACATACCAATCCTGATGTTCCGATCGATACGATCAACCAGTGTTTTGGTCCGGTTCCGAAGCATTTCATGAATAGCTTCCTTTCCAAGCCGATGCTTGTCCACCTCCTGAGAAGAATATGTTTCCCACGCCGATTTTAAATCCTTTAATTCCATCTATTCCTCCACATTCATAAACAACTTCAGTTTCTTCTTAATCCGGTTCATTTTTACCCGGACATAGTTTTGGGTAATCCCTGTTATCTCTGCTATTTCCTCGTATTTTTTGTCTTCGAGGAAAAGCAGGATGATCGATTTTTCGATACCGGTCAACTGAGCAACAGCCTTATGAAGCATCCTGATCTGATCTTCGACAGCCGAATCGTACAAGTCTTCGGCCAGCTGCAGGTTCTCCCAGGTAACTCCCGCTTTGTCGGGTTGGCGTTTATCCTTTTTAAAACTGGTAATGGCCGTATTCAGCGCCACGCGGTACATCCAGGTCGAAAACTTTGATTCTGACCGGAATGAAGGATATGACTTCCACAGTTGCACCAAAATCTCCTGAAACAGGTCGCGGCGATCTTCTTCCAAATCGCAGTAGATGGAACAAACCTTGTGGATTATTCCCTGATTTTCGGTGATAATTTGTAGAAATTCTTTTTCCAACGCGTAAATATTAGTAACTGAAAACGAAATTCATTACATCAGCTCATTTTTAAAAAGCTTATTTCCTGTTGTGTCAGGAACCGGTACCGGCCCCGCGGAAGGTCTTTTTTGGTCAGCCCGGCAAACAAAACACGGTCGAGTTTCACCACCTGATAGCCCAGATGATTGAAAATACGGCGCACAATCCGGTTTTTCCCTGAATGAATTTCGATACCAACCTGTCGTCTGTCTTCAGGATCGATCATCTGCACATCGTCGGCAGCAATAAAGCCATCTTCCAGTTCAAAACCTTTTTTAATCTGAATCAAATCATCGGGCTCCAAATCTTTATCGAGCTGAACGTGGTAAACTTTTTCGCGCTCAAAACTCGGGTGAGTCAGCTTTTTAGCCAGTTCGCCATCGTTGGTAAACAGCAGCAATCCGGTTGTTTGCATATCGAGGCGGCCAACCGGATAAATGCGCTCTTTGCAGGCGCCTTCCACCAGTTTCATCACTGTGCGCTCCACATGCGGATCTTCAACCGTGGTGGCAAAACCTTTGGGCTTATTCAGCAACAGGTAAACTTTACGCTCAGGATTCAGCCTTTTCCCGTCGAAACAAACTTCATCATCAACCGAGACTTTATGTCCCATTTCGGTAACCACCTCTCCGTTTACAGTCACCCTGCCCTCTACGATTAACTTATCGGCATCGCGGCGCGAACAAACGCCCGAATTCGAGATGTACTTGTTGAGCCTTATTAATCCGTCGTCAGTAGTCTCAGGTTCAGTTTGCTTCTTCCTGAGCACTATGATCTTTTTTTTGGGTGATTCTTTCATGTTTAATTTTTCGTGTGCGACAAAGTTCGTAAAAATTATGAAAGTTTAGTTTATCGTCCTTCCGACTTAAACAGCTTATACTGCTCCTTGATAGTATTCCGGACATCGTACTCAGTTGACATGTAACCAAGTAATCCTTTACTGTTGATGTAAATCATCAGCTCATCAGCTTTCTCATCATTAAGGCCGGTCAGTTCCATCACCAACTCTTTTTTGTAGTATTGCGAAAGGATTTCCCACTTTTTCTCAGTTAAAATAGCTTGACGTGTTTCTCGTTTTTCGCGTTCGCTTTTGCTAAGGTAATATTGTAAAAAACTGGCAGGATTGAAGAATGCAGCTAATACCGGTGGCTTTTCGTTGTAAGCATCACCCCGCAACTGCGGATCGATATCCACTTTTTTGGCCGGAGGAACTCCATCGAGATTGACTTTTTGTTTTTCGCCCTGTACTTTTACCTCCTGAATGGCAAATCTGACCGGCTTGGCATATAAAATCAGCACGTTCATTTCGTTGTAATTAGCCGGTATTTTTGCAGTTGTTTTCGAAAAACCGAGCGACGAAATCTCCAGACTGTCCACGTTCAGCATATCCATCACAAACCGTCCCTGCTCATCGGTTGTCACTCCGATTTTTGTCCTGAAATTCATCACAAAAGCGAACGGAACCGGCGACTCGTCTTCAATACTTAAAACCTGTCCCTTTAACTTAACCGGCATCGGGTCAATTTCATCATCGATTTGAGCTTGCAACTGAACGGGAAGAATGAGGAAAAAACAAACAGAAAAAAGAACCAGGCTGAATATTTTTAGTAGCGAAAATGTATTCTTCGCTGCGGACTGCCTGTTTCGTAACATTCTCGGTTTTCTATGTTTCATGGTTATTGAGCCAGTTTTGGCAAAAGTATAAAATTACAGTTAATCCAAACGACTGACATAACATTCGTTAACGGGTTTTAACAGACATAAACAAACCAATGAAAGCCAAAGGAAAAAGTAAAACGGAAAATGGGAAGAATGTTTCCGCAGGAATAGTTAACTTTAAATCAGCAAAATCCAGATTAATCACCTTAAAACACATCCCATGAAACGAAAATCCGGAAGTTCAATTGCCCGACGAATTGGTTGGACTATCGTAATTATTTTGGTGGCCGGAATTGGTTACGGAGCCTTTTACATCAACTCGCTGATTCCGATTATTACGGGCTATCCGGCTAAATTTCTGTGTTCGGCTGTCTTTGTTTCGGGACGCGAACAGGCAGAGGTCGAAGAGATGGACCTCAACTTTTCGTTCATCAAATACGTCAAAAATGATGTCAACCTTCAGGATTCGAGCGTGACCAGTTCGTTCCTTTGGGGCAAATCGAAAGCGATTTTCCGAAAAGGATTTGGCGCTACTTTGCTGCGCGGTGTGGAAGAATCCGAATTGCGGAAAATCAAATTTCCGGCGATACCGGCAAACTACAATCAGGATACCATCCAATGGCCGATGGGAAACATCCTTCCCGACACCACCACCAATATCGACAAGGAAGAACTTACACAAATCACCGAAAAACTCATGGACGAAGACGGCTACAATGGCCATGCGTTCGCGTTTATGGTTGTTCACAAAGGAATTCCGGTTGCCGAAGCCTATCAGCCGCAATACAACGAAAAAACCCGGTTTCTGAGCTGGTCGATGGCTAAAAGCTTTACCAATACACTAGCGGGGATTATGGTTGGAGAGGGGAAATGGGACATCAACCAACCCGTAAATATTCCCGAATGGCAAAACGACGACCGCAAAAACATCACGCTCAATCACCTGATGCAGATGCAAAGCGGACTACGCTGGAATGAAGACTACGGAAACCGGTCGGATGTTACAGTTATGCTTTATTGTGAAAACGACTTTGCCAAATTTGCCTATACGCAACCACTGGAAAGTCCTTCAGGAACCAAATGGTACTACTCATCCGGATCGGTTAACATCATTAACTACCTGATGCGAAAGACTTTCACCAGCGATCAGGATTATTACGGATATGCAAAATCCCGGCTGTTTGACCGAATCGGAGCGCCCAACGCTGTTTTCGAAACCGATGCATCGGGGACACAGGTTGGCTCGTCGTACATTTACGCTACCGCCCGCGATTATGCCCGTTACGGATTGCTTTACCTGAACGACGGCATTTTCAATGGTACGCGCATTCTCCCTGAAGGCTGGGTAAAATACACTACCACTCCCGCAAGCGACAGCAAAGGAGGATATGGCTCGCTTTTCTGGCTGAATCAAGGTAAAAAATATGACCTCGTGTCCGGCGATATGTATTCGTGTAATGGACATGACGGGCAACAAATTTTCATTATTCCATCGAAAGAGCTGGTTGTTGTTTTGCTCGGATACTCACCCAAACCCGACCGGATAATGCAATTCAATCAATTATTGGGCGACATTATCGCCACAATCAAAGAATAATCCTCAAAAAAAGTCAGGGCCTCACTTTTGCGTGAAACCCTGACTTTCATGATGCTCCCTTCGACAGGCTCAGGGAGCGGCTCTATTATTGAGCTATTAAACTATTTCAGATTTTTGATCCGTTCCATTGCTTCAAAAACATTGGCGCGGTCGGCAAAGGCCGAAAAGCGGAAATAACCTTCACCCGAAGGTCCGAATCCTGATCCCGGTGTTCCCACAACATTGGCTTCGTTCAGAAGCTTATCGAAGAAATCCCACGATTTCATATTATCCGGAGTTTTCACCCAAACATACGGAGCGTTTACTCCTCCAAATACGCTGAACCCGGTTTCTTTCAGGCTTTCGCGCATAATTCTGGCGTTTTCGAGATAATAAGCAATCACTTCTTTCACCTGGGTTTTACCTTCTTCGGTGTAGATGGCGGCAGCAGCTTTCTGAACGGGATACGAAACACCATTGAATTTAGTGGTATGACGGCGGTTCCACAACGGCTTCACCGGGTGTGCATTTCCGGCTTTATCATACGCTTTCAGTTCTTTGGGGATTACCGTAAACGCGCAACGGGTTCCTGTGAATCCGGCAGTTTTTGAGAAACTGCGGAATTCCAATGCCACTTCTTTGGCACCATCAATTTCGAAAATAGAATGCGGGATCGACTCGTCGGTAATATATGCTTCATAAGCCGCGTCGTATAAAATAACGCATTTGTTTTCGCGGGCGTAATTTACCCATTTGGTCAGCTCTTCTTTGGTTGCCACAGTTCCCGTTGGGTTGTTCGGAAAACAAAGGAAAATGAGATCGGGACGTTCAGTTGGCAATTCAGGAATAAAGCCGTTAGCCTCGGTACAAGGCATGTAAATAATTCCTTCAAAATATCCGTTCGACTGAATGGTTCCGGTTTTGCCCGACATCACAGTGGTATCGGCATACACCGGGTAAACCGGGTCGCAAATGGCAATTTTATTATCGGCCCCAAACACTTCCTGAATGTTTCCGGTGTCGCACTTCGATCCGTCGGAAACAAAAATGTCGTCGGCTGAAATATCCACGCCGCGATTCTGATAATCGTTCAGTGCGATAGCTTCACGCAAAAAATCGTAACCCTGCTCCGGACCATAACCTTTAAATGTCGATGCATTGGCCATGTCGTCGACTCCTTCGTGAAACGCTTTGACTACTGCAGGAACCAGCGGCTGGGTGACGTCGCCAATACCCATTCTGATCACTTTTTTGTCCGGATTGGCTTCAGCAAATTCGCGCACTCGCCGTCCTATTTCGGGGAACAAATATCCCGCCTGAAGTTTCAGGTAATTTTCGTTGATTAATGCCATAATATTGCGTTTTAAAATGATTTCAACTTACGATTTCCCAATTTTCGGGGCTTCAAAGTTACAAAAAAACAAAACCTGACTTCAATACCATTACTGCCATCCTAAAATTTCAGGAATAAGTACGATTTCTTAATCTGGCAGAATCGCTTGTCTAATTTTTTATTGATTTAAGTAAACAAAACAATCGGAATGAGGTTTCAATGTCAACTTTAAACCGATGATCAATGATTGAAATTCGTTCGCATTCCGGTATTTACACCCTAAGCGTAAGCCAGTTGCTTAACATGTCGATGAATGAGGCCTGGGAATTTTTCTCGTCGCCCCAGAATCTGGCCAAAATCACACCTCCGCATATGGGCTTTGTTATTACTTCGGGCCAACCCGGAAAGATGTTTGCCGGACAAATCATTACCTACAAAGTTTCTCCATTACCCGGACTGAAGACCAATTGGGTAACGGAAATTACTCATGTGGCGGAACAACAATTTTTTGTCGATGAACAGCGGTTCGGTCCCTACAGCATGTGGCATCACGAGCACCATTTCGAAATTCAGGACAACAGAGTTTTAATGACCGACCGTGTTTCGTATAAGCTTCCATTTGGATTTTTGGGAAAACTTGCGCACTGGCTGTTCGTCAGAAAACAGCTGCAGAAAATTTTCGAATACCGGGAATTAACACTAAAGAAAATGTTTGGGTGATTATTTTGCCAACAGCCAATTCCCTAACTCAAAGCACCATCACCAAAATATTTGCTTATTTTTAAAGCAAAAATGGGTATTCTTTCCGCGCTTCTCATTCTAACGGCAGGCATTCTGGCTATTATTTTACTCACATCAGTTTTCAAATTCAACACCTTTCTTTCGCTGCTGTTGGTCAGTCTGGCGATGGCTTTACTCACACTCCCCGCCGACTCCATCGTTCCCGTCCTGAAAAAGGGTTTTGGCGGAACTCTGGAATCCATCGGGTTGATTATTATTCTGGGAACGATCATCGGGATTATCCTCGATCAGAGTGGAGCAGCCCTGAGCATTGCACGTTTTTTCCTTTCGCTTTCAGGCGAAAGAAGAGCCTCATCGGCGATTGCAGTTACCGGCTTTTTTACCGGTTTGCCAATTTTTTGCGATTCAGGATTCATCGTTTTAAGCGGTATTTGCAGGTCGCTTTCGCAAAGCTCGAAAACAGCGATTACCATCATGGCGCCGGTCCTGGCCATTTCGCTCTATAGTGTTCATTGCCTCGTACCTCCACATCCGGGAGCAACCGCTGCCACCGGAATTATTGGCGCCCCAATGGGAATTGTAATTTTGACCGGAACACTGGTTGCAGTACCTGCCACAATTATTACTTACTTTTTCATTCGCTGGCGTGCCCGAAACCAATCTTTCCAGACTAAACAGGAAGCTAAGGAAGCACCTTCCTCCGGAACATTCCCGCCCACTTCAATGGCTTTTTTACCGATTTTGGTTCCACTGGCGCTGATTACGTTCAAATCCATTTTCTTCATGCTTAGCCCAACGCCCGATCAATCCCTCCTGAAAACAATAATTGGTTTTGCAGGCGATCCGGTGATTGCACTTTTGATCGGCTGCTTTGTTGCTTTTCCGTTGCTTAAAAACTTCAAAATCAACCAATGGAACAAACTGCTCGACACGGCCATCGAAAAAGCCGGGCCAATCTTAATCATTACCGCGGCCGGTGGTACTTTTGGCGCAGTCATCAAAGAGTCGGGAATGGTGACCAACATCGGGCAGCAAGTGGCCGGACTAGGACTCGGCCTGCTAATTCCGTATCTCATTGCAGTTATCCTGAAGACTTCGCAGGGCTCGTCAACCATCGCCATCATTACGGCTGCATCGATCTGCGGACCTTTGCTTGGCAGTTTGAGCCTCGACTCAGAGTCAGGTAAAGTTCTGGCTATTTTAGCGATGGGCGCCGGATCGATGATGCTTTCGCACGCCAACGACAGTTTCTTTTGGGTGATCAGCAAATTTTCGGGAATGTCACCATCTGAGACTTTGCGCTACTATTCACTTCCAACCGTTATCCTGAGTGTTACTTCATTCCTGACGATCAGCCTGGTGTCGATATGGATGCTTTAAAGACAGGTGCAAATTTTGGTGCAAATAAAAAGGACTCACAAAATTCAACTTGCAAGTCCTTTATTTTCAGTGAGCGGGAAACGGGGGTCGAACCCGCGACCCTCAGCTTGGGAAGCTGTATATTTATTTCTTTTGATTTCAACTTATTTCAAATTAATTCGCAAATATAATAGAAAATAAATACTTTATAATATTTAATTTTGAAGTGATATGTCTATTTTTGAAATAATTGTTGCACCTATGTTGCACCCAATTAATTTTT
>CAYRBM010000168.1:0-11455 GCA_964422425.1 uncultured Odoribacter sp.
TGGGGAATAACATCACCGCCCTCGAAATTGACGGGACATTCGACGACTGCCAGCGACTGGTAAAATCGGCTTTTCTTGATCAGGAACTGAACCAAAAACTGGTGCTGACTTCGGCCAATTCAATCAATGTAGCCCGCTTCCTTCCACAGGCATTTTACTATTTCAATGCCTATGCTCGCTTACGCGAGGCCGGAATCACCGAAGAACTGGTAGTTTCGGTACCCAGCGGCAACTTTGGAAACCTCACCGCAGGATTGTTTGCCAAACTGATGGGCCTTCCGGTGAAGCGATTTGTGGCCGCCAACAACAGCAACGACATTGTTTACGAATACCTGAAAACCGGAAATTACGAACCCCGTGCTTCGGTTTCGACCATTGCAAACGCGATGGACGTTGGCGCCCCAAGTAATTTTGCCCGCATACTGGATTTGTACCAGCATTCGCACCAGGCAATTTCTTCGGAAATGGTTGGATATCGCTATTCGGATGAAGAAATCCGTGAAACCATGAAGCAGGTTTACGAGCAGGAAAAATACGTGCTCGACCCCCACGGAGCGGTGGGATACCGCGCTCTGAAAGCCGATTTACAGGTTGGCGAAGTGGGCGTATTTTTCGAAACGGCTCATCCGGCTAAATTCACCGAAACGGTTGAATCAGTACTTGGCGCGGGAACAGTACCGCTTCCGGAGAAACTGGCAGCGTTCATGCAAAGTAAAAAGCTGTCGGTTGAATTAAGCGCCGACTTCACCGATTTCAAACGCTTTTTGCTAGCCAAATAGAAAATCAACAGACAAAAGCCGTTTCTGGACAGGGAACGGCTTTTATTTTGGGATTGACTAACGCACCAACATCACTGTACCTTTTTGCAGGTGGTAATACCCCTGAATATCATCGTACTTCACCACCCACACATAAACACCGGGCTCGGCGTTGCCCCCGTTGGGCATTTTCCCATCCCATCCCAACTCCGGATTTTGGGTCGCAAAAACAACAGAACCAACCCGATTAAACACTTCGAAGCGATACTTCTCCGGGTCGATACCCTCCCGAATCGGAAGGAAAATTCGGTTTTCCTGAATTTCACTGTCGGGACGGAACGCATTGGGAGAAAAAAATGAAAATGGAATGATTTTTACTTTCGAGCTGATCGTGTCGGAACAGCCAAAATCGGTTATGGCCTGCATAATCACTTTATATTCGCCAATCTCCGTGTATTTGTGAACCGGATCTTTTTCTTCACTGAATGTGCCGTCGCCAAACGTCCAGAAATAATTTACCGCTCCTTCTGAAGTATTCCTGAACGTGATATCAGGATGTTCGAGTGTGGCAACCGGGTAATTCTGCGCAAAACCCGGAAGCGGAAGCGGATAAATCTGAACATATTCGTCTTTGGACCGAACATCAGAACAGCCGGTAAGCGCAGAATTAGCATTCAATCTGACATCGTAACGACCCGGTTTTGAAAATAAATGCAGTAACGAATCGCCTTCAACCTGCGACAGAGAATCAACAGTCCAGTAATATTGCAAGGAAGGATCAGTTGGAATGGCTTTCAGGATGACCGGTTCTTTAAGGCAAACTTCCGTTTCCTGCGCTTCAAAATCAAAATTTGGCATCCGTTTTACCAAAACTTTCAAGGTGTCGCAGGTACAACCATCTTCTTCAACCAGAAAACCTACTTCTGAAATTTCATCTTCCAACAAATATCGGGCGCTGATATTTTCATCCGACAGGATTTTGTTCCCTTTTGCCAGCCATTTTGCATGAGAGTTTTCTTTGGGAGTCAGGTATTCAAACGAAACCGTATCGCTGTAACAGAATGCCGGATCAGCCGAAATTCCTGGCTGAGGCGTGGGATAAATCTGAATCATTTGCTGTTCTATTGAACCATTTTGACAACCATCAATCAGGTTGGTTACTTTGAGTGAAACATCGTATTTCCCGGTCTGGCCATAACAATGTTTCGGATTCTGAAGCGAGGATACTGTTCCGTCACCAAATGTCCATTCGTACTTCACCTGATCCATAATAGCCACCTCGGAATGAAACTGGACACAGAGCGTATCACATCCGTGCACATCGTCGGCCCAAAACTTAAATTTCGGGTCAACTCCTATCGAAGTAACACTTTCGGTACTGGTACAGCCATGTTCTTCAACGACCAGTTTGATGGTTCGGTTCGGACGGTTCGCCCCTATCGATATCTTAAACTGATTGGTATCTAGAGTGTCGAGCACCATCAATCCTCCAAAATCCCAATTAAATTTTGCGGTTGGGCCAGCCTTCCCGGTATAGGTAACGACTCTTCCGTACGAGCTGCACTTATCAGCCGATTCAGGCGAAGTAACTTCGAAAGTTGATTCCGGAATTTCATAAAACCCCACCTGAAACGAATCGCTGTCCTCACAGCCATCTTTGGTAGTCAGCACATAATTCACGGTATATAAACCAGGCTTATTCGCTTTCAAAGTCACTCCATCAGGCTTTTGATTCAGCAACTCCAGTCCGTCAGGCGACGAGGTCCATTTAGCTGCACCAGGATAATTCCAGAGTGCAGCATCAGCATTAGTCACCTCAACGTTCAGTGTGGCAATTGCAGGAAACGAGCCACAATGAAGCGTTTCGCCGCTTATCTTCACTTCAGGAACCTGAAATACATCCACATGAACCGTATCTTTGGCCTGACAACCAAACTCGTTGGTACCGACAACCCAATAATCACCCGTTTGATTCACCGTAAGTTTTTGGCTGGACGATCCGTCTGACCATTGATAGGTTTGAAAGCCTTTTCCTGCATCCAGAATAATTTTGCCCGGACCGCATGAACTGGTATTCTTTCCCAAATCTATTTTCGGATCGTTGATTTTGATGTACAAGCTATCAGACCTTTTACAACCCCGTCCGGTGGTAGCTACAATCCAGTGCCAGCCTTCACTTCCGGCCTGAATAAATGAGGTGGTATCGCCACTACTCCAAAGATACCGTTCGAATTGCTCGCCGGCCTCCAGCCTCACCTGGTTTCCCTTGCACAGTACGAGTGTATCATTTTCCACATAACTGAATCCCAGATCAATTTGAATATCAAGATTAAAACCGACCCCGTATCCATAAGATTCGGTATTTCCACTATCGCCAAATCCGTAAATAAATGCGAGGAATCCTCCGTTTCCGCTGGTATCCAGCAGGCGATGGGTTCCTTTTGAAATCGGAACCTGGGCATAGGAATATTTTCCATCGGGGAAAGGTAAAAATGCCGAACTTATTGGAGCTCCGTCAAGCTGCATGTTGGGCACTCTGGATGTTTCAGTAATGATGTTGACGTAAAAAATATTTTTCACCTTACTTGATTCGTATGCCTCGAAAGTTACATCCGTAATTTTTTGAACGACCGGGCTCAGAATGATCATAAATGGATCGCCAACGCCGCTTGATTCGTCGGCACGCTGCGACCGGCAATACTGGGCAAGCAGTACTTTTCGGTTTGAAATAATCCGGCAGGCCTGCGTGCTGAAAAGCTCAAATTCATAAAACTCGCCACGGGCAAGCGTTCTGGTAATTCCCAATCCTTCAATTTTAAAGGTAGTATTGTTTTCGGCAGCCAGCACACGGTAAGTATCTTTCAGGCGAAGTTTAAGCGGCACTACGTAAAACTCCTTTCCCCAGGTGCTTGTCGGAGGAATTTGCTCGAACAAATGATCGTAGGAGGAACCTATAAAACCGGCTACCGGAATGGTTACTGCCTTTGATCCTGAAAAAAATGCAACCGGTTTATTGGCTAAAACATTGCTTCCGGTCAAATCTTCCTTGCCAGTTGCATCCGTATTTCCGGCCTGTACCTGATACATTTGCCCTTTGTTCAGGGTGATTGTGAATGGAACATTAGCTGGTTTTCCTTGATCAGTATTTCGGCTCGGGGTAATTTTCACCGTGGTATTATCTTCGCTGGCAACCACCAAAAATTCGCTGTTCGACTCGTTGTTTGGAGTGTATCGGGGCGAATAACACATGGCAAAATATTCTTTCCCCAACGCTTCGGTGGGATAAATAACCGCCACATCCGACGACTGTGTCCGGTAGTTCAAGGCATACAGATTCACCGGATTATCGGAGACCAAATGAATTGCTTTATCCTCAATAACCTCCGAGCCTTTCGCTTCCAGCAGATTAAAATCAATGTTTACACGCAGGGATTGGTTGGGCGCAACAGTGTAGTTTCCAATCAATGTTCCGGAAGTGCCATAAGTCACCTTAAAATTAGCTCCCAATCTTGAGGCAACTGTAATCTCAGTAGTGTGTGTAGCTCCTGAATTTCGGTTTTGCATAAACCCAAACCAAAAGTCAGTTCCCTCAGTTGAATAATGGCATGGATCGACAGTTAACTGATTGCCGGCCAATAAAAAAAGCGGCAAAAAACTGAAAAATAAAAACCCCAAAATAAAGTTCCTGTTCATAGTTTTATGCCGCAATGCCTTTCAAAAATGAGGATTATACTTTTTAAACTTTCACACGTTTATTGAACCTTGTGTACCAAATGTAACCTGAAACATTGAGGTAACCACAGTTTTTCAGCTCCCGAAGGTACGCATTCAACTGGTATTTATACCGATCTGATTCGGCCTCGCCAGATTTATAATCGACCACAATCACTTCTTCTTCACCAATCATGATCCGGTCAGGTCGTTTTATTCCATTAACACCGGTCAAAATACTGCGCTCATTAACGATCCGGAAGCTGCCGTCGAACCACGATTTCACGTCTATGTCGTTAAGCATGACCATTAATTCCGCTTTAAGTCCGCCAGCATTTTTGGCTTCAAGCTTCCCTTCCCAAACCATCCGGTTAATTGCCTTGTCCAAATCACCGGTAGTTTCTATCAGCGACAAAACCTCGTGAATCAGTTTTCCTTTGTTTATTCCGCTTTGCCGTTTGTCCTCCCTGCTAAAAAAATCCTCCCCATTTTGTTTGATGTGCAAAAACCTCCTGAAATCAGCGAATTCAAACGAATTCAGCCTTTCGTCATTCATGGTCGCCAATGATTTTTCCGAACCTTGTTCAACCGATAACTGACCGTATTCGAGCAAATTCCTTTTATCATCATACACCAGCTCCAGCTGAGTTCCCAATTCATCGGTCAGACCCAAACTTCCGAAACCGGCTTGCTTATCGACGGCCAGCTTCAGCAAATCGCCAACGGTACTGACTTTATTGCTAAAGCTTGCCCATATCCACAACGATGCCTTGGCCCGCGTAAACGCCACATACATCAGGTTGAGGTTATCCACATAAGTGTTGAATTTCTCGGTAAAATATTCGCGATAGAAAATTGAGTCACCCAAATCTTTTTTAAACCTGACCGGCACCAGCTCCATTTCGCTGAAAGGTGCTATTTCGGGCCGACACCAAAGCAAAGGAGCCATTTCTGGCGACGAAGATGGATGCACCGACCAATCGAAAAATGGCAAAAACACATGTGTAAACTCCAACCCTTTCGATTTATGAATGGTCAACACATGAATGGCGTCAATACTTTCGGAAACCGGGATGGTAAATTTTTCACCATTGTCGGCCCACCAGTTCAGAAAACTGGTCAGCTCCGACGGATAACTCCGTTCGAATACCGAAATCTGATCAACAAACGCCTGCAAATAGGCCAGTTCGTCGGTCAGGCTGTATAAGTTAAATTTTTCGCAGATGTTGTAAATAATCTCCAGAATTGGCCTTCCCGAAATCATTTCCTGAAAAGCTTTTCCCGAAAGGAATCGAACCAGCTCATTATCATCCGGATCGAGCACTTCAAACTGATTGCTGATGGATTGATGGATTGAATGACTGATGGATTGGTCTGCAAAATCTTCGCGCTCAGGAAGCGAACTTCTCTCTGTTCCCTGCTCTCCCAGCTCCGGCACTTTTCCGAGTAATTTCAGTCGCGGATATATCTTCCTGAAATACGAATAGTTAATTGAAGCTCGGGTAACCTGATCGTCAGGTGTTAAAAAACCGGTTAGAACAGCTACCACAAAGCCAACCACATCAGAATGGGCAATATACAGCGATTCGCCCGACAGAATATCAAAATTGTAATTCCGGTTTTCCGGCAAATTTTTCTGCAGCAAAAACAGGTCAGAAATAATCCGTGCTTCTTCCTTTTTCCGAACCAGAATAGCCATTTGGCGAGCTTTTACACCTTTATCCTGGAGCTCCCGAATCGAATCGACCAGCTCAGAAAGCGTCAATTCCTCATTCGACTCTTTCTGATCGGTTTTCGATTCTAAAAATTTAGCCCGAACATAACCCAGTTTGGCTACCGACTCGTTCGAAATCTGCTGAATGCTGTCGGCATACACTTCCGGAATGGTAAACGAAACCGGATTGTCAGCAATCCGGGCCTCAGCCAGTTCGCCGTCCATGTGTTGCTGAAGCAGGGCGGGAATCACTTTGAAAATGGTATTGTTGAACCGGATGACATTTCCGTGGCTGCGCCAGTTGCTGTTGAGCACCTCGTTTTGCAGGCCATAAGCCGGAAAACTTTCGCCCAGTTTACCGGCCAGCAAACGCCAGTCGCCACTTCGCCAGCGGTAAATAGCCTGTTTAACATCGCCAACTACCAACCCGAGATTATCTTCGGAAAGTGAATTACCGATTAGCGGCTTGAAATTATTCCACTGTAAACCCGATGTATCCTGAAACTCGTCGATCATAAAATGCGAATACACCGAACCGGTTTTCTCGTATATGAAAGGCGCTTCCGATTCGGCAATCACCTCTTTCAGCAAATGTCCTGAATCAGAAATCAGGATCACCCCTTTTTCGCGGCATAATTCCTTAACCACCCGACGCAAATCGACTAAAATACCGAGCGTGAACAACTGGCTAACAATCAGTTTGGCTGACACGTAATTGCGCGAATCGTTTTCAACAATCCGGATAGCCTGCTGCAATTTGGGCATCAGGTAGTTTTCAGCAATTGCAGTCAGTTTCGACTTCTGTGGTTCCTTAACCGTAGCTGTTACCCAGGCCGAAGAATCAACAGCAGCCGATAATATCGTGTTCGAGAAATCAGTTTTCAGTTCCTTTAGTTTCTGAAAAACGGTTGCCGGTCCCCTGCCCTTTCCCTTGAAATCATCTACAGTTAATCCTTCTGTAGCCATCACGTTCAGGCCTTCCTGTCCCAATGTTTTTAGCTGATTTTCAAATTGACCTATAATTTTGCCAAGCTTTTCCCGGTAATCTTTAAGGAATCGGCGGTCGTTCAGTTTTTCATACAACTCATTATTGAGCGATTTGAATGTTTCATTGTAAATCTCACTTCCCAGCCTGATGATGTCCCGTTTAAGGTTCCAGCCCTTGCCTTCGCGTATTTTTTCGCTGGCAAATGTTTCCAGCCATTCCTTCAGGTTCGTATCGTCGTCAACCGATTGAATAAGCCGATCGGCAGCTTCTTCCAAAATGCTGGCTTCGTCAAGCTCAACATTATAGGCCGCATTGATGCCCAGCTCGCGGTTGAAAGCTTTGATCACCCGCTGAAAAAAACTGTCGATGGTGCTGATGGTAAAACGGGAATAGTCGTGCAGAATGCGCTTCAAAACCAACTGAGCCTGCCGCTGAACCTGCATGGCCGGCCAGCGCAGTTCGCGCGTCAGCACATCAAGGTAAGCCGTGTTGTGCCCCTGTGCAAGCCGGTACAATTCTCCAATGATGCGCGATTTCATTTCGGCAGTGGCCTTGTTGGTAAAAGTAACGGCCAAAATGTGCCGGTAATTCGACTCGTGGGTCAACGCCAGCTTCATGTATTCGATGGCCAGCCGGAAAGTTTTGCCCGAGCCCGCCGAAGCTTTATATACTTTGAGTTGCGACATATAGGTGCTTAAACACGGAAAGCACGAAGAAACATCCGGTTAAATCGTGCCGATTTTAAATTTTGAGGAACTAAAAGTAAGCATATCCGGGTGATGTCGGTATTGTCAAATCGGATATTTGAACGTTTGTTGAAAAGTATTGCTAAAAGACCTTACAACAGATAACACTTCTGAATTTAAACCGAATGATCACCAATTTTGTGAACTCAAAACACAGGCGAAAGCTACGAGTGTCTATATTCTCACTTCAGGGCCTAAAATTTCCTATATTTGATCTGAACAATGGAAACAAACTTCATCCATGAAAAATCTGTCGCTTTATCTACTTTTTGCTTTTCTGATAAGCTGTTCCGGAAATCAGAAACCACAAAGTCGTGCCTATAAGCAGAAAGCAATTGACCTTCAGGACAGAGCTTCTGCACTGATCATCAGGGCAAAAACCGATAGCGCGTTATTACTTCTCGATCAGGCTATCCGGGCCGACCGATCTTATTATATACCTCATATTTCGAAATCCGGAATTTACATTCAGCAAAAAGCCTACGACAAAGCACTGACAGAGATCGAATTTGCCACCCGGAAAAATCCGGACTATGCTGAAGGTTGGGTGATCAAAGGTTTTATTCAGGAAATACTCGAAAATAAAGAGGAAGCAACAAAATGCTATAAAAAAAGCATGACTATGTTTACCGAGCGCATCAACGATCCGTCTAAAAAAGAGCAATACCATCCCAACCTGATGAACAGGGCTTTATCGGCAAAACTTGCAGGAGATGAGTCGTACCATGCAGACTTTGAAGAATTGCGAAAATCGGGTCAGCAAAATGAGTTTGTAAATCATTTCATCGACAAAACCAATTCAGAAATTATTCAGGAGTTTTTCAAGCTAAAATGATCATCATGACTACACAAAATAAGTTCCTGCAGATAGCTTCACTTTTTGTATTCGTACTGTCCATTTCTTTTTTTCAGTCGGCAGGGCAAAATGTGTTTGTTGGAAAGGCCGGAAAAGAAGGCAAAGTTCTGAAGAAATACATCGATCCGGCAGGGCTGAAAAAGATCGTCGATCAGCCGGTTGATTCAATCTGGATACTGGATGTCCGGTCGGAAAAAGCTTACGCCAATGGTCATATTCCCACAGCTAAATCATTTCCTGCTGGTGCAATTAAGAACCGGCTGAATGAAATTCCGAAGGAAAAGTATCTGATTATTTACTGTACCGTAGGCGGAAATGCCAATATCGTGTCCAAACAGTTGAGAAAAGCTGGGTATAAACGCTACATCAACTGGGGTGGACTTTCCAGATGGGAAGGAGAGAAAGAAACTACCCAAGCTCGATAAATGTGTAATCATAAGACAAAAATGATCCTGTAGATTATCGTATTGATTAGAATCACCTCAAAAACTATTCTCTTTTTCCTACCTTGAACAATAGCGAATAAAGGTTTGTTGTGCGGAAGTAACCGATGACAATCAAAACTTCAAACCTATGAAAAAGAAGAACTTTGCCCTCTTAATGCTTGTTTTGTTTGGGAGTTTCGGTGTAGCACACAGTCAATATCAACCAATAAAAAAGCCGAAGCCTTATGACAGTTGGATAAAAACTACCGGTAGATTGCACAAAGGTATTTTATATCACATTCAGGATTCGACCATACAGCTCTCAAATCCCTATACCAATAGCTATTCATCCTTCCATTTTCAGGATATTAATCAAATTCAAGTTCGACGAAAGAACAGTGCCTTGAGAGGGGCCATCATCGGTGGCGTTATTGGCTTGCTACCATCCATTGTTTTAGCAACCGAAATAAAAGATGAGGCGGATTTACTTTATGTACCTATAGTCATGATATTAGGAGCCGGAGGCTTAGCCTTTGGCGCAGGAATTGGCGCAGGAGTCGGATCTATCCGAATCACCATTCCAATAGAGCGACGGCGTGAAAATTTCGATCGGTACCGAAGTAAGCTTAACTATTTTGCCTTGAGCAAGACCCCGGCTTCAGTCATCGAAGCTTTGCAGGAAACCCATTCCGTAGCTAATCAGACAAACACACCTCCCCCTCCAGAAACTGCAATAAGCTTACCTGACTACCAGCATGAAAGTTTTATTGGATTGGTAAGCGGGCCCTCATTTATTATGGGAGATTTGTCCAACCAATTCCTGATTGATGGAACGAATTATACAGCGGTGAACGGATACAGTGGCAATTGGATTAACCTTGGATACCGCCTGAAAGGAAATATAGGAATTACGTTTGCCGGATTTCAGAATCAATACGACACGAAAAGTGGCAATCCTGACAACTGGTGGATGATCAATGGTTTTCTGGCAGGGCCAATGTGGACTTACGCACTCAGTAAAAAATTTGTGCTTGACTTAAAACCAAGAATCGGTTATGCCCAAAGCGCTTTAAACAAATCTGCCGATTCGCAACTTTCGGGAAACGGATTGGTGTTTAATCCATGTTTATCTGTCAGATTTAACTTTGCGCGTCGATGGTGCATCTTTTCAGAAGCAGGATATACCTATTCAGGGCAAAAAATGGATGAAATTGGTCAGGTTAACTTCAGTTCTTTAAACCTGGGCTTCGGAATAGGTTACCGTTACAGGTAGCTTGCTTTTGAAGCCTACTTTTGATTAAGTCCTCCACGAAATGAAACGATTAAAACAAAAAATTCCGACATGGAAGCCACGAAAACATAATCGAAACGCTACATGAATTTCACAAACATGAGCTTAAAATTCAATTATTTGAAGCAATCTCCGCCCCCTACTTGTATGCCATTGTTTCGTTTTGTAGTTTTATCAGAAACCATTAATCATTCGGATGATTCTCTTACTGAAAGCCATTCTTGGAGTTTTAACTTCCATCTTCAGTTTTGTATATTTCCGCGATTTGCATCACAGCAAAGAAGAAATTATTACCGGGCAATTACCATCACGGATAGGTGTTGGTATGGTAACCAATTTTCTTGACACTCTTGGAATCGGGAGTTTTGCTCAACAGACTGCACTTTTCAAATTCTTCAGGATGGTTGACGACCGTACTATCCCCGGAACCATGAATGTGGGAAATACTATTCCAACTGTGGTTCAGGCCTTTATTTTCATGACAGTGGTTGATATTGATAAAATCACCTTACTCTCAGTCGCTATGTCAGCCAGTTTGGGAGCATTACTGGGAGCTGGCGTGGTAGCCCGTTTACGCCGCCGTAACATTCAATTGGGAATGGGGATCGGATTATTGCTGGTTGGGCTGGTTATACTTTCAGGTCTCCTGAACCTATTGCCCCTGGGAGGAGAAGCTACTGGCCTTTCCGGATGGAAATTATTGTTGATTGTGGTAATGAGTTTCATATTCGGGTCACTTCAGACCATAGGCGTTGGATTTTATGCGCCCTGCATGGCTATGGTTTATTCATTGGGAATGCACCCTTTAACTGCATTCCCGCTAATGATGACCTCAACAGCATTGCTGATGCTGTCGGGCAGCACGCGCTTTATTTATAAAAAAGCTTACGACCCCAAAACTGCAATTGCCTTAACCCTAGGAGGAATCGCAGGTGTTTTTTTGGCGGCCTATGTGGTCAGATCACT
>CAYRBM010000169.1:0-11424 GCA_964422425.1 uncultured Odoribacter sp.
TTGGCGGTCGGGAAAAGCGAATTCATGAACGGCTGGTAGCTTCCGAAGCTCGTGCGAACATGAACCGAATGATACTTCCATAAATTTAGCCTTGCTCCGGTTTGAAGGTTTCCTCCTGGAAGCAATACAAATTCCGTTTTTCGGTCGGGATTGGTAGCCAAATAATTGAAATGATCGGTTCGTTGCAGGTTTCTGACCGATGCAGAACCGGCCAGCAACCAGCTGAAACGCCCGGTTTGATAGTCGCCCCGTAAATTTATTCCTCCCGACTGAACCGTCGATTCGTAGAAATGGCCGGACGGATCGGCTGAATTAAACTTCGGGATCAATTTATCCTGAAACCGGTTTTCAACGGGAAATCCATCTGTTCGGTTGAGGTCGGAATAGCTGGTGTAGGAAGTCGATCCAAGCAAATCGTGTATTGCTCCAAAATGTTTGGCGCGGTAATCCTCCAGATCGAAACTGGCCGAAATATCAAGTTTTTTGCTGAACTGGTGCGAAATAACCGAGCGAAATCCCAACCTGTTTTCGCTGTCGATCGACGCCAAAGTGGTGATGCCCGAAAATTCGGTATTCACGAATTGTCCGTTGGTGCCGGGTTGGCGGATAGTGCCCATTTCCGCTACATCGCTACCCATGTTCCATGCGACAATTTGATCAAATTGAACATGCCCGGCCGAATCGCGCGGCACAGCGCTGATGGGTTGATTGTTGAAAAGTCCGCCCGGAGCGAGCTGGGCCGATCGGTTAAAGCGCGCCACCAGTTGCGTGGTGACATGCGTCTTAACCCGGGGCTGCCAGAAATGGGTCAGACTAATCAGCGGACTCCGGTCGAAACTAGTGCTCCACGAATTTGCTTGCTCGTTTAAAATGCCCCAGTCGGCATTGTATTTTGTGCCGAAAAAATTGTAGGCGCCAATCGTGTCGGCATCATTTCTGTCGTGTTTTTGCTGAACTAGTGCAAGGTTCAAAGCCAACGTGTGGCGGTGGTTGAACTCCTTCTGCACACCGGCAAACAGGCTGTATTGCTCAAATGCGGTGTTTTCGGCAAGACCATTGCCTGAAGTTCGCGACAGCCGAAGAACTGACGCCAGTCCCTTTTTCGATTGGCCCGAATGAACAGTTGCACCGGTCTTCATCATTCCCGAATTGCCGTAAACAGCCAAAATTTCGACGCCTGCTTCTTCATTGGGCAATACCGAAAGCACGTTGACCAATCCGCCAGCTGGTGCCTGACTTTGCAAATTGGCCGGCTGTCCGTTGACGAGTTGAATTTGCTGAGCCCAGTCGGTCATTCCTGAAAACTCGGATGATTGCACTCGTCCGGTTTCAGGATTATTCAGCAAAATGCCATTCAAGGTGTATCCGGTTTGACGGGAATCGTTTCCCCTGAACCGGATTTCAGAGTCGTTGTAGCCACTGCCGTTGCTGAAAAAACTGACGGATGGATTTTCCCTGAACAATTGATTGAAATCCTGTTGCCCGTTTTGTTCGGTGACTTTCCAGGTCGAAACGTTCTCTGAACTTTGGGGATGCTCCGGTTTACTGATGTAGGAACTAACGCGACGCTGCATTTCCCGCCCGGTTGCCCGCGATTGCAGTTTCACGATAAACATCGGAGTTGAAATTCCTTCCGAAACCGACATGTTGTATTGTTTTCCGAAGTAATCGGGATGATCGACTTTGATAAAGTAATGGCCACCGACTAACTTTAGCTCGTACTTGCCTTGCTGGTCGGTCAAAACGCTGATCAGCGTTCCGGGAATGGTGACCACCGCTTTTTCGATGGGTGTATTGAATTCGTCGTCAACCACAAAGCCGGTAAGTTTTCCCTGCGAAAGTGCCGGCTTTATGCCTAAAATGAAAATAAGAATGAAAATTCCGCCTTTTAAAAGTGTGGTGATTATTGATCTGGAAAATTGGCTGATCTTAACGCGTTTCGTCTTCATGTTTCCCTTCTGTTTTCGTCATTCTAATAAACGAAAGAATCAGGATTTGAAGTGTCCTGATTCTTAAATTTTACAATGATTTAACGGTTTTTCAGGTTATTCAACCAATTCGAGAATGGAATGAATTTCGAGTCTGGGAAGCTGTACCAGCGTTTTCCCATTGGCGAAGGTTGATTGAAGCTCGGTTCCTTCGGGCTGCAAAATAACCTTCGAGGGTTTTCCTTTGATCAAAACAGTGAGGTTGGTCAAAGCCGGAACCTGATCGTAGCCGATAGCCGATTGATTGGTATGTTCGCCAGCCACATTAATCAGGTTGATCAATGTCTTTCCTTTCAGCTCATTCACCGCAACATGAACCAGGTGCGACCCCGAGATTTCCACCTTTTTTTCAGGTGCAAGCTGTTTCACAACTTCGGCAACAAAATCGCGGATGACCGGAGTTTTAAACTGGTTATACGACGAACCTGCATTGAAATAAATTCCGGCAATCATACCTTTGCCAACTTTTCGGATGGAGGCAGCCGGTGTTTTACTCACATCGCGGTAGTCGCCGGTATTGTAGAAAAAAGTATTGACTTTCGCATCGTTGGCCAGCTTAACTTCAAAAAGAGGCGATCGGATGGAACCCAACCGGTTAGCCGCATCGATGAAAGCCACTTTTTCTTCGGAAGTATTAGCCGATGATATGCCCAATTCGCGGGCAAAAATGGTGGCAGTTTCAGGTCCAACGATCAACAGTTTTCCTCCGTTTTGCAGGTAATTTCTGAATTCATTCAACATATTCAGGTTGATGAAATTGCATTCAGGAATGACAATCATCGGATATTGATTCATTTTTCCGGAGAGATGATGCTCCATCAGAATTTCAACGGAATATTGGTTGTCGAGCAAGGCATAAAGCGTGGCCGGAAACTTGGCCGGAGGTCCGGAAAATGCTGAGCCGGCAGCCAGTTGGTAGGCCTTTGCCGGGTAAAACAGCGCAACCTGCGGAACAGCTTTGGCTTTGTGGCAGAATGCCTGACGTTCGCGGCAAAAAGCGCCCAACTCCGACAGCGTTCCTGCCAACCATGGTTTCAGCGATAAATCTCGGTTTTGCTGGTAATAAAACTGCACTCCACCGCCCATCGCCATAATTTGTGCGGCTTCCTGCTTCAACTGAACCGCCGATTTGTTGCTCATCGGCATTTTGTCGCCGTTCCACGAAAATCCCCAGGCCATCAAATCCCACGGTTTACCTTGCGGGGCAATACAGCGTGCCTCAAAAGCCGAACGGAAAACGCCGTTTTGCGGGGTCACATCTCCTGAAATAAAATCGACATTAACATCAACCGGTTCAGGCATCATGGAAGAGTATGACCAGTTGCTGGTGATTTGAAATGTTGGGTCAAAGGCATGAATCACGTCGATGTATTTTTTCAAATGTTCCCGGAAAAGCCCCCTGGTAAATTCGAGATATTCGGGGAAAAGTCGGTCGTCGCGTTTTCGGGGAACTTCCTGAATGCCGCTTTTCTGTTTCCAGGCCTGAATGGCTTCGTCGCTGTAGTCGGGTTCAACAGCCCAGCATTCTCCGTCAATCCATGCGCCGTCAACCCGATATTCGGAGCTTAATTCCTTGAGTTGAGGAATCATCAGTTTTTCCAGATAGGGACTGAAAAACGACATTTTTTGTTTACTTCTCTCGCCGTTTGCTTTTACAATTGCCCAATCGGGATGCTCCGAAGCTGCCTTGTCGTCCCAAACTCCGGAATAATGCATGTAAAGTCCAACCTTATTTTTCTCGGTTACCTCGCGCCAAACTTTCAGCGGATCCTTTTGGAATCCTTTGACATGATTGCCAACTTTGGTTGGATAGCTCGAAATTCCGGGATGTCCTTTACAGTCGATCTGGATAAAGTCGGGACGAACTTTCGTCAGAAACGTGTCAATCATAGCCGGGGTGATTGATTCTCCGGCGTTGGTGATGTCTTCGCTCGCATGTAAATCGAAATGAACGCCAAAAAAACAATCGGCACGACGGAGTTTTTCATGATTTTGGGCCTGCATTGAATGGCAGAAGACCACAAACAGAAAAAGAAACAATGAGGTCAACTTTTTCATAATCACAACAGGTTATTTAGTTTGAAGAGAATTCTTGTATAAAAATAACCATTGTTGGCGGAAAACTCTTGCCGGAGGATAAAAGTTTAACCAAATGCCGAAAACTTTCTCATTCCTCTTCAGGATGATTTTTAATTGCCCATGAGTTTTTCCTTCAGGTAATTGGTCATTTTTGTGTACAGGTGCATGGTGGTATTTCCGCCGTAAATTCCGTGGTTACGGTTGGTGTAGGCCATCATGTCGAACTGAACACCTGCCTGTACCATTCGCTCGGTAAATTCCATCGTGTTCTGGAAGTGGACGTTATCGTCAGCCGAACCGTGAATCAGCAGGTAATTGCCTTTAATTTTTTCGGCATGGGAGAGGGGAGAATTGTCGTCATATCCCTCCGGATTTTCCTGTGGGGTGCGCATGTAGCGTTCGGTGTAAACACTGTCGTAAAATCGCCAGTTAGTCACAGGTGCAACCGAAATTCCGGTATTGAACACATCGGCTCCTTTTTCCATGCACAATGCAGCCATAAAACCGCCGTAACTCCAACCCCAGATGGCAATTCGCGTTTTGTCAACAAAAGGCAGAGTACCCAGATATTTGGCAGCTTCAACCTGATCGTCCGACTCGTATTTACCCAACTGCAGATAGGTCATTTTCCTGAATTCTTCGCCACGAGCTCCCGTTCCTCGTGGGTCGACACAAACAACTACAAAGCCTTCCTGCGCCAGGTAATCGTTCCAGCTTACTCCCCAGCGATCAATCACCTGTTGCGAATTGGGTCCACTGTATTGAGTCATAAAAACCGGGTATTTTTTCGAGGCATCGAAGTTGGCCGGTTTTATCATCCAACCATTCAGTTCAACCCCTTCCGAAGTTTTAAATGTGAAAAACTCTTTCGGGCTGAGTGAGTATTCTTTCAATGTATTTTTCAAAGCCGAATTGTCTTCGAGCGTCCGAATAAGCTTTCCGGTTTGATCGTGAAGCGTGACCAGATTGGGTGTAGTTACGTTGCTGAAATAATTGATGTAATATTTGAATCCGGCACTAAAATCGGAGTTATTGGTTCCCGACTGAGTGGAGAGTTTTCCTGATTTCTTTCCGTCGAGGCTCACAAAATAAACTTCACGGCGCATCGGCGATTCCTTAGCCGCCTGATAGTAAAAAATCTTCTTTACCGGATCGTAGCCATAAAATTCGGTGACGTCAAAATTTCCGGAGGTTAGCTGCTTGACTTCAAATCCCTGCCTATCATACAGGTATAAATGTGAAAAGCCATCGCGTTCGCTGTTCAGCACAATGTATTTGTTATCCGGGAGGAAAATGAAGTCATCGTAAAAGTCCTCCGAAATGTAGCGTTTGTTCTTTTCGGTGAAAAATGCCCGGGTGTCGCCGGTGTTTGGGTTGGCCAGAACGATATCGAGCTGGTTTTGAAGCCGGTTGAGTTTCATAATAGCCAGGTCGTTGCCATCAGCAGTCCAACGGATGCGAGGGATGTACTGCTCCATATCGTCTCCAGTTTCGGCCGTGACACTGCTTTTCGATTTTAAATCGTAGATCAGCACTTTAACCACCGAATTTTTTTCGCCGGCTTTGGGGTATTTGTAACTGTAACTTCCGGGGTAAAGCTGGTTTTCTTTGATTTCAGGTTTCTGCCCCTGATACATCGGGATATTAAAAGTTGGAACATTGGTTTCGTCGAATTTGATGAATGCCAGAAATTTGCTGTCGGGCGACCATTCAAACGCTTTGTTGAAACTGAATTCTTCTTCATAAACCCAGTCGGGGGCACCGTTGATGATTTTATTTTTTTCGCCATCACGGGTCACCTGACTTTCAGTATTAAATTTTAGACTTTTTACGAAAAGGTTATTCTCGCGTACAAAAGCAACCCGTTCACCATCAGGAGAAAAAGTGGCCAGCTGTTGGGCACCTTTCTGTGATAAAGGACTCATTTCTTTGGTGGTGCGGTTCCATATATAATACTCGGCGGTGTACGAATGGCGATAAATTCCCTGTCGTTTAGTGGTAAACATGATCTTTGTTTCGTCGTTACTAAAAGTGTAATCTCCGAAACTGGAAAATCCTGCATTTTCAATCTTGGTCAGGTCAAATAAAACTTCCACCTGTGTGCCGGTTTTATAACTGTATTTCACAATTTTGTTTCCACTTTCCAGCGTGGTGTAATGCAACCCGTCGTTCATCGAGCGCAATCCTGAAACACTTTTCTGGGCAAAGGTTCGGCCTCCGATTACGTCTTTTAGTTCAATCTTTTTTTGCGAAAGTGCAGCTAGCGAAATGCTTACAAGCAAAAGGATAAATCCGTATCTGAAATTCATAGGTTTTTTGTTTCGTGTGTTTATCAGAGGTTAAAACTTCGAATTTTTTTTGACAAAAAAAAGGACACTTTCCGGAACCCCGTTTTAAAGTATTACTGATTAAAGTTTAGGTAATTGCTCAGAAGATAAAAAGATGACTTTGTAAAAAGAGTATCTTTATGTGTCCAGAGTGTGTTTATCGGATATGTAGATTGTAATTTTGAGAAATATGAAAAGGCTAATTCTTTCTTTACTAACAGGATCAATAAGTTTGTTTTCGTTTTCACAAACTGGAATTACCGAATTTTTGAAAGGAGGTAAGGCTGATGCCGGTAAATTGGCTCAGGCTTATCTTGAACCGTATGTATTTGCTTTGGGCGATGGGCTAAACAATGGATGGTACAATTCGGCCGAAACACACAGGTTTTTTGGTTTTGATTTTTCAATAACTTTAAGTGCTATTCAAATTCCTGAAAAATCAAAAACCTTTGACATCGCCAAACTTGAGTTGGCCAACACCTCTGTAAGCAGCGGCGGAAATATAGCCCCAACTATTGCCGGAGCTGATGTTTCAGGTCCAAAAATGGTTGTGAAAGATAATCAGGGAAACTCCTTTGTTTCATTCAATATGCCGAAAGGATTGGAGCAAGATATTGTTCCTGTCCCAATGGCGCAATTTACATTCGGACTGTTGCCAAATACCGATGTGATTGGACGATATGTTCCTGAAATGAACTACACGAATGAGGGAGATGAAATGAAATTTGGCTTCTGGGGTGCAGGCGTTAAGCATAACTTTATGGAATGGTTTCCTCTCTTAAAGGAATTGCCTTTCGATGCGGCTCTTTTTGCCAGCTATTCAGAAGTTAATGCGCAAAGCCAGCTAAGTTTTACTCCGGATGATTATGGAATTGAAAATGTTTCGGTCACCTATACCAATGATCAAAATCAATTACTGAGAATAAAAACACATTCAGGAAAGTATGGTCTGGTAATTTCGAAAAAACTTGGATTTCTGACTTTATTTGGAGGTGTTGGGCAAAGTACCTGCGAAACATCGATTGATGTAATCGGGAAATACCCGGTTTTGACCAAAGGCCCGAATGGAGGACTGGCAATTACCAACGAGGATGCTTTAATTGATCCTATTGCCATTCAGTATGAATCGCGGAATGTTAGTCTGGATGCAGGCCTTCGGATCAAACTTGCTTTTTTACGGGTCTTTGGTTCAGTCTCCAAATCGGAATACACTTCTTATCATGCAGGTTTAAGCCTCAGTATAAGGTAGTGCATTGGCATTTCTGTTTTCCAAATCTCAAAAACCTCCGACCTATTGGTCGAATCTCAGCTTCATGGGTTTTAATAGTTCACGATTTGAGAAGATTTTCATTCTCAAAATCAAAAAACAGGGGTAAATATCAGGTTATAATAATTATCTTTGCCCCCTGTTTTTTTAAGATGAAAACCCAATGATTAAAATTACTTTACCCGATCATAGTGTCAGGGAATTTGATAACGTTGTTACCGGTTACGAAATCGCCGAGTCGATAAGCAGTCGTCTGGCCAAAGATGTTTTGTCTATTTCAGTCAATGGCGAAGTTTGGGATTTGTCGCGTCCAATCAAGAACGATGCCAGTATCAAGCTCTTTTTGTGGGACGACCGCGAAGGAAAAGAAACCTTTTGGCATTCGTCGGCGCATTTAATGGCCGAGGCTATTGAATCATTCTATCCGGGCACCAAATTTGGCATCGGCCCAACCGTTGACAATGGGTTTTATTACGATATCGATCTTCCTGAAGGGCAGCAGATATCTGAAAAAGACCTTGAAAAAATTGAAAAAAAGATAATTGAGCTGGCCCGGGAAAAACATGATATTGTCAGAAAAGAAATTTCGAAAGCGGATGCTTTAAACATGTTTTCGCAGAAAGGCGATAATCTTAAGGAAGAACTGATTAGTGAACTGGAAGATGGTACAATAACCATTTACAATCAGGGTAATTTTACAGATTTATGCCGTGGACCGCACTTACCGAATACAGGATTTATCAAAGCCGTAAAACTGACATCGATTGCCGGAGCTTATTGGCGGGGTAACGAAAAAAACAAGATGCTAACCCGTATTTACGGGATTACTTTCCCCAAACAGAAAATGCTTGAGGAATACCTTGTTTTACTTGAAGAGGCTAAAAAACGCGACCATCGGAAGATTGGTAAGGAAATGGAACTGTTTACCTTCTCGCAACAGGTTGGTCAGGGTTTACCGATGTGGCTTCCCAAAGGCGCTTTGCTTCGGCTACAATTGGAAGATTTTCTTAAACGTGTTCAAAAGAAATTTGGCTACGAACAGGTTATGACTCCACATATTGGCGATATCAACCTGTATAAAACCTCAGGGCACTTTCAAAAGTATGGGGCTGATTCATTCCAAACCATCAAGACTCCTGCTGAAGGCGAAGAATATATGCTGAAACCGATGAACTGTCCGCATCATTGCGAATTGTACAAGTTCAAACCCCGGTCATACAAAGATCTTCCCATCCGAATGGCCGAATTTGGTACAGTTTATCGTTACGAGCAAAGTGGCGAATTGCATGGTTTGACCCGTGTCCGTGGGTTTACTCAGGACGACGCGCATTTGTTCTGCCGTCCCGATCAAATTAAGGATGAATTCAAGAAAGTTATTGATATTATTTTCATCATTTTCAAGGCTTTGAATTTTGAAAATTATTCGGCACAGATTTCATTGCGCGACCCGAATAAACCTGAAAAATACATTGGTTCGTCTGAAAACTGGGATAAAGCAGAGCAGGCCATCATTGAAGCTACTCAGGAAAAAGGGTTGAAAACCGTTACTGTATTGGGCGAAGCTGCCTTTTACGGTCCGAAGCTCGACTTCATGATCAAGGATGCTCTTGGCCGGAGCTGGCAGTTGGGAACCATCCAGGTTGACTATAATCTACCCGAACGTTTTGAATTGGAATACATTGGCGCCGATGATAAACGCCATCGTCCGGTGATGATTCATCGCGCACCTTTTGGATCGATGGAACGCTTTGTGGCCGTTTTAATTGAGCACACTGCCGGTAAATTCCCTCTTTGGTTAACTCCCGAGCAAGTTGTTGTTTTACCGATCAGCGAAAAGTATAATGAATATGCAAAAAGTGTTTCAGAATTTCTAAATAATTGCGATATTCGCAGCCTAATTGACGACCGGAATGAGAAAATCGGCCGGAAAATCAGGGATAACGAATTGAAACGTATCCCTTATTTATTGATAGTTGGCGAACAAGAATCTGAAAGTCAGAGTGTTTCGGTGAGAAAGCAAGGCGAGGGAGATAAAGGTTCGATGAGTATTCAGGAGTTTGCCGATTTTTTAAAAGCAGAAGTTAAAGAACAATTATCATCGTTGTACAAGTAATAGATTATTAACTAATAACGTAGAATTTGGCCCTATCAGTAAACAAAAGACCAATCGGTGGAGGAAAAGCAGAGCCTGCTCCTCAGCACAAGATTAACGAAAAGATTCGCGCTCAACAAGTTCGTGTTGTTGGTGAGAATGTAGAAAATCCAGGGGTTTATTCCCTTTCTGAAGCATTAAAGATGGCTGATGAACTGGAGCTTGATCTTGTTGAGATTTCGCCCAATGCTGATCCGCCAGTTTGCCGGATTATTGATTATCAGAAGTTTCTGTATCAACAAAAAAAGAAACAAAAAGAAATCAAAGCCAAAACTGTTCAGGTTGTGGTAAAGGAAATTCGCTTTGGACCGAATACCGACGACCACGATTTTCAGTTTAAATTGCGCCATGCTGAAAAATTTTTACAGGAAGGCGCTAAAGTGAAGGCTTATGTGTTTTTTAAAGGACGTTCAATTCTTTTTAAAGAACAAGGAGAAATTTTGCTGCTTCGTTTTGCCCAGGAATTGGAAGAAGTAGGTAAAGTTGACCAGTTGCCAACACTCGAAGGAAAAAGAATGACCATGTTTATTTCACCTAAAAAGAAGAAATAAATTTCTTACATACTTTAATTTTAGGAAGATGCCAAAAATGAAGACGATCTCCGGCGCAAAAAAAAGGTTTAAATTGACCGGCACCGGAAAAATTAAAAGAAAACACGCTTTCAAAAGCCACATTCTGACCAAAAAAAGCACCAAGCGTAAACGTAACCTTACTTATTGGGGAACCGTTGACAAAGCTGATGTTGCTAATGTAAAAGGAATGTTGAATATCTAAGAAGTTTTCTTTTTTAGTGTAGTTAAATTAAGTTATTAATCGAGTGAATTAGCTTTAAGTTCCCGGTAAAATGGGGCGCTAACCATTCTAAAATCAGTTTTATGCCAAGATCAGTAAATGCAGTAGCATCACGGGCTCGCAGAAAAAAAGTCCTGAAGCTTACCAGAGGTAACTTCGGCGCCCGCAGGAATGTATGGACCGTTGCAAAAAATACCCTTGAAAAGGGGTTGCAATATGCCTATCGTGACAGAAAAGCAAAAAAGAGAAACTTCCGTGCTTTATGGATTCAGCGTATTAACGCTGCCGTACGTACTGAAGGATTATCGTATTCTCAGTTTATCGGTTTGCTGAAAAAAGCAAACGTAGAAATCAATCGTAAAGTTTTGGCTGATTTAGCGATGAATCACCCTGTAGCTTTTAAAGCCATTGTTGATAAGGTGAAATAGAGTGCTGAATATAGGTGAATAAACATACGAAACCCCGCATTAGCGGGGTTTTTTGTTGTATCAAAAATAAATTTTTAAAGCTTCTGTTTTTTGATTAACTTTCTTTAGGTTTTAAAATACCAACATTATTGTGGAAAAAGAATTATTTGATATTCCAAATCAGGCCTGGCTTTGCTTTGAAAAGAACAAAGGATTGATTCTTCCTGAAAAGGTTCCATATATTGGTATGGGCTCATCCTATTTTTCAGCATTGGTGCTTCGGTACCTGGGTGTTCGAATTTTTCCGGAGTTGGCCGGAGAGTATTATCAATACATGAGGAATTTGAAGGAGTTTGACAAGGCAGTACTCATTTCACAGTCAGGGAGAACCACTGACGTTATTAAATGTGCT
>CAYRBM010000170.1:0-11375 GCA_964422425.1 uncultured Odoribacter sp.
AGCGGGTTTTGCACGAAAGGCATTCGCCGCAAAACCAAATGGTATCGCTTTTCAGCAGTTGTTCAATTTCTGCTTCGTTGCCTTTCTGTACAATATCAGCAATCATCCTCGGATCGTATTCGTAGAATCTGGCTGCCGGACAAATAGCCGTGCAAACCCCGCAGTTGATGCAGGAGTTCAATCCTTCAACAAAGCGGATGTCTTTTAGGAGTTCTTCTTTGAGGCTCGCCATTTTGATTCATTTTTTATTTCAATTCGATAAGCCACTCATTTATTTTTCTCAAACTTGGAACACTACCCTGATGTTTCAACTCCCCGTTAATAATCAAAACAGGGGTCATCAATATCCCAACTTCTTTAGCCCTGTTTTCAAAAAGCCTCAACACTTCATCCAGTTCAAACGTCCAGTTACAATTGTTGTAAGCACTGAAATCATAGTCAGGATGAATGGTCTTACTTTTTTTTGCCAGACTGATTTTTTCGTTGTCAATCGGAACCTGAATTTTAGCCGAAACGTCTTTGGCTGTGCCAGAAACCAGTCCGAAACTATTTGCAATCTTTCTTGCTTCCGGATCAGTATAAGCCAAGTGAATAACTTCGGCCTCAATATTTAATTCTTCAACTTTTGCGTCAATTATATTTCCCAAAAGTTTGCATCTGGGACAGGGAGGTTCAACCCCAATGATCACAATCTTATTCATATTCATTTCATTCATGATGATTGTTACTTCTCACGTTTATACGGCCAGGCCATAATTCCGCCTTCCAAAACCATCACATTTTTATAGCCATTTGCTTGAAGGATTAACGCTGCTTCGTAACCGCGCAGCGATATTTTACACCAGGTTATGATTTCAGCATTTTTGTCTTCTGGCATTTCATCCAGCCGTTTACGAAGTTGCCCCAAAGGAATTAGTTTTTCACCTATTCCCAGTCGCATTTGTTCGTATTCGTCAGGATTTCGAACATCCAGCAAAACAAGCGGTTCTTTGGTTTTGAGCTTCTCCCTTAGTTGTTCAGACGATATTCCGTAGAAAAGGCCTTTCAGCTTATTTTGCATGATGTGAGCAGTGGCGATGCTGTGGTCGATAGCCAGTGAATAAGGCGGAGCATAAGGCAGGTCAGCATTGACCATGTCGTCAACTGTAAGTGCGCCTTTAATGGCCATAGCCCAAATAGCAACCTGCTTGCTTACATCGCCGGGGCCAATAACCTGTGCGCCCAAAATAATCCCGTTCGGTTTATCAACAACCAATTTGGTGATCAACAGCTTGCCGTCCATAAATCCAGGTTTGTCGAGACTGGCATTTACAACTGTTTCAATGTTTGTAATTCCCGCCTTCAGGCAATTTTTCTTTGACAATCCGGTAGCGCCCACCCCGTAATCGAAAACCTTACAGATACCGGTTTGGATCGTTCCGGGGAATCGGGCTACATTTCCTGAAATCACATTTTCACCAGCCACGCGGCCTTGCAAATTGGCCAAATCGCCATAAGGTGCATGAACCGGATTGCCTGAAATCAGATTGGGAATTTCGATGCAGTCGCCAACGGCATAAATATCTGGGTCGGAGGTTTGCATGTTCTCGTTTACAACCAGTCCTCCTGTTTGTCCAACGGCCAAACCCGCATCAGCAGCCAGTTTGGTATTCGGGATCACACCAATGGCAATTACCGCCAGTTCGCAGAGAATTTCGGTTCCGTTCTGAAGTTTTACGGCTGTGAGTTTCCCGTTTACGCCAATAAATGCGGCCACACCGTTTTCCAGAATCACATTGGTTTTGCTCATTACATATTTTTCAACGAGCCTGGCCATTTTTTTATCCAGAAAAGTTAGCAACTGAGGCAATAATTCAATCAGGGTAATTTCAATTCCTGCCAAATGAAGGGCTTCGCAGGTTTCAATACCAATCAGTCCACCACCGATAACCACCGCTTTTTTAATCTTTCCTTCATCATGTACTTTGCGCAAATAATCGGCATCGTGCAGCGATTGCAAGGTAGTTACACCATCGAGCTCAATTCCGGGAACAGGTGGTTTTCGTGGTGTTGCACCTGTGGCAATAATCAGTTTATCGTATTCGGCCGTATCTTTTTCTCCTGAAATCAGATCGGTAAATTCGATACGTTTGTTTTCCCTGTCGATTACGGTGACTTCAGTATTTACTTTGGTAGTTATTTTCTTTGCATTCCAAAAGAATTTCGAATCGCGAACAACTCCGGCAGGCGAACACAATAATTGGTCGCGGTCGTCGAAAAATCCGCCGATATAATATGGATAACCGCACGAAGCCATCGAAAGGTCGGAGGCTTTCTGGATAATAGTTATTTCAGCATTTTCGTCCATGCGCCGTGCTTTCGATGCGGCTTTTGGACCGGCAGCCGAACCGCCAATCACGATAATTCGTTTTGCGTGTGCCATAAGTATTATGTTTTAATTAAAAGTATAAATCCCTATCCCCATTAATAATTCTTGCTATTTTATCTTTAATTCTCATCACTAAAACATCGTCTGTTATTTCATTCATTTTATTATCAATAACGAGCCATCCTTTAGTTTTGACTTTTTCTGAAGCGTAATCGACTAAATACTCGGCCAAGGTTAAAATCGCATTAGGCGTGCAAAACTTATGAATAAAACCGGGTACTGAAATTTCCATGAAGTGTTCTCCCGTCCGTCCCAAGCGGTAACAGGCCGTGCAAAACGATGGAAGAAAACCTTCGTTTAGCAGTTCTTCAACAATCTCGTCGAGCGAGCGCGAATCGTTGATGTGAAATTGTTCCCGGTTAAGGTTTTGTTTTTCATTTAAACTTTCGGCATAGGCGCCTATTTCAATTTTGGTTCCCCCATCGATTTGAGAAACACCGTATTGCATAACTTCTTTCCTGAGTTCGGGCGATTCCCTTGCGGTTAAAATCATGCCTGTGTAAGGCACCGCAAGCCTTAAAATAGCCACCAACTTGCCAAAATCTGAATCACTAACAATATATCGTTCAGCAACATTCGACTGCGAAGCACTTTTTATGCGTGGAAATGAAATGGTATGTGGCCCAACATTGTAGCAAGCTTCGAGATGGTTTGCATGGCGTACAAGCCCCAATACTTCAAAACGCCAATCGTACAAACCAAACAATGCACCAATGCCAACATCATCAATACCGGCTTCCTGCGCTTTATCTAATGCAATTAACCGATTTTCGAAGCTTCGTTTTTTGCCCGACAAATGATGTTGTTTGTAGGCTTCAGGGTGATAAGTTTCCTGAAATATCTGATAAGTACCTATGCCAGATTGTTTTACTTTTTCAAACCCTTCGATATCCAATGGAGCAGCGTTAATATTTACCCGCCTGATTTCGCCTTTGTCCTTTTTGGTTGCATATACAGTTTTTACCGATTGGGCAATGAAATCGGCTGAATATTCGGGATGTTCGCCATAAACTAAAATAAGGCGTTTTTGTCCGGCATCTTCAAGGGCATGTACTTCACTGACAAGTTCGTCGTTTGACAAAGTCCGCCGGATAGCAGCATCATTTTCGGTGCGGAACCCGCAATAAATACAATTGTTTGTGCATTTATTGCCAACATACAATGGGGCAAACAACACAATCCGCTTGCCGTAAACCTTTTCTTTTAACTCATGCGCCCCAGCTTTAATTTCTTCAATCAATCCGGAATCGACTGTATTGATGAGTACGGCAGTTTCTTCCAACGTTAAACGTTTTTTATCCAACGATTTGGCAATAATTTCCCGCACCCTGTTTTTCGATGATTTTGTAGTATCAATAAAATTCCAGATTTCCTCTGCATCAATAAATGGTGTCATTGGAATATCTTCTATCGCATATTTTTCAGGTTGAAATTTCATGGGAGAATATAGGGTTAATATCTTTTAGTGCGCCACATTTAAACCGATTTACAGCGGCATATTTCTTTTCGTATTCATTTATCTAGCGTTGTTTATCAAGTCGAATACTTGTCCGGTTACATCGCCAACAATTTTCCGGCAAATAATTTTGTGGTGTTTCCGCTCTGCAACATCGGCCTCTGAAGCAAATTTTTTGAGAATTTCGCCACAATTCGCAGTGCCATGGATTTCTTCCACCAAATGGTTCAAATCACGGACTTTCCGGTATGCAGCTAATTTTGTTTTCATGTCCTTTGGATTTGTGTTGCCATATTTAAGGCCAAGAACCATGAACCCGCCAGTTACCGCACCGCATTTTTCGCGCAATCGTCCCATACCTCCTCCAAAGGTGGAGGAAATGAGTTTTGCAGTCCATTCATCGAGGTCAAACTGACTGGCAAAAGTCAGCAGAACCGCCTGAGAACAGGCATAGCCTTCATCGAAAAGGACTGTTGCTTTATTTATCGCTTCTTGCTTTGTCATTGTTAAATTTTAAACCGTCCATCGTCTTTTTGATCACCAATTTTATGTGCATTTTTCTCAATCCAACCTTTTTTTGTTGTTTCAAAAACATCAAATTGAGGAATATAAGGCTTAATATCCAGAACCATTGAACCATCCAAAATATCGACACCTTTCACAAATAGGATATTATTTTCAATTTTTTCGAGTTCGACCACCGAAAAGCCTATTGGATTTGGCCTTCCGGGTGACCGGGTGGCAAAAACACCATGCGGTTCTGAATCCAGGAAAGGAGTTACAAGCAGTGATTTGCTTTTAGCCAGATGCATGTGAAACAAAACGATAATGTGTGAAAATCCGTCAAGGTCAGTTATACCCGTGCTATATTCCGGAAATATTTCGATTCGGGCCTGTATCTCTTTTGCAGCCGTTGCCTGAATTGGGGTACCTTCAGGAAATCGAAATGGTGAGTGAACAATTCCAATCGGGAAATAAGTTATTCTATTCATCTTGCAGTTGTTTCTGAAACTTGAATTCAAGGACATTCAGCACAAATTCAGGGGCAGAACAAGGTTTCCAGGTATCTTTTTCTACAAAAGCCAGTTCAGTTTCGGCTTCATTCACCAGTTCGTTCTGTTCGTTGTAAAGCTTGTACGAAAACCAGATCCGCACCCCTTTTATGGCTTTCAGCGTAGTTTTTACTTTAAGCAAGGCATCGTACTGAACCGTTTTAATAAACCGAAAATTCATCCGGATGACTGGAAGCATATATCCGGCTTCTTCAACCGAATGGTATGAAATACCAATACTCCGGAACAATTCCCAACGGGCAGTTTCGTAATATTTTGCGTAGTTTGAATGGTGTACAGTCCCCATCTTATCGGTGTCGGGGTACATCACCCTGAATGTATATTCGTGTTCGATCATGAAACAGTTTTTTGAGTTATTCCGAGTATTCGGTCTGTTAAATTATTAAATCCTGATTTCACCTCCGTGTCGTTAAACACCTCGTTTAGTTTTCCCCCATCACAACTGGTGCAAATAGTTTCGTTCATTGGAATTTGCGCAATCAATGGGACATTGAAAGTTTTCGACAGCAAATCACCTCCACCTTTTCCAAAGAGAAAATATTTTTCATCAGGATGTTTGGATGGAGTAAACCATGCCATATTTTCTACAATTCCCAACACCGGAACACCAATAACCGGATCGTGCAACATGCCAATTGCTCTCTGGACATCGGTAATTGCCACCAATTGCGGTGTGGTAACCACCAATGCACCTGTAATGAAGAATGACTGAAGGAGTGTAATATGAATATCGCCGGTTCCGGGAGGAGTGTCAATAATCAAATAATCCAGTTCTCCCCAGTTCGTTTCGGTTATGAGTTGTTTTAATACATTGGAAACCATCGGTCCACGCCATATAACGGCTTGTTCCGGGTCGAAAAAGAACCCGATTGACATCACTTTGATCCCGAAACGTTCAAAAGGTTCCATGACTTGTTTCCCGTCTTTTTCCACCATTACCGGACGTTCCACATGGTGAAGATTCATTAAAGTTGGCACCGAAGGACCAAAAATATCGGCATCGAGCAATCCGACTGAATAACCTTCTTCGGCAAGTGACATCGCTATTCCCGCTGCAACTGTCGATTTCCCAACCCCACCTTTGCCCGATACAACCATGATCATATTTTTAATGCCGGGCATTATTGTTTTTTCGATCGACTGATTTTGGTTCATTATATTGATAGGTTATGAATTAACAATTTTATACAGTTTGGTCGTCAGTAGCTTCCTTTTCAAAGGATTGAGTTTATCAATGAAAAGTATGCCGTCCAAATGATCAAATTCATGCTGGAAAATTCGGGCTTTAATGCCGTCCAATTCTTCTTCCATCCGGATGAAATTCACATCAAAGTACCTGACCGTAATCTTTTCAGGGCGCAAAACATCTTCAAAAATTCCGGGGATACTCAAACATCCTTCCTCGTAATAACTTTTGTTAGCGCTTTGACTTATTATTTCAGGATTAATAAAAATCTGTTCGTATGGATGAATGGTCTGATCATCATTTGAAAAAGGTGAAGTATCTATGACAAATGCCCTTTTTAGCAGGCCAGCCTGTGGGGCTGCCAGGCCAATGCCACCAGACTTTTTAACTGTATCAAATAAATCCTGAGACAATTGCTGAAGGTCATCGTTTCTAGTAACCGCAAACGAGTGTTTACGAAGTATAGGCGAACCGTATAGAATAATTGGTACTACCATAGTTTAGTCATGAAATTGCCGGATGTAATAATTATCTGATTTATACTTTACCTGCTTGATGTATTTACCTTTGATCAGGGTATCTAAAATGGTTTGGTCGGCGCAATCTTTTCTCATGATTTCCATCAAGGTATCTTCACGGATTGGATGAACCGTGCAGATGTTGACAATGTCTTCAATTGCATTGCCTGTATAGCCTGTATTTGTGCCTTCAAATCCCAGAATTAATTCGGTATTAATCCCTTTTTCTGAAAAAATCTGATAGGCTTCATTGATCAAATCGGCATCCGCTGGAAGCACCGTATGGATTGCCGGTGGCCGTGTTGGAATGGAAATATAAGCTACCGATGGATTGATTTGCCCGATTAAATCCGCAGTTTGGATTAGATCGGCCAAACCATCGTTCACCCCTTTTACAAGCATGGTTTCGGTTACCAGTTTTCCCTTAAAGCTGCCCGAAAATTCAAGAATGCCACTTATGTGACTTTCAAAATTGAGCAATTTACTTGGCCAGTTTATTGCATCCCAGGTAGATTTAGTATTGGCGTCAACTTTAACCGAAACCCAATCAGCAAGGTTTAAATCGTTTCTGACATTCGGATTCCGTAACAAAGAGGCATTTGTAATGACCGCTATGGGGATTTTAAATTGTTTCAATTTTTCGATTGACTTGCCCAAATTGATGTCTAAAGTAGGTTCTCCATTGGCCACAAACGTTAAAAAATCTGGTTTGTCTTCATCCTTAAGTTTTTCCAGATGCTCATGAATTTCTGCAAAGATTACATCTGGTTCATAAAAACTTCTGCGGGCAACGCTAAATTTTTTGGTGACACCAAGCTGACAGTACCTACAAGAGAAAGAACAAACTTTCCTTGCCGAAATGTTATTTATCCCCAGGCTCTTCCCCAACCTGCGCGATGGTATTGGTCCGAAACTTATCATGATTCAATTGATTTATCTGTTTCCAGATTCGTAAAATTTCTTTGCTTGTTTCCGATTCAGGCTTCCATTCGGTAATGCTTTGGCAATTGATCATGGCCGTTACGATTTCAGGATCAAATGCGATCTTTCCGATAACCGGAATATCGTTTTCAGTGCACCAGCTTTCTATTTTGTCTGAAATTGATTCATTCAGGTCGTACTTATTAATCACGATGTATGATTTTACCTTGAAATTGGCCGTGATTTCCAATACCCGTTTCATGTCGTGAAATCCGGAATTGCTTGGTTCAGTAACAATAACAGCTTGGTTTGTTCCGGTTACTGATGAAATGACAGGGCAACCTGTTCCCGGCGGCCCATCGATAATAATGGTATCCCAGCCGGTTTCCTGTGCCGTTTTTCGGGCATTCTCCCGAACTACATTGACCAATTTGCCTGAGTTTTCTTCACCCGGAGCTAGTCGTGCATGAATCATCTTGCCATTGCGGTAATTTCCGGCATACCAACGACTTTTATCACTTGGTATCATCTGGATTGAATGGGAAGGGCAAATCCGTGAACACAATTTGCAGCCATCGCACGATACCTCGGAAATCGCAACTTTCCCGTTCTGAAGCGAGATGGCATCGAATCGGCAATAATCGATACACAGCCCGCAGTTGGTGCAGGTGGTATATTCGATCACCGCCTTGTGGCCTGTTGTGAAATTCCGTTCAAAATAATTTACGGGATTCAAAATAAGGTGAAGGTTGGCGGCATCCACATCACAGTCGGCAACAATCGTATGGTTGTTAAGTGTTGCAAAAGCAGCGCTTAAGCTTGTTTTTCCTGTACCCCCCTTGCCGCTTAGAATTACAATTTCATTCATCGTTTTACTGATTTTTCGATCGCTTTTAATACTTGTTTAAACTGAAGCTGATAAGTGGGTTTTTCTTCTGCCAGCAACCGGCCTTCAGAATAAATCCGCGCAATTTCACGGTCGAAAGGAATTTCGAGCAACAGTGGAATTTTATTTTGATGCAACCAGTCGTACACTTCATGGTTACCCAATCCGGCTCGGTTTACAATTACCCCAAAAGGTCTTTTAAGTTGCTTCAAGGTTTCTACCGACAGTTTCAGGTCGTTTAGTCCGAAGGGAGTTGGTTCGGTAACTAAAATCACGTAATCGGCATTTTCAACGGTGGCAATAAACGGGCAAGAAATACCCGGAGGCGAATCGAAAATGACCAGATTTTCATTTGAAGCTACTTTAATCGCTTTTTTAATTACCGGTACTGGCGAATAAACCCCAACATCGGCGCAGGCTTCAATGATTTCGGCATGACTGTTAAGGTACATTGACTTAACCGTTCCCAATTGTTTCTCTTTTTCGGTAATGGCGCCAAATTTACAAGCTACAGAACACGCTCCACAATCGTGGCACAAATCCTCGACTACCTTTATGAACTGATTAGCGGGAAGATATACAATGGCATTGTAATTACAGTAGTTGAAGCATTTGCCGCAAAACACGCAGAGTTCAGTATTAATGACCGGGATATTTTGCGTAACGGGAAAACTGTTCGCTAATTCGCCGGTAATGAACTCTGCCACATTCGGCTCTTCAGCATCGCAATCAATCAGGGTCACCGGGAAACCGGCATTTTGAGCCGTCCAAAACAGGTTGGTCGAAACAAGGGTTTTACCGGTGCCTCCTTTACCACTTGCAACAGCTATTTTCATTTTTGAATTTTCAGTCATAATTTAAGCGGGTTTGCTCATCAGAAAGCGTTGGCAAAATAGCTTCCTGTAAAAATGTGGTGTTCCAGGTATTTAATTTATTGTGGGTAATAAAATATTTCTGCGGAATAGGATGTGTTCCAAGGATCACTTTCATCCCATACTTTTCAGGAATGAATTTTTGGAAATGTTCCATGTAAGGACAGGGCGGATAACCCACTAAAAATCCGGTAGCAAAATGAACATGCGTTACACCGTTCTTTTTCATCTCTTCAGGAGCATATTCAATATTTCCTCCGGGACAACCGCCACAGGTTGTATATGCAGCTAATTCAACTTCGCGATTTTTGTACATTGAGAATGCCCCTTCCCTATTTTTCAATGCTCTAAAGCATTTGCCTCCGGCACAGGTGCGATATCGGTCGCAAATAATAATTCCAATTTTAATTTTTGCCACGGTGAATCTTATTTAACCTTATTTTTTCTAACTACAAAATCCCCTTTTCTAACCCCCAAAGCATCTGCAATTACCTCACATTTAACCATTAAAAGGAAATAAATCTCTTTATCAGTTTTGCCCAGCAATCCTTCCAGATTACCCTGACCTTTGGAAATAATCACATCAGCACGGTCGAATGCCTCCATAAATTCAGCGGAACAATGTTCCAGAATGGTTGACGGTGCATCATAACCGTTCGATATGACATCGGCCACAATATTCATCCCGACATATTTGGCATCATCTAGGGTGACATCGTTGATAACAGGCGCTCCCCTGACAGCATAAATCAGATTGGGATGCATGATGGTTTCGATAAACAGCTTGTCGAAAACTATTTCTCCACAATTATCGCCAAGGTAAAGCACTGTTTTTGCTTCGGAAAGGGCTTGCTTTAATTCCAGAGAATCGTCGATGGCAAAATCAGAAGACAGAACCTTATCAATTGTTCCCTGTAAATCGAACTGGTTGCCAATACCATAATCAATTATATTTCCTGCAATTGCCAGTCGCAGTGCCGTGTTAAAATGATTATCCGAATTAAAAACAAGGTCTTTCAATTCGGCATACATTCCCAAAACCAAATCATTGCTTTGCTTCTTCGCTTCTTGATAAGGGTCAGGATTGTTACTGTATTGGTTTAATAGAACATGTAACTCGCGCGAAATCATTGGAATAGAAAAATCGCGCTTCACTTGATTGAATAATCCGAACATGTCGCTGGCAAAGCATTTCTTTTCTTCAGGCGAAAGATTTTCCTTTTCAATCAATCGCTCAAAAGCCCTGGCAAAACAGAAGAAACAACGATAATCCGAGATTACTCCTTCCTTTTCTTTATTGATAGACAACATCCTAATAGTCTAATGTAATGATGCGACCTTTCGTGAAATTGAAGAATTTATCTTTTTGAGCAACCAGAACACCTTCCATTAAATCTTCAGGATTAAAACCGGCAATTTTCAAACAAGTTGGACATGCATAAACACCAACTTTGTTGGCAACCAGTTCTTGAATATAAGTATGAGCCAATTCAAAATCAGCAAAACTTACGTCTTTCGCACCTTTTACCAGAACTTCAACTGCATGAATATCCATGTAAACCAATACATCCTTGTCTTTGGACATCATAACTGCCATTTTTAAAGGCATCAATATCCGGTGAGGATCGTTGTAGCATTCGGTAATATGGATAAAAACACCATCCCGAACAGCATCCGAAACTGAAATATCGATCTGTTTTGCAGGGTCAGCTTGTTTTGGCGCCTGATTGCACGAAAACATCAACAATCCACAAATTGCAATTAATGCTAACTTTTTCATATTAAAAAAATTAATGATTGCATTCGTGATTTCCATCGTGGTTGCAGTAATTTGCAGTCAGCGTAAGTTTATCAGCAATAAAATCGCTGACTAACTCTCTAGCCGATTTTATTGGCGCACCCACAAACGCATTGATATTTTGCTGATTGAACAGATCAATAGCTTTTTGGCCCATGCCTCCGCCAATCACATCAGTTACCCCAAAGCTGGCAACCCAGCGGGGATAAATGCCAGGAACATGTTCTGGTGGTGTCA
>CAYRBM010000171.1:0-11324 GCA_964422425.1 uncultured Odoribacter sp.
TCATAGTCCACCATAGTCTAAATTGTGTACAACCTTTGAATGAAATTATGAGCTAATATACAAATTTTTATTTTGCGGTACAAATGCGGTACAAATTTGATCAAAACAAGTAGCATTTTCAATTACTAGCTATAAATAAATAATTAAATAAGTAATTGTATGCCAATAATTTGGTGATTAATGCTGAGATTTGATAATTGATAATAATCATAATTATTTGCCGATGCAAAAATTCTTAAAAATATGCCCTAAAATTTCGTCAGTTGATATGGTCCCGGTGATTTCACCCAGAAAATAAAGGCATTCGCGAATATCCTGTGCCAAAAAATCGCCGGAGATGGTTTTTTCAAGTCCAAGCTGCACTCTTTCAATGGATTGATGTGCTTTGGTTAATGCTTCGAAGTGACGCACATTGGTTACGATCACTGTATCTTCGCTGATGGAATCAAGTGAAACAGCTTGTTGCATTTCAGAAATCAGCACGTCAAGATTGGTTTTTTGCCTGGCTGCTATGAAAACCAGTTTTTCGTTCTCCCCCAACGAAAGTTTTTTCAGATCTGATAGTGTTTCAGGCAATCCTTTATCCAGTTTATTGACGGCAATGATCAAATGCTGGCTGGTTATTCGTTCCCTGATTTTATCAATTCTACCGACAATTGTCTGGAAGTCATTTTGCGCGTCAACCACCAGTATAACCACCGTGGCCTGATCAAGCTTACTGTAACTGCGCTCAATTCCGAGCGTTTCAATTGCATCGGTCGTTTCACGTATTCCGGCTGTATCAAAAAACCGGAAAGCGGTACCATGAATATTGACCACATCTTCAATAACATCGCGGGTAGTTCCGTGAATGTCTGAAACAATGGCTTTTTCTTCATTCAGCAATGCATTCAGTAAGGTTGACTTACCCACATTGGTTTCACCAACAATGGCAACCGGAATCCCGTTTTTAATGACATTTCCCAGCTGAAAAGAATCTTTTAGTTTGCGGAGCAATTCTTCAATTCTCGCGACCAGTTGTTTAAGCTGAGCGCGGTCAGCAAACTCAACATCTTCTTCGCTGAAGTCAAGCTCAAGTTCAATCAGCGAAATAAAGTTTAATAATTCAGCCCTCAGGAAAGCCAGCTCATGAGAAAAACCTCCGCGCATTTGGTGAATGGCAACTTTCTGTGCAGCCCGGTTGGTCGAAGCAATCAGGTCGGCCACAGCTTCAGCCTGCGAAAGATCCATTTTCCCGTTCAGGAATGCCCGTTGTGTAAATTCACCCGGTCTGGCCATTCGTGCACCTTTGGCAATTAAAAGCTGAAGGATTCGCTGCTGGATATAGACCGATCCGTGACAGGTAATTTCCACCACATCTTCACCGGTAAACGAATGAGGGGCACGAAAAAGGGATACCACCACTTCGTCAATCAACTCTGAATTTTCGGAAATCGTTCCGAAATGCAGGGTATTTGGTTTTTGATCCGATAATTTTTTATCCGGTTTAGGCGATTGAAAAACCGTATCGGCTATTTCAATGGCTTTCTCTCCTGACAAACGGATGGTAGCGATGGCTCCCATTCCCGGGGGAGTGGCTATGGCGCAAATGGTATTCTGATCGAGCATGACTTGTAATTTACGGATACAAAAATACACTATTTGAAACACAGATGCGAGGAATCCGTCGTTCTTAAGACTGGCTAATAGTTCGGAGTTGAAAAAAGGTGCTGGCAAAGAACTTGCGTTGTCGTTGTTGTAATGGTTGTCGAAAAAGGCTACCAGCCGCAAGCTGCATCCCCTCGTCGGACTGAAGGACTGAATACTGCGACTGAGACTTTCTTCAATTGTTATGGGTTACGGGTTCCATGCTCCATGCTCTCAGCTCCCTGCTTGTTGTTATAGTTATAGTTGTTATCGTTGTTGAAAAAAGCTACTAGCTACTAGCTGCAAGCTGCATTCTCTCGTCCGTTCGTGCAGTCTCCTTGTCGCCCCTTCGTCTTAGAGACTGAACACTGAACACTGCGACTTTCTTCGTCCCCCATCCCCTCTCCTATCGAAATTTGACTTTTTTTGACCATTCATGCGCTGAAATAGCCATTTCATGCAGAAAAATGATCAATTCGTGAATAAATATATGACACAGGTCATAAACATCTTGCAGTGTAAACGAATTGAGTTATTTTTGTACTCAACAAAAAAAGAAAGATTTAAATAACTCATTTAGTTCTTCTTTTATTTGTTAAATAAACTACAAATAATTTGTAACTCACCTGTTTCCCGGGACTGAGGAAGCGAAGCTGTGAGAAAGAATCCTTAAACACTTAATAATACCAATTGCATCACGGCATATAAATATGGCCTGGTCAACGCATTGTCCCCAATCATGATAGAAAGTTTAATTACCTCAAAAACCCGCATCAAACTTTTGCTCAAATTCTTTTTGAATAGCCAAACCATGAGCTATCTGAGGGGACTGGAAGCTGAATTTGGCGAATCGTCGAATTCCATTCGCGTTGAGCTTAACCGTTTCGAACAGGCCGGGTTACTTGTCTCCAGCAATGAAGGGAACAAGAAATTATTTTTTGCCAACACCAGTCATCCCTTATTTAGCGACATCCATAACATTCTCATGAAGTTTGTGGGGATCGATCAAGTGATCGAACGCATTACCAGTCAGATCGGCGATTTGCAGGCAGCTTACCTTACCGGCAGTTTTGCCGCCGGAAAGGATTCGCCAGTCATCGAATTGTTGCTTATTGGTGAACAGCTTGATCAGGACCGCATTGATTCATTGGTTGAAAAGGCTCAGACCTATATTCATCGCCAAATCAAATACCTGATGATGACCAGGGAAGAGCTTGTTCAAACGTTTAGTATCAAGCCCCTGCTGTTGATCTGGAAAAATGATCAGCTTTAATTAACCCTAAGGAAGGGACGACGGAGTGAAGAAAGTCTCAGTCGCAGTGTTCAGTCCTTCAATCCTTCAGTCCGAAGGGGCGACAAGGAGACTGCACGAACGGACGAGAGAATGCAGCTAGTAGCTAGAAGCTTGAAGCCTGAAGCTTTTTTCAACAACGACAACAATTACAACTATTACAACTATTACAACAAGCAGGGAGCTGAGAGCATGGTGCATGGAACCCGTAACGCGCAACTCGTAACCCATAACAATTGAAGAAAGTCTCAGTCGCAGTGTTCAGTCTCTAAGACGAAGGGGCGACAAGGTGAAACCACGAAGGTACGACAACACGCAACTCGTAACCCGTAACAATTGAAGAAAGTCTCAGTCGCAGTGTCCAGTCCTTCAATCCTTCAGTCCGAAGGGGCGACAATACGATGGAACGAAAGAACGTAGCTTGCAGCTAGTAGCCAGAAGCTAGTAGCTTTTTTTAACAACGACAACAATTACAACTATAACAACAAGCAGGGAGCTGAGAGCATGGAGCATGGAACCCGTAACCATATAGCAATTACAACCATTATAACCAGAATTTTCTTATTTGTTGCATATTTGTCAGTCCAATAAAACCATCGCTTAAATAAACTTTATACCATGAATAAGTTCAAAATCCTTTATTCCATCGTAGTTCTTACCGGTTTATTTTCCTGCCGGAGCAGTCAGGAATTAATCTACATGAAGGATGCAACCGACCAGGAGGTTATTTCAGGTCTTTCCATTCAGCAGACCGAACACATCCTCAAATCCGGCGATATTCTTTATGTCAGCATCAAATCCATGAATCCGGAAGTCAACCAGGTTTTTAATCCTGAATCCAACATGGAAATGAACTCAGGATATGGCTTTCAAAAGTTTACCACCCCGGGCGGAGCTTACCTTTACGGCTACGAAGTGGATGCCGAAGGAAACATCAACCTGCCCAATCTCGGTAAAATCAAAGTAGCCGGAGTTCAGCAATCCAAAGTAGGTGCAGTGGTTCAAAAGCGGGCCGATGAATTTCTGAATGATGCCGTGGTGAATGTCAAACTGCTGAATTACAAAATTACGGTTGCCGGAGAAGTACGCAGCCCGGGAGTATATTTCAACTATAACAACACAATTACCGTACTCGAAGCCATTGCTATGGCCAACGGAAATACCGACTTTGCCTCCATTAAAAATGTCATGGTCATTCGTCCGTTTCCGGAGGGGAATAAAACCTTTCTGCTCGACATGAGTTCCAAGAAAGTTTACCAGTCCGAAGCGTTCTACCTTCATCCCAACGACTATGTGTTGGTTCAGCCCGACAAATACAAAAATTTTCAGCTGAACAGTCAGGCCTATTCACTGATGTTCTCCTCACTATCCATTCTGTTGGCAGTACTCGGGTTTGTGCTGAAATAAGCTGCTGGCGAGACTGAAGGACTTTTTGAATGATGAATGATGGAATGCACCACATAGGCACATAGAACACAATAGTAAATGGTCAATAGTTAAATGGCTTCAAGCTTCAGGCTGCTAGCTGCATTCTCTCGTCCTTTCGTGCAGTCTCCTTGTCGCCCCTTCGGACTGATGGATTGAAGGATTGATGGACTGAACACTGCGACTGAGACTTTCTTCAATTGTTACGAGTTGCGTGTTGTCGTACCTTCGTGGCTTCGCCTTGTCGCCCCTTCGGACTGATGGACTGGACACTGCGACTTCCTTCTCACTGTTATTCATAAAAATTCGTTTAAATTCGCACCCTACCATAAACTCGTTAAATTCATCCATACATGAAAACTGAAAACTTCAACGATTTCAACCGGATTCAGGAAGAAGAAATCGACATTAAAAAGATTATCTACATCCTGTTACGGCAATGGTACTGGTTCCTGTTGTTCGGAATCATTGGTTTTGGAGGCGCCTACCTTTATACCAAGTTCACCCGGCAGCAGTATTCGGTGAATGCGTCGATCCTGGTGCCCGAAAAATCAAAGGGGCTCGACATGAAAGAGCTGTTCGAAGGAGCATTCGACCAAACCAACAACAACATCTACAACCAGATTGAAATTCTGAAGTCGTACTACACCATCAACCAGACTTTGCTTAACCTGAACTGGAGAACTTCGTGGTATAAAAAGGACCTGTTTATCTGGAAAGGCATCTACAGGCACGAACCGTTCGACGTTCAGGAGGCAACCAACTTTGTCAATCCCCAAAACATTCCGGTTTACATTACACCGGTTTCCGAAAGCGAATACACGATTAAAGTGGATGGGAAACTTTCCGGACGAAACAGCAGTCAGACTATTGAGTTCACGGCCAGAGGAACATTCGGCAAACCTTTTGTAAACGACTATTTCAATTTCACCCTGCTGAAAAAAGTTAACGACGAACAGGCTCCGGAAGGCGAGTTCTATCTGGTATTTAACGACCTGACACAGGCAACCCTCTCCTATCAGAAACGGTTAAATGCCAGCCTGAAAGACAAGAACAGCGACATCATTCAGTGTGCCATTGAAGGAGAAGATCCGGTAAAGGAAAGCGAATTCCTGAACGAATTGATTAAAGTCTATATTGAAGGAAAAATGAACCTTCAGAATGAAGCGCAACGCCGCTCGCTCGACTTCATCAACAGCCAGCTCGAAGGGATCTCTGACTCACTCAATACAGCAAGCAGTAAATTCACCGATTTCCGCTCAAAAAACAAAATCATTGACCTAGGCAACGAAGGAAAGCTGGTGATGGACAACCTGAAGGAAATTGAAACGGAACGGGCCAAAAGCCAGATGCAGCTCGATTACTTCCAAAACCTCTACGAATATTTAAACAATGCCACCGACTACAAAAAACTCGTTTCTCCTTCCGTAGTAGGTATTCAGGATGCTGCGCTAAATGCCCTGGTAATGAAACTGGGTGAGCTGTATAACCGCAGGCAGATCATTTCGTTCAGCGCCAAGGAAAATAACCCGGCTCTGCTGATGCTCGACAAGGAACTAAGGCAAACCCGCAACAGCCTGATGGAAAACCTTCGCAACCTGATCGACAATGCCACCAAATCGATCAACTCCATGCAGGACCGCCAATCGAACATCAGCGTACAGCTCAATAAACTGCCGCTGAAAGAACAGCAGATGATCAGTATTCAGCGTCAGTTCGACCTGACCAACGAAATTTATACCTTCCTGCTGCAGAAACGCGCTGAAACCAACATTTCCCTGGCATCCAGTATTCCCGATGTCCAGGTTATCGATATTGCCCGGCCCGAAATCGCCTCAATCATGGGTCTTTCCCGGAAAATGTTTCTGATCATCGGTTTCTTCATCGGCCTGATGCTTCCGCTGGCGCTTATCCTGCTGAAAAATTTCTTCGACGACCGGATTCATACGCAGGAAGACGTTGAGAATAACACGCAGCTGCCTATCCTGGGCAACATCATGCACAGCCCAACCAAATCTGAACTTACTGTTTTCGAAAATCCCAAATCAAACATTGCCGAATCGTTCCGTGGCCTGCGCACCAATATGCAGTTCATGTTGAATGGTTCCGAAGGAAATGTCATTTCAATCCACTCTACCAGTCCGGGCGAAGGAAAATCATTCAATTCGGTTAACCTGGCTTCTATTTTAGCCATGAACGATAAAAAGGTCCTGCTGATTGGCGGTGACCTTCGTAAACCGCGCGGACACAAGGTATTTAATCTTCCGAACGATAAAGGATTGAGTACTTACCTGATCGGGCATCATCTTATGCCGGAAGTGATCTTCGCAACCAGCATTCCTAACCTCGACTTTATTCCTTCGGGGCCCATTCCTCCCAATCCGGCAGAGATTTTGGAAAAACCCGAAATGATCGAACTGATCAATCAGGCAAAAACTACCTACGATTATGTGGTGATCGATAACGCCCCGATTGGTTTGGTTACCGATGGAATCATCCTGTCGCAATTGTCGAACCTGAACATCTTTATCCTTCGTTACGGGGTGTCGCACAAGCACCAGCTCGAACTGATCAACCAGTATGCCGCCAAAAAGATGATCAACAACGTGGCCATTGTGGTGAACGACATCAAGACCAACGCGTTTGGATATACCTATTACAAATATTACCAGTACGAATATTACCAGAACACGTATTACTCGGCCGAAGACCAGGGCCTGAAAAAACGCAGGAAAAAAGCCAATTGATACGAGAGGACGAATTGCACGAAGTTTACGAATTACACGAAATAAACGATGGAGATACTCTTCAAAGACGAAAGTTATAAGATCATTGGGGCGTGTATGAACGTTCACGAAAGACTTGGTTGTGGTTTTTTGGAAAGTGTGTATTCGGAGGCTCTTCAGTTGGAATTTAGAAAACTCGGTATTCCTTATGAAAAAGAGAAGAAGCTTTTGGTCTATTATGAAGAAAAACCTTTAAATAAATATTTCCGTGCAGATTTTATCTGTTATGATTCAATAGTCCTTGAGTTGAAAGCAACAAAGTACCTTGTTGATGCAGATATTAAGCAGACTTTAAACAACATAAAGGCTACAAAATTTAAACTGGGATTACTTGTTAATTTTGGCACACCATCACTAACTTATAAACGGATAGTCAATTAGTGTAATTCGTGACTAATTCGTGTAATTTCTACAACTATGATCCTTGCCATTGATTTCGACGGAACCATTGTCGAGCACCGCTACCCCGAAATTGGACGGGTGCGTCCCTTTGCTTTTGAAACCCTCAAAGCACTACAGAAAAAAAATCACCGCCTGATTCTTTGGAGTCATCGCGCCGGAAAAGAACTGGATGCTGCTGTTCAGTTTTGCCGCGAAAACGGACTGGAATTTTATGCCGTCAATAAAAACTATCCGGAGGAAAAGTGGAGCGAGAAGGATAGCCGAAAAATACTGGCCGATATTTACATCGACGACCGTAACCTGGGCGGATTGCCTTCGTGGGGCGAAATCTACCGCATGATTTGTCCGGAAGAAGACCTGACCAATGAACAGCGCACAAAACCCTGGTGGAAGTTCTGAGGAAGTGATGGAACGATAAGGCAAAGCCACGAAGGTACGACAATACGATGGGACGAAAGAACGCAGCTGGCAACTAGTAGCTAGCGGCTAGCAGCCAGAAGCCTGTAGCTTTTTTCAACAACGACAACCATTACAACAATGATAACAACGATAACAATATAACAAACAAGTCTCAGTCGCAGTATTCAGTCTCAAAGACGAAAGTACGACAAGGAGATGGGACGAAAGAACGCAGCCAGAAGCCTGAAGCTTTTTCAACACCGACAACAATTACAACCATTACAACTATAACAACAAGCAGGGAGCTGAGAGCATGGGGCATGGAACCCGTAACAATTGAAGAAAGTCGCAGTCGCAGTGTTCAGTCCATCAATCCATCAGTCCGAAGGGGCGACAAGGAGATGGGACGAAAGAACGCAACTGGCAACTTGTAGCTAGCGGCTAGCAGCCAGAAGCCTGTAGCTTGAAGCCGTTTTACCATTTACTATTGTGTTCTATGTGCCTATGTGGTTCATTTCATCATTCATCATTCAAAAAGTCCTTCAGTCCGAAGGGGCGACAAGGCGAAGCCACGAAGGCACGACAACCCGCAACTCGCAACCCGTAACCCGTAACAATTGAAGAAAGTCGCAGTCGCAGTATTCAGTCCATCAATCCATCAGTCCTTCAGTCCGAAAGGGAGACAAGGAGATGGGACGAAAGAACGCAACTGGCAACTTGTAGCTAGCGGCTAGCAGCCAGAAGCTTTTTCAACTCCGAACTGTTCGTAAATCATTCGTTATATTTCGGACGTTCAAGCTATCAGGTATTTTTTAACTTTGGAATAAAAAATTGACCCTACCATGCCTATTCAATCCAACATCGGGGATTTACATTTTTCTCTAAATCTTTTTTGGGATGTTGATGCTTCGACTCTTGACATGGAAGAGAACAAACGGTTCATCATTCAGCGGGTTTTGGAATATGGAATCCGTTCTGATTGGGAAATTATTAAAAACAGTTATGGCATAAATACAATTGCAGAAGAAATGCAAAAGGTGAGAACCCTCGACCGGGCCGCATTATCTTTTATCAGTGCAATAACCAACATCCCTATAAAAAAATTCAGATGTTATACTTTGAAACAGTCGAAAATTCAACATTGGAACTTCTAAAAGGATTACAGGGGCTTGATTCATTACGCAACACCCGTTTGGTTGGAGGCACTGCTCTTGCTCTTCAATATGGGCATCGTATTTCTGTTGATCTTGATCTTTTTGCCCAAGACTTAGTAGCAGATTTTATTACAATTGTTACAGAAATTAAAAGTAAAGGCTATAAAATTGAGATAAGAAAACAGTCGCCGGGCATACTGATTGCCATGATTGAAAATGTAAAGGTTGATATCGTTAATTATCCTTATCCCTGGATTGATTCAGACAAACTTGAAGAATCAATCGTTATGGCTTCCGACAAAGATATTGCAGCGATGAAGCTTTCTGCAATTACCAATCGGGTAACAAAAAAGGACTTTGTCGATCTGTTCTTTCTGTTGAAAAACTATTCCCTGGAGCAGATGCTAACATTTTATTCTGAGAAATATAACGATGGATCAACTTTCATGGTATTAAAGAGTCTTACCTATTTCGACGATGCCGATGCCGATCCTTCACCAAACATTTTGGATAAAAACCTGAAGTGGTCGAATATAAAAAATGTCCTTATAAATGAGGTAAGGCTATTAAGCTGATATTTCAATCCATCAGTCTCTAAGACGAAGGGGCGACAAGGAGACTGCACGAAAGAACGCAACTGGCAACTTGTAGCTAGCGGCTAGAAGCTAGAAGCCAGTAGCTTTTTCATTGACAATTGATAGAAACTACTTAAAATTTCCCGTAGGGAAAACAGATCGGTAGAAAAGTAAAGATTCCCGGATTGGTTTTGTCCCGTACGGGACAAAAGACGGGCTTACTTATTATTCCTTCTACCGATATTTAGTTTCTAACGGAACCCGGATGATAAGTCTAAGCGAATTTATAATTCAAGAACGTATCTGGGCACTGGCGTTTAGTAGCTAGCAGCCAGTAGCTTTTTTCAACAACTACAACACGCAACTCGTAACCCGCAACCCGTAACAATTGAAGAAAGTCGCAGAGACAAAGGAACGACGGTGCCTGAGCTCGGCCGAAGGCACGACAGCACGATAATAAAACGTATTTGTAGAATAATTTAATTATCTTAGCTCAAGGTTTAATATGACAACAAAAGAACAATATATAGCTATTTTATCCGATTTTCAGAAGAAACGAGGAACTGTTTATGGCATTAACAGGCTAGGTATCTTTGGCTCTGTAGCCCGTAATGAACAATCGGCAGAAAGCGACGTCGATATTTATTATGAAGGTAAAGCATTAAGTTTATTCAAAATAGCAGCTCTGAAAGAAGAGCTTGAAACCCTTCTTCATTCTCCGGTTGATATTGTACGTGTTCGTAATTCAATGAATAAATTATTGAAAAGAACAATAAAAAATGAGGGAATTTATGTTTGACAAGAATTTAGCGCATGACCTCATCTGTTTAATCGATGATAATCTTAAAACAGTTCTGAAAAGAGCAGAATCGATACATTCTCCTAAAGAATTTACTTCATCTGAATCAGGAATGATCGTATTGGACAGTATATGTATGAAGCTCGTGGCTATTGGAGAAAGCATTAAAAATTTAGACAAAATTACCAACAAGGAACTTCTTTGCTTATATCCTGAAATTCAGTGGAAGCAAGCAATGGGGATGAGAGATATAATTGTTCACCATTATTTTGACATTGATGCCGAACAAATTTATGTCACGCTAAAAGAAGACATTCCTTTATTATTGGAAGTCCTGATTAGAATCAAAAACGATATCGAAAAATCAAAAATAAGGTAACAACAAGCAGGGTGCAGAGAGCATGGGGCATGGAACAATATAGTCTCAGGAAGAAAGAACGCAGCTAGCAACCAGAAGCTTTTTCAACACTGACAACAATTACAACCATTACAACTATAACAACAAGCATGGGGCATGGAACCCGTAACACGCAACGCGTAACCCGCAACAATTGAAGAAAGTCTCAGTCGCAGTCGCAGTGTTCAGTCTCTAAGACGAAAGTACGACAAGGAGATGGGACGAAAGAACGCAACTGGCAACTTGTAGCTAGCGGCTAGCAGCCAGAAGCCTGTAGCTTGAAGCCGTTTTACCATTTACTATTGTGTTCTATGTGCCTATGTGGTTCATTTCATCATTCTCAATCCATCAGTCCAAAGGCACGACAAGGCGAAGCTACGAAGATATGACAACACGAGGTTTGCGGCCAGCAGCTTATAATCCTTAACCAGAAAGACGTCTGCCATAAACGAATAATGATTAACTTTGAC
>CAYRBM010000172.1:0-6615 GCA_964422425.1 uncultured Odoribacter sp.
GATACAGGAAGGAATACCGGTACTTCCAGCAATCTCATAAATGATACTGCAACCGATACTGCAAGGAATACCGGTATTGAAATTGATACTGCTGGTGATACCGGAACTGATACCGCAAGAGTTACCGGTATTTCCAGCGGTCACAAAAGTGATACAGGAAGGAATACTGCCAGGGACAAAATTGAGAGTGCCGGTATCAAAAATGATACAGCAAGGAATACAGCAACTGATACACCTTTTATAAACAGTTTAAACAAAAATAAACAAGAAGAAGAGTCAGTCAGGAGAAATCAAAAATTTGAAATCGATGAAAACGAAAAAAAACAAAAACGACTGCGAAGGACCAATTCCGAAAATCTTCCAGAGGAGAAATCTCCGGTTCCGGATTTATCCGAAACCGAACAATTTTTTGAACAGAACCAGTTTCCGCGTAGCGAAGCGCAGAAGTTTTACGCCCACTACCAGTCCTCGGGCTGGAAGACCGGGGATCAGATGAAAATAATTTCCTGGCAGGCTGTTGCCCGGAAATGGATGAACAACACCCAAAGTTTTAAACCAGATGAACGAGAACCCAATCAAGTCGGGACCAGCAAACTTAGCGTCACCGTCAACAAAGATTATTCTGAACCCCTATGAACAGATCGCCGATTACCGGGGCGGAGTTTTTAATTTCAGCTTTCCAGCCAGCCTGCAATGGATGGAAGAGCGGGGCAAGATCCTGTTCGGGAACCATTTCTCCTTGGTCGAAACCGACTTTGAGCTGATCTACAAACTGCTGGTGTATGCCATCGGGGACCAGGAAAATGCTGCAAATCACGGGATCAGTCTTAGAAAAGGGATACTCCTTACAGGCCCGATAGGATGCGGTAAAACCAGCCTGATGCAATTGGTCAGTTACTTTTTTCCGAGAGAGACCCAGTATATGATCAAACCGACCAGGGAGATCAGTTTTGAGTTTGAAAAAGATGGATTTGCTGTGATCAATCATTACAGCAAGGGATCATTTGTCAAATATGCCAATATGCCTTTCCTGCCCAAAGTATATTGTTTCGACGATTTGGGGTTGGAGCAGACCCCTAAATACTACGGCAACGAATGCAATGTGATGGCTGAAATCCTGCTAAACCGTTATGATTTATTTGTCTCCAAACGGATGATGACCCACATTACCACCAACCTTTCCGCTTCAGAACTGGAATCCATTTATGGCAACCGCATCCGTAGCCGGATGCGCGAAATGTTTAACCTGGTAGCGTTTGACAGGGATACCAAGGACAAACGGGCCTGAAGTTAATGTCAACCAAACACAAATCTTAAATCAGGTATTAGCCGCTGTTTGGTTAGCAGGTTCTGCGGCCTGTTCGCGCTTTGGCTCCGCCGGGCGCGAACAAGCCTCGATTCAGCAAGGAAGAGTGATCCAAGCCGGTTTAAAGCTCAATTCCGGGCATTCCATGCCTGCATTGGCTTTCCCGGACTGGGTCACACTTCCCGTTTTTATTAGTTTTTCGACTGTTTTAAGTTTGGAAAATTGTAAGGCGGTTATTTCTCACCCCCCAGTTCATCCGGCACATTCGTTTCACTTGCTTCTTCGCTCCCTAAACCCGTTCGTGCCTCACCGGAACCGGTCGCTCACACCGCTCGCTGCACTCATAAGCCGGATTTGACCCCACGGCAAGAGTGGTTCCTTACCTTCCACTAACGCGATTTCCAGCCCCAAATCCATTTCGCCTGCCCCGTCCTTTTCCAACACGCAAGCCAAACAAAAAAAAGGCCGGAAACAAGCTCCATTTCATCCCATCCAATCGCTTCGTTCCAGTGCAGTAACCACACTTGCCTTTTGCCCGCACGCTTTTGTAAGGTACGAGCGATTGTTTTGTAAGCTTGTACTCCCCACTCCAAGCCAAAAAAGAAACTCAAATTTAGCCGGTCTCCCCGCCAGATCAGCGCTCCATAAAACTGCAAGGCCATAGCGAGTGTTCCGGTTTTTTATCCATTTGCGTTTCTGTTTCAATCAACTTTTTTTTTAAGTTAACCGGAACAGCCTTGCATTTTTGCCACGACCGGCAATGAAAAGGACTTTCTTTTTCTTTTTTGTCGTTTTTTCTTCCTCTTTTGAAAATAATTTGGCTTGTTCAAACCGATCCAGATTAAAATAAAAACAATCATTTATTTATTTCTGCTAAACAATAGCATTTCCAAACTAGGTCAAAACAGGTCATATAACATTATCAAACCATAATTTATTTAACCATATAAAATGCCCAACTTGGGTACACCTTGGGTGTTTTTTATTTTGCGATCCTTCAATTTTGCGGTGTCCGGTTTTGGAAAAGTAGTTCGTAATCATGATCCGTTCCGGGAATAAATAATTTAAGTATTCACCTAATAATTAAAACCCTATGTTTGGATTGGACACCATCAGCTGGATCAAATTTGCCATCGCGCTTTTTCTGCTTTGCAGCGTTTATTACGCCGCAGTTTTCATCCGGGCCTGGCTCAACCGCTCAGGCAGGACATCCGGCAACCTGTTCGAGAACGCCGATGAAACGGAAATCCACCCTGAAAGAATGCTACCTATTTTGGTTTCATCTGCCGATTATCCCGGAGAACTGATCCCCTTTAATCACATCGAACCAGTTGACCTGAAAGTGGACTTTTATGGCGATAACGGTATTGATGAAGGCTACAACGTTGAACAGTTCTTCGAAGACCATCTTTCCCACCACCCGGAAATCCTGGAGAACATCCAGTTTCAGTCATAAATCAAACTCAATTATTCATTCTTAAAACTCAAAGTTTCATGAAAACAAAAGTTCAGTTTTTCTTTCAGCGGGCAGAAGCCTTTTTTGTACTCCTTATTCTCAGTATTTACCAGACCATGGCCCAGTCAGCAGCCGGTATTGATCAGGCCACCGCCGAGGTCAGTTCCTATGTTGACCCGATCTCCAATCTGATCATTGCCATTGGAGCCGTAGTTGGGCTGATAGGCGGAGTCCGGGTGTATATCAAATGGCAAAGTGGCGACCAGGATACCCAGAAAGCCATCATGGGCTGGTTTGGTGCCTGTTTGTTTCTGATTTTGGTGGGTGTGGTGATAAAGGCATTCTTTGTCTGATGCAAGGCTACCCAGTCAAAAAGGTGGACACCCGGCTGTATATCAAAGGGCTTTCCGGCCCTTTGGTATTCCGGGCCCTGTACGGCATCATTGCCACCTTCTTTCTGTTCTCTGCACTCTACATTCTGGCCGGTGTTTTTCCCGCTGTCCTGATCGGAGTCCCTTCATTTTTCGGATACCTCTACCGGCTGAATACCATCCAAAAGAAGTACGGTCCGGAAGGCTGGGGCAAGAAACAAACCGCCAGGAAACTACCCCAGTTTATCAGCTGCAAACGACGAATTCCTCAAACGTTTTCCAAATGAAGATTAAAAATGAAGATCAGAAATCTTGAAACAGTTCTCCCGATCCTTGGATTTAACGGTGATGTTCAGGTCTCCAATAACCTGGACCTGACCATCGGCTTTAGGCTTCAGTTGCCAGAAGTGCTCTCGTGCAGTACAGAACAACTTTATATGCTGCACGATACTTTCCATCGGATGATCAACCTGCTGCCAGCCGGAAGTTTTATACACAAACAGGATTTCTTCCTGATCAACGAATTCCATCCGATGGAATCAGAATCAGAAACAACCGGATCAACGGACAGCCTGAATGAATCCTACCTGGAGCATTTTGACGGAAGACGATATCTGAAACATGACTGCTGTTTTTACATCAGTCTGCTCAATAAAGGACTTCTGAAAAACTACCTCGAATCCGCTTTGATCTTTTCCCGGAAAGAGCGTAATCTGGAAAAATTGCAGTACGATAAGATCAACGAGCTTAGAAGTAATCTGATGGCTATTTTTACCCAGAACGGTATCCATTGTGAACCGATTTCCAAAGAAGAAGCCATTGGCGATGAACATTCTCTTGGACTGATCGAACGATTTTTGAGCCTCAATTTTACAGAGAACCATCCGGCATTGGGAGGAATAGATTTTCGAGACCGGCTGAAAGTGATGGATCAGTTTGTCGAAATCCTATCATTGAGCGACTATTCCCACATTCCGGCAGAACTTCGCCCGGCATCCGAACATCCGCAGACAGGTCTGCCCGTTTCGCTGGTTTACCCGGTAAGTTATCACCTGCCGTTTTCGCACATCACCAACCAGTTTGTCTACATTGCTGATCAGCAGGAGATTAAAGGCTTTCTGGAAAGCAGCTACAAAAAAATCTTCAGCCTATCGAAGTTTTCTTCGGAGAACAAAGTCAATGCCGGGCTGATTGAATCCTTTTTAGATCAGGTGCAGACCTCAGGAGAAAAGATCGTGAAGACCCATTTTAATGTAATGCTTTTCGATTCAGCACTGAAAGATTTGAAGCAGCATAAAAGCGAAACCAGTTCCGCATTTTCGATGATGAACTGTTTTCCGTACCAGCACACCCACGATCTGCCGATGCTGTTTTTCTCCTGTGTACCTTTCTCCACACAGCTTCCCGAAACAGAGCTTTTCATTACCCAGGTACCACAGGCTTGCTGTCTGACCAACTTCGAAGGCGAACTGAAAAACAGTCAATCCGATTTTATCATCCGGCTTTCCGACCGGCTGGAAGGTTGCCCGGTAAAGATTGACATATCGGACGAGCCGATGCACAAACATCTGATCCATAACCGCAACAAGATCATTATCGGCGGATCAGGCTCCGGAAAATCCTTTTTCACCAACCATTTGCTCCGGCAATACGCTGAAAGTGAAAATTGCCATATCGTTTTGCTGGATGTTGGTCGAAGCTATGAACTGCTGACTCATTACCTGAACGAACGCCTTAAAGACCAGGGCGGGGCGATGATGGTAGAATTTACCACGGATAATCCGATTTCGTTCAATCCATTTATTCTGGAGGGAGAGCTGGATATAGAGCGCAAGCAAACGATTCTTTCAGTAATCTATACTATTTACAAGGAAAACCTTTCGGAGATGGAAAAAGATGTGATTGCTCATTCGGTCACTGCTTTTTTCGGGTTCGATCAAATTGCAGAGTATGGTCGAATAATAGAAAGATCCTTTAATGGATATTATGAGTTCTGCCAAAACTACATTCCGAAGCTGGTACAAGAACAATCCATCCAGTTCAATGCCAATGAGTTTTTCTTTATCCTGGGCAAATATTACCGGGGAGGAGAATATGACTATTTGCTGAACAAGCAGATGGATACCGATGAGTTTTTCCACTGCCCGTTTATTGTTTTTGAACTGGACAATATTAAGGACCATGCAACGATTTTTCCGGTCGCCACCCTGATTATCATCGACATCTTCATGCAGAAAATGAGAAGGTTAAAGGGCATAAGAAAGGTTATCTGTATCGAAGAAGCCTGGAAAGCCATTGCCACGCCCCAGATGGCCAGTTACATCAAATATTTTTATAAAACGATCCGCAAGTTCTTCGGTGAGGCGATGGTGGTGACCCAGGAAGTGGACGATGTGATTTCCTCACCAGTGATCCGCGATGCGATCATCAACAATGCCGATACCCGGATCCTGCTTGACATGAGCAAATTCCGGAACAAGTTCCAGAGCATCAGCGACACCCTTGGACTGTCTGAGTTCCAGAAAGACCAGATACTTTCCATCAACAAAAACCTTCCATCCGGAAGAAAACTCAAGGAAGTATTTATTGGCCTTGGAAGCTATTCCCAGGTTTATGCACTGGAAGTGAGCAAACCCGAATACTACTGCTACACCTCTGAACAAAGCGAAAAGGAAACGATTCTGAAAAAGCTCAGCAAGAAACGGGACCAATCCTTTGTCGAAATCCTCCGGTCCATGTGAAACAAAAGCTTCCCCTAACCCCTCCGAAGGAGGGGAATAAGAAAACTACAGAAAAAACAATTAAAACAAAAAGAACAATGACAACAATGAAAATCACAACAACGAAAGCAACGCTTTTGATTATCCTGGTACTTACTTTTTTCAGCGTTCTGCCAACCAACAACGCCCTTGCCCAGACTGCCGCACCGGTAAGCGATGTGGGCGCAGGCATCCAGCGGGAAGCACTTTGGGAAAAGGAAAAGGAAATCCTTTCAGAGATCAATTGGTACAATGTGCTGATCAAAATCCTTAATGGTGACATCAAAGGTCTGACCCAGGAACTGGTAGGCATCGACAAAAAGAAGCTGGAAAGCCTTCAAAAAGTCAGTTACCTGATCAAGGATTACAAGCGCATCAAACAGACCAAGGAGATGCTCGATAAGATCATCTACATCTATACTACCAAACTTCCACTACTGGTTCAGGACGAAAATTTTACCACGCGCCAGGCAGTGGTGATCGTCGAATCGTTCGACCTGGTTCTGGACGACAGCCGCCAGCTGGTCACCTCCGTATTGAACACCATCGTGGAAGATGACCTGTTCATGATGGACGACAAACAAAGGTACGATGCCATTAACGGCATTTATGTCGATGTAAAAAAGCACTACGGAACCCTTTGTTACCTCTACAACAAACTGGCGTGGGCTTCCTATCAGAGAAGTTTTAATGCCGGCCAGATCGAACAGTTCGCCTTTTACT
>CAYRBM010000172.1:6625-11283 GCA_964422425.1 uncultured Odoribacter sp.
ACTATACCCTTTATGATTAGATCGTTATGAGGAAATATTTTTTGATCCTGATATCTGCCCTTGTAGTGCTTTTTGCAGGGGAAAAACTGGAAGCCCAGATTATTGCCATCAAATCGTGGGATGGGATTTACCCTGATATGAACGGCAAATATCCGTTGTCCTTTATTGCTTTCAAAGGCAATCTCTTCCCAGTTCCCCGTGAGTTTATCCGGCTCTGGCCGACCCATTATTACTATGAAGTGGTGTCCGTACCAACCTATGACCTTCAGGATTACGCCAGTGAGCTGAAAGTCAGTTTCCTTAGGATAGCTGCCAAGCAGCTTGAAAAGTCGCAGATGAAGAAACGGCAGGAAGAAACGGAGCAGATCAAAAGCAACACCGAAATCCAGCGGGACATTGAAAAGAAGATTTTTGATGCCAATTCCGACCAGTTGCCCGATGTGTACAGCATAGCTTCCGGTTTTATCCGGCTTTACATCAGCATCGACAACATGGATAAGCTGGACAACTGCAAATGGCTGCGGCAAACCTTCCAGAAGGAAGCGGATGAACTGCTCACGCGGTTCATTGCCGTCAACCTGTTTTTGACCGATCACGGCAAAAAGCTGGAAGCCTTTGAAGAGATCAAACAGGAGCTGAGCAAGCAAATCGGCGAGGCGGACTACACCTACCGAAAGGTACGGTACTTTCAGGCGTTCAATGCCAATGTTCCCCAATCCTATGCTTTCCTGAAAGAATAAAACAGATTGACGATTCATTTATTTACAATTTAACAATTAGTTCCATGCTATTACAAGTAATGAATACCCAAAGTTTTTTTCGGTTTACCGATGTACTGATCCAGGGAGGTCTGGACAATGCCCAGCTGCTGACCGGCATGGCCCGCGCCATTGGCGGGATAGCCGCTTTCCTGTACATCTCCAAACGCATCTACGAGCAACTGATTGCCGACAATCCCATTTCCCTGCTGCCACTTCTACGGCCTTTTGCCCTGGTGTTGGTGATTACCTTCTGGAGCCCGTTTGTTCACCTGCTGATGGTTCCCACCAAAGGGCTGACCAAACTCTCAGAAGCTGTTTATGCCGACAAAAAACACATTGTTGCAGCCAAACTCGAAGAAAAGCAGGATGCTATCCTGGCGGCTGATTTACCCTCTTTTCAGGAAAACGAAGAAAAAGAAGCCGCACTTTGGGACAAAGGAGTCAACCTGCTTTTGACCACTTACAACATTGTCTCCGGAAGGGCTTTGCAGCACCAGATCAATTTCTACCTCATGGACGGTATCCGGCAACTGTTGGAATCCTTTTTCGAGGCGCTGGTTTACCTGATTGCTTTCCTGCGCACCGTCTTTTGTGTGCTGCTGATCATCTTCGGTCCGCTGGTGTTTGCCATTTCCATTTTCGATGGTTTTCAGGACAATTACCTGAACTGGATTGCCCGGTTTGTGAATGTGAACCTGTATCTGCCCATTGCCATGCTGGTTCTTTCATTGGTTCAGGAAGTGCTGATCTATGTGCTCGATGTCGAAATCGCCCTGATCAAAACAACGCTCATTTACCAGCCATCGCTCTATTACGTCTCCAATATGGTGGTTCCGGTCTGTGGTATCGTTGGGCTGATGATGGTGCCCAAAATCGCCTCGTGGATTGTCAGCGCATCAGGTACCGGAACAGGAGGAGGACGTCTGGCCAGAACGGTAGCCACGATGATGATCACCAAAGGAGCCATGAAATAACATGAGAAATTTCCAATAATGAATTTCCAATAACCAATATCCAAATATTCAGAATCAATCACTTATAACTTCTCAGCAATCAATAATAAAAATCAATCAAAAAATGAACAAGACCTTTGATATACAGCGCAAGTTCCGGTTTACTGTTTATATCCTTCTGGCTGTCAGCCTGCTGCTGATCGGCTTCAGCACCTTTGTGTTCACCCGCTCGATCGGGCTGGTAGAACGCTCACGCCAGAAAATCTATGTGCTGGACAATGGTAAATCCCTGCTGCTGGCCCTTCGTGCCGACATCACGGATAACCGTCCGGCAGAAGCCAGAGACCATGTGAAACGCTTCCATGAGCTGTTTTTCACGATGGAACCCGACAAACAGTACATTGAGAACAATGCCAGGGAAGCCCTCTATCTGGCCGATGCTTCGGCAATGAAACAACACCAGTCCTACAAGGAGAACAATGTCTATAACCAGGTTATTGCTTCGGACATCAGCATGACATTGACCACCGATTCGGTGCAGATTGACTTTTCTGCATACCCTTATCAGTTTCGGTTTTTCGGACGCCAAAAGATCGTCCGCAAATCCAACATCACGATCCGTAACCTGGAAACTGAAGGAAAACTTCGGAACATCTCCCGGACCGACAATAACCCGCACGGGCTGCTGATCGAAGACTGGCTGATTACCGACAACAAAGATTTGGAAACCATGAAACGCAAATCCTTTTAATCCAAAAAACAACGATTATGAATCAGAACAATAAACCATCCAAAAGCCTTGTGACCCGGATCAGTGAAACCATCCGGTTCCATGAATGGATCGACCGGCTGGATCAGGACGACCAGAAGCTGGATCCGGCCAAACGAAAGAAGAAGTGGACCATCATTTTGGGCGCGTCCTTCCTGATTTATGTGGTTTCGTTCTTTGTATTCCCTAAACCGAAACTGATCCATGAACCCATTTCGCGGGCAAGTGAAACAAAGCCGGATATGGTGGGGAAAATCCTGAAAAACAAAAAATCCCTCTCTTTCGAAATGCCCGTTGACTCCTTTGAAACCATTCTAAAACAAGAAATACATGAAAGCATACCTGAAAAGAAATAAACCGCTGCTGTTCCTTCCGCTGGTTTTGATCCCTTTTATTGTGCTGATCTTTTATGTGCTGGGAGGGGGAACAAAGAAGGAAAAGGAAGAACAAAAGCAAAAAGAGCAGCAAACGGCTAAAGGAGCCAATTACACCCTGCCGGATGCTGACCGTAATATCGAGATTTACGACAAGATGGATAACTATTCCCCGCAAAAAGCGGTGACTTCTACCCATGATTACAACATTACCGGCGAACCCGATTCGGTACCGGAAGAAATCGTTGAAGAAGCGCTGACCGAAGAAAAGCTGCTTTCTGGAAAGAAGAATCTTTATCAAAACGATCCGGTTCCTGAATTGAATGCTGATGTTTCCACCGATTTACTGGCCCATATCCGGCAAAAGGAAAAGAAAGTCAGGGAAGATTTGGAAAACAGCCAGGTGGAAGCAAAATCACAAAATGAGGATGCCGAATCAAATCATGACGAGAAAAATAGAAAACAGTCCGATGATCAAAAAGGATCAGCTGCAATTGGTACAACCGGCATTGAAGAACTGGACCAGGTTTTCCGGCAAAACAGGGAATTAGCCAGACGAAATGATTCCCTGAATATCCGGCTAAACGAAACATCGGCAAAAAACGAAAAGCTGGAAGCCGAAAAGAACAAACGTTTTGCATTGGAAAAAAGCGGCAAGTCCGGGTTTAAACCCAAAGAAACAGCCGTTCCGGTGATCGAAGCCGAAGTTTACGAAACCAGCACCGTGCTGACCGGCAACCGGGTTAAGCTGCGACTGTTGGAAGAAGCCTGGTTAAACGGGGTTAAAATCCCTGTCAATACTTTTTTGTATGGCATTTGTGAAGTCAGCAACGAACGCCTCCAGATTGAAGTGTTGCAAATTCCGGTAGGCGAAAAGTTTGTTCCGGTTGAAGTCACTGTTTGCGACCTGGACGGACTACCCGGCCTGTATGTTCCCGACAATGCCTCCCGAAAGGTTGCCAAAGAGGTAGGCAGCAGCGCTAACACTTCCTCCATGTTCGGTGCAAGCAACAATCCGCTGACTTATATGGGAATACAGGCAGCCGACCGGACAGCCCAATCTTTGTTAAAAGTGATCCGAATCAAAAAAGTCACCATCAAGAAAAATACCCTTGTTTATTTAATCAACAAAAGCAAACAACCATGAAAACCTTTTTAATCATTATCACGTTCGTACTGATCTATAGTTTAGTAGATGCCCAGAACACCCAGAATATCCTAAAAATATCCGACACCAAAACCAGCCATTTGGTTTGCCCCGATAAAGTCAACTATGTGCAGGCCGGAGATTATTCGCTGGTCCAGGCAGAAGTGGTTCCCGAACTGGCAAACCTGATCCGGCTTAAAGCTGCCCAACCTTTTGAAAAGCCAACCTCGTTAACAGTCGTTTGTGCCGACCGGATTTATTCTTTCGAATTACAGTTTGGCAACGATGCACCGATCACCTATCCGATTGAAACTTTTGATTCGCAAAAGGCCATGACTTTTTCCGGAAAGATGATGCCTGATTATCTGCTGAAAGAACTTTGTGATCAGGTCCTGAACAAGCACCAAGTTCAGTTTCGAAAGCGAAAAACCGAAAAAGATGGAATTAAAATTTGCTTGAATTCCATTCACGTGAAGAACGATGCACTCTTTTTTGAACTCCAGATCACCAACAAAACCAACATGGCTTACGATGTCGAAAGCTTTAATTTCTGGATCACCGATAAGAAAAAAACAAAGGCAACCAATGTTCAGGAATATCAGGTGTTCCCAGAGTACCAGCAAAACAAAGTCCAGCGTATTCCGGGCGAAGTTA
>CAYRBM010000173.1:0-11280 GCA_964422425.1 uncultured Odoribacter sp.
TACATTTGATTAAATACTCCTAAAAAATGCTTAAAGTAAAATCTATCTGTAAACAGCAGGGTATTACACTGAAAGAACTCGCTGAACGAATGAATGTGTCTGCAGAGGTTGTTTCACGAATGCTTTCTGAGAATGGGAACCCTACTCTGTCGAGTTTGAAGAATGTAGCTAAAGCTTTGGATGTCGAAGTTTATGAACTTTTTGATGACTTTGATTCAAGTGAGATGGTAAGAGGCTATTTGGAGATTGATGGTGAAATTTACCGGATTAGCAATTTCAATGAGCTTAAGGCCGTTTACGAAAAACTCACCTCAAAACAAAATGAGCGTGATAAGGAGTAATCAGATGCACAATTAACGGACAGAGTTTAAATTTCCTTCCATACTTAGCCTCATTCATGTCGAAATAATCTTTTAGATTTTAATGACACATTATTTAATGTATCAATTCAAACATGCAAAGATTAAATTGATACATTTTTATTTTGATACGTTTTGCAACGGTTTATACTATTATATATTCGCAATTGCAGATTCCAATCCGAGATTGATGCGAAGCAGGTCTTTAAAAGTTTACTTCGCCAAATGTCCGATTGCCAGTTTATCTTACTGATCCGCATTTTCATCGTCGCATAAATCTATCCCTGGAGAAAAACATTCGCTCTCACGCTTGTCGGGAGTGCATTCTGTACTTTATCTTCAAAAATCACAACTTTTTAGCGTTCAAACACCTGCTACTATGTATAATATAGACTTCAGCATTGATAGGTTATGGGGCTTTAATCCCGATATAAATATCGATTAGAACTAATTCCAGTGCATCCTAATTCCTTCTTCAGGTGGCAAAATCACAATAGATTTTTATTTACCTAATAAGTATTTATAATAGTATCATCTACATCCAACATGAGCAAACATCATCTATCTGCAGAAGACAAAAAAAGGATTGAATACATTTCAACCTTTCTCAAAGAACTAAGGATTAACTCAGGGCTTACCCAAACCGATGTGGCATTCGAAACTGGATTAAGTCGAAACTTCATCTCAAAACTTGAACGAGGAGGTGTTGGGACTGTCATGATTAAGCACTTGTTCCTGCTGATAGATTTTTACGAGATTAAACTTAGTGAGCTTTTCCAAGATTTAGATTGATGCTTTTATTGCTTAAAGACCAATGCTTGAAAGAAGACAAGACCTAACCACAACCGTCTCATCCTTATGACTAATCTTTTTTTTTATTTTTTTACAGCTAGTTCAAGTCGTTGAGTAAAACTAGCGAGTTTAACTCAGACAATTAAAACCAACTAGTTGAACTAATTAATTAGCACTTTATAAAGTTCAACCAAATCAATAGAACTTAACTATCTCAATTATAAAAGCGACACGGTGACACGATGAAATGCCGATTTTAAACAAATATATAACAGTGACAGTCTAAAATCAGTTAACCATTTTTTCACTGTCACTGTCACAAAAAGTTTTCAAAAAGTATGTTTTATCGTGTCACCGTGTCTACCCTCTGAGTTAAAGTTGAAATGATAAAAACAAAAGAAACTTAGGTTTATGGAAGTGTTGCTTGTTGTTTTTTCTTTCTTTTCGATGGTTTAAATGTCCGAGAACTTTCAAAAGAAATTGATACTTTTAAAGAAAATCTGATTGATTATGGCAAAGTCCGACTACGATAGCAAGTATGAAAAGAAGCTCTTCACATTGATTGATTTCGAAGCAATCAGAAGTATTAATGATAAATTGGAAAATCAGTTTCTGAGCAAAGAATTCTATTTAAGCATAATTGATATTGAAAGATACGAAAACCTAATGATTCAAGTGTACGACGAGTTTAAATATGAATTAACCCAATTTGTCGAGCGTAATGGTGCTGGACAGACTTCTATTATAATAAGTCGGCTATACAATATTTTTAATAAGAAAAAATCATCATACGAAAGCTCAGGTATAATTGATGTTTTAAGGAAGAACTATTATTCATGTATATTTCGCAAAGAAGATACAATTCAATCGGAGAACGCTCCATATTCGAAGCTGGTAGGGAGATTTAAATGGCAAGTCGCTGAATTAAATAATCAAAGCATACAGGCTGGTTTGATGGACTTGGAACAATTGGCACAAAGTAAAGATGTAAGTTGGGAGAAAATTGTTAAGAAGAACGCATCTGCAGGAGATGAAATTGGTATTGAGGAAAAATCCGATGAAGAGTGTAAGTACAAAGATAAATTAATCCAATTTGTCAATAACCCAAAATACGTTTTCGATATCAAACCCAAGAAGGTCGGGCAAAACACGATACTATATCTTGAAAGAATTCATGGCAGATTAAAAGATGCAAAATACATAGAATGTAACAAAACAGTCTTTATTAAAATCTTCACTGGTAAAGATCCTAAGCCCACAAAATGGCTAAAATCGTTTGCACATTTGTCATATTTCATTTTAAAGCTGAAAGAAGATTTCTACCTCGTGCCTGGTTCCATGTCAGTATATAAGGTTGCGGTACGATTCTTTATTGATGAGAATAGCAAGTATTTCTGCAGACACCGGTATAACTGTGATGACAAACCCAACCAACTTGATATATTAGCCATTGACGAAATAATTGGGATTAAAACATCCGATAAGATAAAGAGATATTAATTCCGGATCAACATAAGCGCAACCTCTTCAAGATGTTTTTATCCAAGGAGAACGAAAAAAACCTTAAAATATTTTGATGTTTTTTATTTATTAGAGCCCCTGTAATCATAACGGTTTCACTCACATTTCACCCGTCTATCCTCCCGCCTATCCTCCCGCTAATTCACCCGCCATCTTGCAAAAAGCCTTGTATTTTAGGGTGTTATCAAATTATTTTGTGTCGTAAAAGTTCTGAAAAGTGCCATTATAAAATCAAATGAATATTCTTTTCTGACGAAAAAATAATTAGAAGTTTTAAATAAAAAAGATGAAATCAAGTATTGAAGAATTTAAAGATTTAATTAAAGACTACGCGAAGTATGAACTAAAAAAAGAAGGAAAGATTACCCCTGCGATGTTTTGTTTTTGGCCTAATGAAGAAGTGGTGATGATACGATTTAACGCCGAGAAAATTTTTTCTCAGGAAAACAAAGGGAAAATATCAGCTACAATAGATGAATTCGCTAACCATCCCAATACGAAAGCCTTAGCTCTTGTGATTGAAGTTAGTTTTCCCGAAGAAAAAAATGAAAAAATAAAGGAAGGAGTCTTGATTACTTATTTAAGTGACGCAGGAAAAGAAGAAAAGTTATTTGGACTCAATCGCCAAACACGAACGTTGATTTGCTTAGAATCGAAAAATAACAAATTCGACTCAGACAGTCGGTCTTCGAACTTTTTCGACTTTAATATGAATTGAAACTTGAGGTATTAATGGACAAAATCAGCCATTTAAGACCAGAAAAAACTTTTTTTTCACTTTTCGACGAAAAAAAACATCAAATAACTGCATTTTTTCGAAAAGTTAAGTAGGTATAATCAAAAGACGGAAATAAACGTCGACCAAAAATTATTTGAAATTAAGATTTTATAAAAAAATGAAGAAAAGAATCAAAGTTCAAAAAAACAAGCTCACACTGTATTTGGAGCCCGAATTTATGGCATTGCTCAGGGCAAATGCGGGAAACGACTACGTAAAAGTAGCCACATGGACGAAGCAGTTTCTCATGAAGAATTTGCTTCAGAAAAATAACGAAGAGAGTCAAATGTCGAACGAAAATGGAAATCGAATGGGAAATAAATAAAAGAAACGAATTAGCCGATCCAGAATTCGGCCTATCAATAATCCCCGTAAGCTCAGCAAAAATACCTTTTTCCGCATGGAGTATGTACCAAAAAGAAATAGCTCCTGTTTCGAATTGGCACCAGCACTATAGGCAACAAGGCACAGTAGGCATTATCACGGGAACTGTCAGTGGAAACCTAGAATGTATCGACATCGACGTGAAGAACGACCCTAAGAAGACTATAATGACCGAATTTTCTGAACTGATTCCAGATGAGTTGCTGTCGAGACTTATTATCCAAACCACTCCCAACAATGGCTTCCACTTGATTTACCGATGTCCGGAGGTAAAAATCGGCAAAAACGAAAAACTGGCACATCACAAAGACAAGTCAGTAATAATCGAAACTCGTGGTGAAGGTGGCTATTTCTGTACATGTCTAGTAAACAATCAGATTCTTCAAGGAAAATTCTACTTGGCAGACCTCGACGTTGAAATACCGGAGATATCAGCCAGCGAAAGAGAGCTCTTATTTGAAACCGCAAGGAGCCTGACACGATATTTTGGGAATGAAGAAAAAGCTAGCAAGATTAACAACAAATACTCAGAACCGGCCATCAATGAGTTCAATGAAAGCTATCCGATTCTTGATTTGTTTCGAAAACACGAATGGTCAATAATTAAAGAAGATGACGAAAAAGTGAACCTGAAGCGAAATGGTTCACTAGCCGCCTATTCGGGGTATTATTTCAAAAAAGATAAAGTATTTTTCTGCTTTTCGACATCCACTGATTTTCAGTCAGGAAAAGCTTATAATCACTTTCAGGTGTTGCAGGTTCTGGCAGGAAAAAGCGACTATACAACCACTCTTAAGTTAGTCCAAGACCTAGGTTTTCAGTCGAAAAACGTTTCAAACGACAAGGTGACCTCGGATGATATTGCCGAGTACCTCAATGGCCTGGGTGTGCGCTACGACAGTTTCATCCAGGACATCACGCTTAATGGTGAGATTATCGAAGAGCGGAATTATAACACGTTGTTCATAAACCTAAAGAAACATTTCGGAAAGGAAATTTCACGGCAGAAATTCGAAGAGGTTATTAAGTCGAACTATATCAAGCCTATAAATCCAATTGTGGCATTCATAGAAGCAAACAAGGAAAGAAATCCTTCAGGAACATTCGAAAAATGGTTAGCCTGCCTTGAGCTTAAAAATAAAGCAATAGACAAAAATACAGTGCTATTGTTCCTGAAAAAGTGGTACGTCGGGCTCATAGCTCAAGCATTGGATTGCGAGTTTCCGAATGAGTTTTTTCTCACGTTTCTGTCGACTGAACAGGGTATCGGGAAGACTACTTGGCTAAGAAAATACACGCTGCCTATCGAGCTTCACAGCTATAGAAAAGAGCATTCTTTGTCGTTTGACGATGATTTTAAAGTTTTAATGTCTCAGGCGCTGTTGATTATTGACGACGAAATGGATAGCCGCAGTTACGAGGCAGATAAAACGTTCAAGACAATTTTGTCGACAAAAGAACTCACGACTCGCCGAAAATACGATCGTCGGATTTCGACGATTAAACGTAGAGCGAGTTTCGCAGGCAGCGGAAACAATTTATCGATTGTCAGAGAGCAGCAGAATCGGAGAATCATCCCGATTGAAATCGAAAGGATTCATTTCGAAAAGCTTGCTGAGGTGAATTTGGTAGACCTATTCATGGAAGCTTATCATTTATATGAGCAAGGGTTCAGGTACTCCTACCAGAGCTCTGACAGAAAGCTTCTCAACCACCTATTCGACGACTATATCCAGAAGTCAGATGTTGATGTTCTTTTGGATGACTATCTCCAAAAGCCTTCAACGGTTGGCGATGTTTTCTACATCACAGCGATGGATATTGTCTTGGCCTTGGCATCCAAATTTCCTTTATTTCAAAAGCGCATTAACCTTCCCACGATTGGCAAAATGATGCTCGAACGTGGGTACGAATCTAACCGAAAAGGGAAAAGTAGAACAACATGCTACAGCATCAGCAGGCAAAGCAGAATCCTGATGGCGTTGGACGAAAATCAGCAGTCATGGAGATTGAATAGTATTGAAAATCAAGCTACAAATAACGAAATAAAATAATTAGAAAACTTAAAATTTAAATAAAAATGAACAAGGATTATTTATTATTTACTATACAAAACGAAATTGTCTTAGGAATATCTAATGAATTCGAGGCTGGAGCGGTCCCTATCAACTTGTTCGATGAACAATCGAAAGTTAAGGCTGAAATCAAAAAACGAATTATTGACAATTTCTTCTTGTTACTTACAATATATCAGCAATTCGGGGATAATGTCAGGCATATCCTTCCTGCGAAATTCAAAAAGACTGCAACAAGAAAAATCAAAGCTCACCATGTTTTTTCAGAATCAGAACTGGATGAACTAGCCTCCGATTGCTACGATGAACTTATTGAAGACTACTCAGACGAAATTAAGCAGTTCCTGTACAGTCATAGCATGCATGTTGAAGAAGAAATCATCATTAGAGCTAAAATCAATGAAAAAGGATTCGAAATTTCGTCAGTTCAAACAATCGGAAAAATCGTTGATGATTATCGAAGGGCTGAAAGAAAGGTGGAGTATCGTTGACCCCTAACGCTGAAACAATCAGCAGACAACGAAAAAAATAACTTAAAAGATGAGGTTTTAAAAGAATATAGCCTCAAAATTAAAAAACAAAATTAATGAAGAAAATTAAAAGTAATCACACGGAGATAATGCTTTGCCAGCCATTGCATAATATGGTGAATTGCAAATCTATCTCCCAAAAAAATAACACCTGGAACCAATTTATTGGCACTCCTGGCAATTGTCTAACCCTTAATACAAATGTGCAATGTTCAGATAATTAACGATGATTTCAGAAATTATGCAATACCGAATGGATTAGTAATTACCGATCCACCCTACAATCAAGGTTATGGATATAATAAATACGACGACAGATTATCAGAAGTCGATTATATAGAACTTCTCTCGAAAATTCCGCTACCCTGCGTTATCATTCACTATCCCGAGGAAAGCATCAATCTTTTACCTCTGGCATTTAAGTCCAAATGTGAGCAAGTAGTTACATGGGTTTATAACTCAAATACTGGGAAACAGAGCAGAGCCATTAGTTGGTGGGAATGTCGGCCTGACTTTCAAAAGGTTAGACAACCCTACAAAAATCTTAACGACAAGCGAATTCAGCAACGAATTGCCGAAGGCAAAACTGGCGCTAAACTCTACGACTGGTGGTTAGTCAATCAGGTTAAAAACGTCAGCAAGGAAAAAACTGGCCACCCGTGCCAAATTCCAGAAGAAATAATTCGACGTATTATTCTTACCACGGCTCAGCCAGGGCAATTGATTATTGACCCTTTCGCTGGCAGTGGCACCACAATCAAAGTCGCACAAGAGTTGGGTTTCGATTCCTTAGGTTTCGAAATCGACCCTGCTTATTGTGAAATAATTCAATCAAGAATATACGGTACAGAGGAGTTAAGTGGTTTGAGCGCTCTGCAACGGTATTAATAAATAAAAAAAATTAAAATTAAAAAAAATGTCAAATAGTGTATACCATACAATGGAAATCCATTGTGACCAACCTGAAATATTGAAGTTGGTCAAACAAATTTTGTTCGTTAACAACAAAGAAAAGAAACTGAAATTCAGTTTCGAAAAATTATTACCGAAGCCTAGAAATATAGATTGGACTGACGATGAAGAATTAAATTGGTGCTTCGCAGTCTGGGGAACAGTGGATTTTTTGTCCACGACAAATCTCAAGATTACTGAAAAGTGCATATCATTCCAATACGAAACGCGATGGGCCACGAACAGTGTTTGGCTAGAACTTTTCTGCCGCTTCATTAATAGTTTGCTTTTCGAGAATTCAACCAGTACTTTCTTCGAACTTAGGCTCAGCTACTTCGACGAAGGTGATTATATCACTCGGTCAACAGTGTGGCACCCGGGCGAAGAACTACACTTCGATGAATTTCCTTTCAATATAAACGATGTGAAGAAACTGATACCTGATCCGGTATTTGTACCATCGTCCAAAGCTGACTTCGTGAATTTAGAGTCAACGGATTAAAAAAAAAAATAAAGATTAAAATAATAATTAAGAACATGGAAACATTTTTAAATATGGGCGATAGTGCTCAAGCAAATGAACTTACAGAAGAGCAAAAACTCGCGGAAGTAAAGCGATTTTTCGAGCACTACAATGCTGTTTCGCGGTACGGAACAGTGAATGATGATTATTTCGACGACCAAAATGAAAAATATTCAGTTGAAGGCACAGATAAACCAGAAAAAGATTATTCAGGGTACAATTACTTTTTAAAGGAATTCTACGGTTTGTTATCTGACGAAGATATTCTTCAAAATCTAAACAAAAAAGACAATTCGTGGATGTTCATGAAAGAAGAATTCATCGATTATGACACCATCCTGCAACCCACAGACAAAGAAAGATACGCGTACGAGTATTTGGAAGATTGCGGTTATTACGCGGAAGGCCAGATTCTTATGATATATCAGCACCCTTATTACTCCGCCTATAAGTTAGGTGAAACAATCGAAGATTGTGTATTCATAGGAGCAAGTGGCTATACGAATGATTTTGCCAAAATGATTGATTATTACCTGGAAACTGGAGAAACCGATGTGATGATGTGATTCGACCTAGCTATCCTTAAGAAGGATAAAAGCAATTAATCTTCTCAGACTCTCTCCGGTCGGCTATTATTTCAGCTGTGCAAACAACGAATTCGTCAACGACACTTCGTAGCCATTGACAATATTGGCCAACCAGTGGAGGTGAAATCCAAATGCATAAACAGTAAAACTATATCTGCTATCTCAGCAGATCACAAAAATTACATGTAAAGGGAATCAAAAATGTAAAACGATTCCAAAGTTAAATTTCTTAAAAAATGAGCTATGTATTCTATAATTCGCTCGAAATTGTTGGCAATGCCAATGAAATAGAAAAAGTATTGGAAGCCATTAAGGGTGGCGAAAATGAATTAGGCGAAAAGTTGATTTTCGACTTTCAAAAAATAATTCCAATGCCGGAAGATATGCGAAACGAATATTTTCATATGCTTAAGGGGGACCAGGTGACAAAAATCGACTATAGCGATTGGGAAAAATTGGATAATCGTTACAGGATAATTGGCCAATACCTGGAATGGTGCTACGACAACTGGGGTTGCAAATTCGACCCCTGGAATGAAGAAATCTTTGAAGGAGCAATTATAAAGTTTCAGACAGTGAATGGCCGTGCGCTACCCGTTATCAAGGAACTGAGCCGGCAATTTCCAACAGTGAAACTCGTGTACGAGTCTTTATGTGAGACACCTGACTTCGACTACGTCTATTCAATTCAAGGCGGTGAAGTTATAGACCTTAGCAAGTGTGAGCATTACGGAAGTTTTGACAAATAGCAGGAAAAGCAAAAAGGTGGGGACTCCAAAATTAAGGCGACGCTTATCGAAGACTTAAGCTTTAATCAGTTAGGCGATTCAATATCGGATTTGTAGTAAATTCTTTGTTGATGCCAATTTGAAAATGAGTTCTTTCATCAATAAATTGTTCATACAGAAGCAAGAGAGGGGTCAATTAGGGTTGTGTTGGCCCCTCGATTTGGCACGCATCGATAAAATTACCTGATGAATTGGCTTATCGTTGGTATCAGGTAAAAAACTCTCCACCTGCAAAGGCTCACGAGAACTATTTCTACCGCATTATCCGGCCACGGAATCGAAAGGCGGACAAAATTTCCAACGCAATATTTTAGCATTGACAACATTAAAACAAAAATTTTTAAAAGTAAATAATATGAAGAAAACTAAAGAAAAGCCAGTAAATGGCACAAAAGAATGGGCTGTAAAAAACATCAATTTTGTTGATGGCTGCTCACATGATTGTAGATACTGTTATGCCAAAAGCATAGCAGTTCGATTTAAGCGAAAAACAAAAAATAATTGGGTAACTGAGGAAAAAAGACTTGATAAATTAAAGGGTAGATTCAAAAAATATAATGGTCAGGTGATGTTTCCTTCCAGCCACGACCTGACCCCTGAACACGTGGACAGTACAATTACCGTACTCGAAAAATTATTAATTGCTGGCAATAAAGTCCTGATTGTCAGTAAGCCTCACCTTGACGTGATTCAAAAAATCTGTGACCAATTCCAAGCATATCGGGAGCAAATATTATTCCGGTTTACAATTGGCTCAAAGGATGATGATATTCTGCGATTCTGGGAACCCAATGCTCCCGGGTTTAACGAGCGTTTGGAAGCATTGAAATTCGCTCACAAGCAAGGTTACAAAACGAGCATATCAATCGAACCTGCTTTGGACACAGAAACTTTTGACCTGGTGCAAATAATAGAGCTGTATGTAACCGATACAATATGGATTGGCTTAGCAAATCGGTTAAAAGGCAACTTGAAGCTGAACGGGTACGGAGATGAAGAAACATTGGCCAGAGCCGATGAATTGAAGCGAATTCAAAATGAGAAATGGGTACACGATTTGGCTGACAAGCTTGCAGACAATCCAAAAATCCGGTGGAAAGACTCTATTAAAAAAATCCTGAAGCTTGACCGTCCTGTAACTGCGGGGTTGGATGAATAGTTTATCAGGAATAACGGAAATTAGATACAAACAGAAATTAAGATGGCTAAAAGCCAAATATTAAAATAATTATTGAAAGCAATTAAATAAATTAATAATGAACGAGAAAATTTTTAATAACCGACTTGAAATAATCGGAACAACGGCCCAAATCGAAGCTGTTAAGAAATACCTATTGGGTGAGAATGACAATACCGAAGGAATGACACTTGTCGATTTCAACAATATTATTCCAATGCCCGATGCACTAAAGGTTGAATCTGTTTTTGACGCTAAACTGATCCAATATCTACTTTTTGGTGATGATGATGGCTTTGGTACGATTTCACTTGTCGAGGCTAAATCAAGGCTAGCGATGATTGACCCCAAAGAACAAACAAAAGCATTTAATCTGGCAATAACCTACCAAGAAAATAAAAAGAAGTATGGACATCTGACTGAAATTTCATGGAGAAGAGAAAATTGGAGGGTCGATTCAAATGCTATTGATGCAAAGTATTCAGCTGAAAATAAAATCGAATTTGACACTTTCAATGAAAGTGCGTTATTCCTTATTGATACAGTGGCAAAACGATTTCCAGAGGTGAAATTTATTTACACCTGGGAGTATGCTGCTTCGGATTATGAATGTGTTTTTTTAAACGGCAAATTAAAATCCTTTAAACAAACCATCGACAACTTTCTCTCCTCATCAACAATATATTATAAAAACATTAACGAATATTATAAAACACACAGCCATGCCTTATTATAGACTTAATACACTTGAGTTCATTGGCGATGAAACAAAAATCGCAAAAGCGTTAGAATCAATTAAAGGAAATCATATCTCA
>CAYRBM010000174.1:0-11251 GCA_964422425.1 uncultured Odoribacter sp.
ATCTGTTTCAAGCCTAAAAACAAGAAATCCAACTAACTGAATTACAATTAGTTGGATTATATTGTGGGTGGTAGATGGGGCTCGAACCCACGACCTCTGGAACCACAATCCAGCGCTCTAACCAACTGAGCTACAACCACCATTTTTCATTTTTGCGGTTGCAAATATAGCATTTAAATTTTTAGTTGTGCAAGAGCTGTTCGCCGTTTTTTAGGCTATTTCTAATTTTTTTGCATTCAATAACCGATTACTCAAATGAGGAGGTTGGCGGCAACAAATTCAATTCATTGAATTTATGAACCTTAATTGCAAGCCGCGAAAATCAGAGTTTACTTTTGTGGATTAACCCGCCCTTTTCATTCATCAACAACGAAAACCTGATTAATGCCTCATCGCGGACAATCAGTTCGTATCCAACAATCTCTTCTTCCCTGATCTCGATGATGTTCATTAATTCTCCATGCACGGCAGCCTTTTCTTTAATGTGTTCAGGTGCAGTTTGCACAGAAAGGTTTTTCTTCAGATTCAGCAATTTGCCTGCAGAATCAAAACGGGCGATGTGTTCAATGTCTTCAAGATAAAAAATGGCCTCATAAAAATCATCACTTTGCAACCATTCAACATTAATAGATTCTCCAAACTTTTCCTGGAAAGAATCTTTAACCGCAGAAGGTAGTGAAACAGTGGAAAATTTAAATATCTTGCTTAAAATGTTTTTCATGAGTACCAAAAATTTCGGGTTCAGGTTGGTTTATCTGAAGGATTAAACCGATTTAACCCGTTATAGATTATCAATCTAAACCTTCCTATGCTATAGACGGTAAAAAGTACGAATAGTAACGCGTAGCCGGGTGATTAATTATTCGAGTAGTATTTCTGCTTGTACAGGTAAATAACCCTGGTTCGGGCTCTTTTTAAACGCATCTTAACAGCGTCTTCACTGATGCGAAGTGTTTTGGCAATTTGTTTGATTGGAAGATTATCCTGATATTTCATCAGCAACAATACCTTTTCTTCAGGGTGCACCAATTCAAGTATCGTCAGAAGGTTTTCGTAATTGGCTTCCTCAAAATCTGTTTCTGACTCATCGATAATTTCCGGAATCTCGTTGCTGCTATTCCAATTCGGATAGTGCAATTTCTTTTTGACCCTTAAATAGTCGATACAATAATTATAGGTAATTGAATAGAGCCACGACGAAAAAGATGAGTTGCCTTTAAATCCGGGGATTTTTTCGTAGGCTTTAGTTAAAATATCATTGGCAAATTCTTCAGATTGTTTGCTGTCTTTCAAAAAACTAAAGCATTTATCTTTAACTTTTTTGAAATATCTGGAATAGAGCACTTCAAAAAGCTCCTGATTCCCTGAATTCATCAGTAAATGAACAATTTCTTCGTCCGATTTTTGCTGATATTTAGATTTTAAGGCCATTTAAAAGTATGCTGTGAATAAGAAATATCAAAAAAATGAAAAAAAATAATTTAAAGTTGTGTTACTTCTCCAAAAACCTCCGTCACAATGATACATTTGACAAAAAGTTCCGTTAAAAGACGCGGTAAAAATAGAAATTATAAAAGTTTTTAGTTATATTAAAAGTTAATAATTTTAGAGAAACCAAAATTAAAAATTGAGTATGAAAAGTAAATTAATTATTGCTATTGCAGCAATGGGTATTGCAGTGTTGTTCAGCAGTTGTGCTAAAGTTCCACAGGCAGAATTAGATGCAGCTACTGCTGCTGTTCAGGAAGTTAAAGATGCAGGTGCTGACTTGTATGTTCCAGAAGCTTTCCAGGCTTTGACTGATTCTTTGAAATCAGCTAACGAAAAAATCGAAGTTGCTAAAGCTAAATGGTTCCCGAACTACACAAAAGCTAAAGAAACTTTAGCATATGTTAGCCAGGCAGCTGTTGACACGAAAGCTAAATCAGAAGCTCGCAAAGTTGAATTGAAAGCTGAAACTGAAGCTATGATCGGCGAAGTAAAAACTTTGATCGAAGAAAACAAAGCTTTGATTGCTAAAGCTCCAAAAGGTAAAGAAGGCCGCGAAGCTTTGGAAGCTATTAAAAGTGATGTAGCTGTTGCTGAAACAACTGTTACTGAAGTTGAAGCTTTATTAGCTAATGGTGACCTGATTGGTTCAAACGACAAAATTAAAGCTGCTAAAGAAAAAGCTACTTCTATCAAAGCTGAATTGGAAGAAGCTATTGCTAAAAAAGCTGGTAAATAATAATTAACTCCCAGGAGTTAGTAAATTGAAATACCCGGGGCTTATACCCCGGGTATTTTTTTAATGCAAAAACGATGGTGGTAAGTAAGAAAAAAATTAAGTGGGTTATTATTATTTTACTTTCAGTTTTTGTTATTTCAGCTACTGTAAGTGTAATTATTGTCTCTCAAAAAGAATTGCCTGATAATGATTTGCGGCTTGCCCGTGAAGCATTAACCGAAGCCAAAGAAGCCGAAGCCCATGTTTACAGCGAAAAATTGTATAAACAATCTGTTCAGGCTTACGATTCTGCAATGGCTAACTGGTCGAGAGAAAATACCAGATTTATACTCTTTCGTGACTATGAAAGGGTCATAAATTTCGCCAGAAAATCGAAAAAAGTTGCAGACGATGCAAAAGAAGAATCCATTAAGAAAGCTGACGATTTAAGTAAAGACGTTGAAGCAGCATTCATAAGTCTGGCAAAAAAAATAGAACTGTATAACAAGTTATTTAAGAATCTGCCTTTAGCTAAATCAGTTTTTGATGCGCATAATAAATCAAAAATGCACTTAAGCGAATCAAAAATTGCTCATGAGAAAGGTAATTTGAAAGAAGCTCAGGTTCTGTTTAAAAAGGCTGAAATATACATCAACCATGCCAATAATGCTGCTGGCAAAATGCTTCGCGATTATTTCAACGATTATCCCAAATGGAAAAACCTGGCAAACGATGCTATTTCAGCATCAAGAGGAGGCAGTAAAGTTATTCTGGTCGATAAGATCGCCCATATTTTGTATGTTTATCAGTCGGGAAAAGTATTGAGAAGCTATGAAGCCGAATTTGGTCCGAACTGGATGGCTCATAAAGAGCGAAACGGCGATAAAGCTACTCCGGAAGGAAATTACCAGATCACGAAACGAAAAGAAAGAGGAAATACCGTTTATCACAAGGCATTTTTAATAAACTATCCCAACGAGGAAGACCGGCGTCAGTTTGCTTTAAAGAAAAAGAAAGGATTAATCTCTCGCAGCGCTGGTATTGGTAACCTGATAGAAATACATGGTCACGGAGGTCGTGGTTTCGATTGGACAAGTGGCTGTGTCGGATTACGCGATCGTGATATGGATGATTTATTTCGTTTGGTTGGAGTTGGAACCCGGGTAACAATAGTAGGTTCGATTGAGCCACTTTCGGTGATTACTCAGGGATTAGATTTCTAGCGGTTTTTGAAACTTTTTCTGAAAAAATTAGTTGGTGTTAATGATGATTACCAAGGAATATAAAGCTTAATAATTCAAATATATGGTACGCACATTTTTTATTTATCTGGTAATCCTGATTGCAGGAATCGTATTTTTTGCAACAATGGTATTGTTTGCAATCCCGGCACTTCAGGAATCTACAATAGTGTTGCCATCCATACGTAATGGGAGCAGCGCCGAAGGTCAGACAAGTATAGGAAGGGAAGATCTCGAAAAGCAAATTCAGCAATTACAGGCAAAACTTGATAAATTTACGCCTACCGATGCCTACATCATCATCAATACATCCGACAATCATTTTTACTTGTATAAAGGGAAAGAACTGATTCGTCAGGGATTGTGTTCGACTGGGAAAAACGAACGATTGATCAATCCTGGGAAGAAGGGGAAAAAAGAATATGTGTTTTATACTCCGCAGGGGGTAATGAAAGTTCTGAGTAAACAGAAAAATCCGGTATGGGCTAAGCCAGACTGGGCCTTTATCGAAGAAGGTCTTCCCATCCCTCCACCCGGCGATCCATCACGTTTCGAATCAGGAACCCTGGGTGCCTACAAACTAAATTTGGGCAATATCAACGGTAAAAGTGACGGATATATGATCCATGGAACTATTTATAAGCGTTTCATGGGACAGAATGTTACTCACGGATGCGTTCGCCTGGGAGATGAAGATTTGGAAGCTGTTTACAATACATTGGGAATCGGATCAAAAGTTTACATATATTAGTTATGAAAGAAAATTCAATAGATGAGTTTGATAGTTTGTTTGTGAAGAAAAGATCGGGCTGGAAAATTTTTGCCATTATCTTTTCACTGGGTATTCTTACGCTAACCGGCATATATGCTTATTTAACGGTGAGTGCTGTGCGCGACAGAATGTCGGTGGTCCGAACTCAGGCCCAGGATGCTGAAACAATCAATACTGATTTGATTGATGTCATGAAAGAAAAAGCCTGGGTTGAGTCTCGACTTAAAATGGCATCAAGCGATTCCGTTGGTCTTTCTATCGACCTGTCGCAAAACCTGATTCAACTAGAGCTAAAGGGAGTGGTTGTTATGACCTCTAAAATTAGGGAATACTCCGCATCGGGTTTCTTTAAACGGATGGATGGGAATGTATATTTTACCATGTTTGGAAGTCCGCTAACCATTTTAAGCTTCAAATCTTCTATCGAAAAAAATCCGTTCAAAGTGATTAAAGCACCCGAATCAGCTGAAGAAGCAGAAAAAGCTGTTGCAAAGAAAGATTCGGTGCCTGATGAAATAGTTTACTGGACTGTAAAACTCGACCGTGATATTGAACTGAATATACAGGGTATTGACTCGGTTTCCGAATCACAATCAAAATATAAGCTGGGAAAAGGATTCGAGTTTAAGCGCGATTTGAAAAATATTGCAAGCTCATTTCAGCACATCATCAAATTTGAAAAACCAACTTATACTCCTGAAATTTTAATTAGTATTCCTGAAAACGAAGCCAAAGCTATTCTGAGGGCATTGCCGCGAAAAGCCTGGATAACCATACGAATTTAAATACAGGGTATCAGGAAATAAAAAGGAAACCGGGATAAAACATGAGAACCATGATTATCCCGGTTTTTTTCTGTAGCTTCTTCACTGTATTTCATGCTGTTGAAATGTTCTTGGTTTTAGTCGCTACAGCCAACCTACATAATAATAGAGAGCTACCAAAACTAACATAAAAGCGAAAAAACAATCTAATTACATCGCGGTTGTCCGCCTATTCAGAATGTGCTATATGTAATTCTGTTAGTGTTATTTAGACGGCCCCATCGGATAAAGTAACCAAGGTTATACAACATGTATTTTCCCTGAATAAAAACGAAACAAAGTGTTTTTCAATCAAAAATGGCTAGCTTCGGCTATTGTGAAACCGAATTCAAAAAATCCAGATGGACAACCGCACTGATATTTCCGGATTTATTTTAGCTGGTGGTAAAAGTAGCCGGATGGGAAAAGATAAAGCGTTGCTTGAACTGAACAGTGAATCACTCCTGAAAAGAATGATCGGGCTACTTATGCCGCACTGCACAACGATTTACATTAGTGGTTCGCCGGAAAGATATTCCGGTTTCGGGCTTGAAATTCTTGACGATTTCTATAAAGGTTGTGGTCCAATGGGGGGACTTCATGCTTCTCTTTCCTGCTCACCAACCGAGTGGAATCTGGTAACGAGTGTTGATACCCCGTTTATAAACCCTGAACTCATTGCCCTTCTTATTTCAGGAACAGGGTATTTTGATGCAGTAGTTCCACAGCACCGAACAGGTATTGAGCCTTTAATCGGATTATATAATAAGCGCGCGCTGTCGATAATTGAAAATCAGATCAGGAATGGCAAGTATAAAATGAGGCAATTGCTTTCAGAATTAAATGTTAACTACATCGACTGCAGTCATTTGCTTGAAAAGTTTCCTGATTTGTTCCTAAACATCAATTTTCCCGAAGATTTTAGCCGCATCAGGTCCTGATTACTGAACTATTCTCCGGAATAAAACTAATCTTCCGAATAGCTTTTTTGTACTTTTGGATTAAAATTACAGGTAATGACCGAATTGTTGTATATGCTTATAATTGGCCTGCTGGTGGCCGATTTTATTTTTGAAAAATGGCTCGAATACCTTAACACAACTCGCTGGAGCAATCAACTTCCGGAAGAAGTAAAAGGTATCTATGACGAAGAAAAATACCGAAAGCAGCAAAATTATGAACGGGCTAATTTTCGTTTTTCCATGCTTAGTTCTTCGTTTAGCTTCGCTGTCATATTACTCATGTTTTTGTTTTCAGGATTTGCCTGGGTTGACCAGATAGCAAAAAGTATTTCAGCAAATCCGATCATCACTGCATTACTTTTTTTTGGTTTGTTAGGACTGGCTTCCGATATTCTGAATACGCCATTTGAAGTTTATGATACGTTTGTAATTGAACAGAAATTTGGATTCAACAAAACGACTCCACGCACTTTTATCCTCGATAAACTGAAAGGCTGGCTTTTAGGTGCAATTATTGGCGGTGGACTTTTAGCTCTGATCATTTATTTTTATCAATTAGCTGGTTCCAGTTTCTGGATCTACGCCTGGTTGCTGGTCAGTGCATTTTCAATACTGATGGTCTTGTTTTATTCCAACCTGATTGTTCCGCTTTTTAACAAGCAAACTCCTTTGCCCGATGGGGAATTAAAAACGGCCATTGAAAATTTTGCAACCAAAGTTGGGTTTAAACTCGACAATATTTTTGTGATCGACGGATCGAAACGTTCAACCAAGGCCAACGCATATTTTACCGGGCTGGGAGCCAAAAAGCGGATAGTTTTGTACGACACACTTATCAATGATCTGTCAACCGGAGAATTGGTTGCCGTTTTGGCTCACGAAATTGGTCATTACAAAAAGCATCATGTAATCTGGAATTTAATATTGGGAATTCTGCAAACCGGAATAGTACTGTTCATATTTTCCATCTTTGTAGCGACACCGGAACTTTCAGCTGCCTTGGGCGTTTCAACACCCAGCTTCCATATTGGGCTGGTTGCTTTTGGAATCCTTTATTCGCCCATTTCGATGATAGTCGGGCTGGTGATGAATGTTTTCTCCCGAAAAAATGAGTATGAAGCCGACGCTTTTGCAGCCAGGTATTTTGATGCCGAACAATTAGCTTCCACACTCAAAAAATTATCAGTAAAGAACCTGAGCAACCTGCGTCCACATCCGACGTATGTATTTGTACATTACTCACATCCAACGTTGTTGCAGCGATTAAACGCATTAAAAAAATGACCAATATGAAATATCTGGGTTTCAAATTTGAGCAGAAAACAATCACCAAAATCTGGAACCTGAAACTTTGATTTTGAAACTTTTTGACATGAGAGCAGAGATAATAACCATTGGCGACGAAATACTGATTGGACAAATTGTGGATACCAACTCAGCGTGGATGGGGCAGCAACTTAATTTGCATGGTATTGAAGTTTACCAGATTACTTCGGTTCACGATAGCCGCGTACATATACTGGAAGCGCTTGCCAATGCAGAGAGAAATGCTGATCTGGTTTTAATCACCGGTGGATTGGGCCCAACAAAAGACGATATTACCAAGAAATGCCTTTGCGAGTATTTCCAAACCGAGCTGGTTTTTTATCCTGAAGTGCTTGAGCACGTGAAAGCACTGCTGTCGTCGCGCAACGTAGAGATCAATCAGCTTAACCGCGACCAGGCTCTTCTTCCAGCCACTTGCAACGTGTTGCATAATCCTGTTGGAACAGCTTCAGGAATGTGGTTTGAACGCAATAATACAGTTTTCGTTTCTATGCCTGGTGTGCCGTTCGAAATGGAAGCAATCATGTCTGGCGAAGTCTTTCCCCGATTGGTTAAAAAAGGCATCATGCAGTCCATCGTTCATAAAACCATCCTTACACAAGGGTTGCCAGAATCAATGCTGGCCGAAAAAATTGAACATTGGGAAAATGCTTTGCCTCCGTTCATTAAACTCGCCTATCTGCCCAGTGCATTGATGGTGCGGCTTCGACTGAGTGCCTATGGAAATGATCAAGAAATGCTTGAAAATGAAATTGACCGACAGGTAAAATCACTGCTCAAAATTATTCCGGATCAGGTATTCGGATTTGATAACGATAATCTCGCCCTGGTGATCGGGCGTATGTTGATTGAATCGGCGCAAACTATGGCGGTGGCCGAAAGTTGTACCGGTGGAAACATCGCCCATTCCATTACCTCCAATCCCGGGAGTTCGGCCTGGTTTAAGGGAGGGGTTGTAGCCTATTCAAATGAAATAAAAAACCGTTTACTTAATGTCCCGGCTGAAATGCTTGAAAAATATGGAGCTGTAAGTCAGCAGGTAGCCGAGGCAATGGCTGTCGGAGCCCGGAAAGCTCTAAATGCTGATTATGCGCTGGCTACTACAGGCATAGCAGGTCCCGACGGAGGTACACCCGAAAAACCCGTCGGAACTGTATGGATTGCTGTAGCTGGTCCTTCAGGTGTTGTTTCCGAAAAATTTATTTTCAGGCATAATCGGGAGAGAAATATAATACGGTCAACCCAAACAGCGTTAAACTTATTACGGAAGTTCATTTTAAACAAAAAATCATCTGCACAATGAAACGGAAAATAATACTGATAGCAGGAATCATCATTCTGGTTTTGGGAGTACTGGCCATTTTGCCGGTTTTATATAAAGACAGCCTGCTGGCCAAAGTAAAAGTAACGTTGAATAAGCAGATCAACGCCAAGGTGGATTTTTCTGATTTCAAATTGTCGGTATTTGCTCAGTTTCCGAAAGTCAGGATGGAACTGCAAAATCTTTCGGTGGTCGGAATTAATGAATTTGCGAACGATACCATTTTCTCAGCCAGTTCGGTTTCAACCAATATTTCACTCACTGAAATGATTAGCAACAAGGGGCTGGAGCTCAAAAGCCTGACCGTTGATCAACCCCACATTTTGCTGAAGGTGGCCAAGTCGGGCGCAGTTAACTGGGATATTGCTAAGCCGGCAACTGCCGAAATCCCATCCAAAGAGGCTCAATCAGCCGATGATGCATTCATCTTAAAGTTGAGTGACATTCAGGTTAATGGTCTGAATTTACTGTACGATGATCAGGAAATGCCTATGAAAGTCTGGTTCAAAAATACCAGTCTTGCGTCGTCAGGGAATGTGGTTGGAACAGTTACTACGCTCGATCTTAATGGCGAAGCCGGCGAATTTATTTTTGAATACGACTCGGTGAAATACATATCGAAAACCCGTTTGAAGGTGCAAACGCTGATGAAAGCAGATTACGATAAAATGGCTTTTGCGTTTGAACAGGGTAAAGTATGGATCAACAATTTACCGCTCGAAGTAAACGGATCGTTTGCCATGCCGAACGACAGTATGCTGTTCGATTTGGGTTTCAAAAGCGAGAAAAGCGACTTTGCAACCATTCTGGCGCTGGTTCCTGCCGATTATCAATCGTATCTTGAAAAAGCAACCATGAAGGGCTCTGCTGAGTTTAAGGGAACAATAAAGGGATTGTACTACAACGAAATTTATCCAGCTATCGATATTGTTTTGGCTGCCATTAATGCGAGTTTCAAATACCAGGATTTGCCGGAAAGCGTTCAGAATATTCAAATCTCAGCTCAAATAATCAAACCGGAAGGCGATCTTAATCTTCTGAAAGTGAACGTTGACAAAGCTCACGCTTCGATCAAGAATAACCCGGTTGACCTGAGTTTGCAATTAAGCGAACTGATGACCGACCCCAGCATCAGCGGAGCTTTCTCTGGAACCATCGACTTTGCTTCACTGAAACAGGCTATTCCGGTTGACAGCCTGGATATTACCGGAATTTTGAAGGCAAAAATGCAGCTGGCCGGACGGATGTCGGCCATCGAAAAACAGGAATATGAAAAATTTCAGTCGAACGGAGAAGCCAACATCCAAAACTTCAGGATTGAAAGCAACCTGATGACTAAACCTCTGGAAATTAGCCAGGCACAGGTAAAAGCATCGACAAAACAAATCAGTATTGAGAAATTTGACGGAAAAATCGGCCAAAGCGATTTCTCGCTGCGTGGAGAAATCAGTAACTATTTGGCCTATATTTTTAAGAACGGAGTGCTGAGCGGGAATTTCAACCTGAAATCGCAGTTTATGAATTTCACCGAACTTTCCAACTTGCAAAAGGCCACTCAGCCCAAGTCCGGCCAGTCAACCGCTGAGCCCGATAAAACAGCGGCAGCACCCGATTCTGTCAGTGCATTTCAGGTCCCCGAAAAACTCGACCTTAGCTTCCAGTCCACCATTCAAAAGGCAGTTTACGACAAAATGCCCATCAACAACATCAGCGGATTGGTAAAAATTAAAGATCAGCGCATGGATCTCAGCAATCTTTCGATGGAAGTTCTCCAGGGAAAATTAGCGCTTAATGGATCGTATGCCAGTAACAAGGAAAACAAACCACAGTTTGATTTCAAGCTGAACATGGAAAACGTTGACTTGCCAACAGCTTATCAGTCAATTAGTACCTTCAGACATTATTTGCCTATCGCAGCCCGAAGCCAGGGGAAAATCTCAACTCAATTTGGCATTTCCGGTGTGATGAATGAGAAAATGAACATTGTTCCCACCAGCCTGAACGGATTGGGAATCCTGAATACTCAGAACCTGATGATCATTGACTCTCCTGTGTTTGATCAGATTCGGGGAATCATCAAGAAAGAGAAACTGAAAAACGTGAAGGTAGCAGATTTTACTGCCAAGTTTGAATTCGAGAACGGAGCGCTGAAGCTGAATCCGGTAAAAACATCCATTGCCGATCAGCAAACCACCATTTACGGAAACCTTTCGGCGGCCCGCGAAATCAACCTGACTATGGATTTCCTGGTAAATCGCGACGATTTGGGAACTGATATAAACAAAGGCCTCGACATTCTACCGGGCTCGCAAAACATTAAAATGATTGATGCTTCGGTCATTCTGAAAGGGTCACTGACCAAACCCGAAGTTTCGCTCGATCTGAGTAAAGCCCGCAAACAAATTGAAGAACAGGTGAAAAAAGCTTCAGTGGAGGAACTGAAAGGATCGGTCAAGAAAATTGGCGATGAGCTAAAAAAGCTGTTTAAATAGTTTTGCTCACTTGTTGTTCTTGACTTTGCGTTATTGGTGGTAATTTTTTGACAGTTGCGAAAGCAAAATAATTCTCATTTTTTCAGAAATGGGAAAATACTCCAAAGAGCTGCTGCCAGATAAGCCAA
>CAYRBM010000175.1:0-11222 GCA_964422425.1 uncultured Odoribacter sp.
GGAGTTTACAAATTATTTCCCTAAAAATCACCAACTATTTTTGACCACATTGCCGGAATACGAATAAAAAGAGGGTGTCTCGGACTTTTGAGACACCCTCTTCTTTTATAGCTTGAAATTTATCTCATATCCACCACTTCAATCCCTTTGTATTTCTTCGGATCGAAAACAAATTCTGTATCAGAATAAACACCATCAGTCTTGAATTGATTAACCTGAACATTGTAGGTATTCCCATCTTTGCCCGACATGTTGGCGCCACGAATTAGCATCTTTTGCTTGTCAATCATGATCTTAATTTTCTGGATATCACCTGAAGGTTTTTGGGGTGTCAGATCGATGTTGTAAACCGGCACTCCGCCATCCACCGATTCGCCGATGTATTTGTAGTTAAAACCTCTTTCGTAAATAGTAAAAATTTTGGCCGGATCCATCAACTCGTCAGTTGCTTCATCGAGGTTAGAAATACTAACTTCATTCGAATTCACCATGTAAGTCCAGATTGTTTTACCATCGCAGGTTACCTGAAGCCCCATTTGCGGGATATTCAGCTTGTATTTCTTGTTTTTCAAGACAATGGTTCCGGTACTTTTTTCCTGAATATTTTGTGCCTTATTATTCATTTCAAACGAAAATTTGGCATCGAGCGAAGAAAGCGACTGCGTAGTTTTGGTTACTTTCTCCAGAATTTCCTTGGCTTTTGCATCCTGCTGCGAGTAACCTGTTGCAACAAAAGCCAGAAGAAGGGTCACAAATAAGAAACGTTTCATTTTTGGTATACTTTTATAATTTACTATCTCAATCCATTCAATAATTGTTCCAAAGCGTATTCGTCCTGAATTAAAACCTGGCGGGCTTTGCTTCCCTCGCTGGGCCCGACAATTCCGGCAGCTTCCAGTTGATCCATCAAACGACCGGCACGATTGTAACCAATCGAAAATTTACGCTGAATCATCGACGTCGATCCCACCTGATTGGCCACAATCAAACGGGCTGCATCGTCGAACATTTCATCGCGGTTAGCCAAATCGGCTTCAACGGTTCCTGACTCACCTTCTCCAACATAATCAGGCAACAGGAAAGCAGTCGTGTATCCTCTTTGGGCGGCCACAAATTCGCAGATACGCTCCACTTCCGGAGTATCCACGAATGCACACTGAACGCGTGTCATTGTGCTTCCGGAAGAAACCAGCATGTCGCCCTTCCCGATTAATTGATTGGCACCCGGAGTATCCAAAATCGTGCGTGAGTCGATCATCGACGCCACTTTGAAGGCAATTCGCGTTGGGAAGTTGGCCTTAATCACACCGGTGATAATATTGATCGACGGGCGTTGCGTGGCAATCACCATATGAATTCCAACAGCACGCGCCAGCTGGGCAATACGGGCAATCGGCAATTCAATTTCTTTTCCGGCTGTCATGATCAGGTCGGCAAACTCATCCACCACCACTACAATGTAGGGCAAAAAGCGGTGTCCCTTTTCAGGGTTCAATTTGCGACTAATGAATTTAGCATTGTATTCGGTGATGTTACGAACATGTGCTTTTTTCAGCAAGTCGTAGCGCGTATCCATCTCAATATTCACCGAATTCAAGGTGTTTTTTACTTTTTGGATATCGGTGATAATCGCTTCTTCTTCGTCGGGCATCTTCGCCAGAAAATGTTTTTCAAGTGAAGAATAAAGATTCAGCTCTACCTTTTTCGGGTCAACCAAAACAAATTTCAGCTGCGACGGGTGTTTTTTATAAAGCAAAGAAGTAATAATCGCATTCAGCCCAACCGATTTTCCCTGACCAGTTGCCCCCGCAACCAGGATGTGAGGCATTTTCGTCAGGTCAACCATAAATGTCTCATTTGATATGGTTTTACCCAATGCTATCGGAAGTTCTGCTGTAGATTCCTGAAACTTTTTGGAGCCGATAATCGAGCGCATGGAAACCACTTCAGGCTTTTGGTTCGGAACTTCGATACCGATGGTACCACGACCCGGAATCGGAGCAATAATTCGGATACCCAAAGCCGATAAACTCAGGGCAATATCGTCTTCCAGGTTCTTGATTTTGGCAATTCGAATGCCAGGTGCCGGAACGATTTCGTAAAGCGTAATGGTCGGCCCTATGGTGGCTCTGATTTTGGTAATTTCAATTTTATAGTGGCGAAGTGTTTCAACAATCTTGTTCTTGTTCGAAATTAACTCTTCGTTGCTTACTTCAGCATTTCCCGAAGCATGGTCGTCGAGCAAATCCAGCGTCGGATATTTGTATGACGATAAATCCAGAGTAGGATCATAATCTTCAAGCACCACATTTTCATCGGCTTCATCGTCCTCAAATGGCGACTTTTCAATCACCATTTCCGGTTCTTTCGAAGCTTTTTGGGGCTTTGGCACCGATTTGGGTTCAGGATCAGGAGCAAAAAGCATGTCTTCGATACTCATTTCCACATCTTTTCGCGAAACGGTATCTTCAATTTCAAAATCTTCATCAATTTCCGAAACCTCTTCTTTTTCTGAATCAGGATCAAAAATGGCTTCAATCTTGTCGTCCTCGTGAATGACTTTGGAAATAGCCGTATCAGCCAGTTCGGTTGCCGGCACATTTTCCTGCGCCTCGGGTTTCGATTCTGCTTCAGCCCCGGCTGCAACTTCAGTTTCTTTGTTCTTTTTGGCGAGCATTGCGGTCAGCCATGGAACAAACTGCTTGAATGTAACGATGATCAGGACAAATAAAAGGAAGAGAAGGATCAGTGCTGCGCCAAATGTACCAAGCAACGACGACAGCAAACTCGACAAAATAAACCCGTACATTCCGCCAACATACAAAAACTGATCGGCAGAAGATGTGGCCAAAATCAAGGCCAGCGTGAGCGAACTCCAGATCATCCATAAAAACGAGAACAGGAATGTTTTCCAGAAGCGAATTCCTTTATATCCGAATAAATGAAGTGCTGCAACAAAAAAGATGGCGATAAAAAAGAACGACGGAAATCCGAATCCGTTGTTGATAAACTGCTCGCTCAGGTATGCACCGCCTTTTCCGGCAATGTTCTGCACTTCAACCGACGGATCAAACAAAAAATCCTGCCACGGCAAATCGAGTTTGCTTTGGTCAACCCTTCCGGAGAAAGTGTACGACACAAAAGCCACTGCCAGGTAGCCACTAAACACCGACAGAAAAAATCCAAGTGTATAACGAAATTGATTACTCCTGAAAAAACGAACGATGCCCCAGGGTTTTGAAGGTGAGGCTGCCTTTGCCGGTTTTTTAACTTTTTTTGCCATTCGGATTTTTAATACGTGCGCAAAGTTAACGATTTTTGACTATCATATATTTTCTAAAAACTTAAGGCAAGACATTTATTTTCAATTTTCCGAAACAACTTTCTGATCAATTAGCGTGAGTTTCGTCACTGTTGCATAGCATCAGTCAGACAGTGCAGATCAATCATTAGTCATAATCGGAATTCATTCCTTTTTTTAAGTTTGTTTCCAGCATAAAATTGATCAATATGACCAAAATAGCAGTTGTAGCTCTGGGTGGAAATGCCCTTTTGCGCGAAAATGAAGTCGGCACCATCGAACAGCAGGAAGCCAATACCACCGACACCCTTGAAAATCTTATTTTTCTCCTGAATGACGGGTTTGAACTGGTGATTACGCACGGAAACGGGCCACAGGTAGGCAACATCCTGATGCGAAACGACGCCGGGAAACAGCTGTATGACATTGCTCCGATGCCTCTCGACATTTGTGTGGCCGACTCGCAAGGCGGAATTGGTTACATGATTGAACGGATGATGCGCAATGTGCTGCGAAAACACAACATCAAAAAGAATGTGATCACCTTGGTGTCGATGACGTTGATTCATCCCGATGATCCGGCATTCAGCAATCCAACCAAAGGAATTGGTAAAATATATTCCGAAGAAGAGGCCCAAAAACTTCAGCAGGAAAAAGGCTGGATTTTCAAACCATCGTCGAAAACGCATGGCGGATGGCGCAGAATGGTTCCGTCGCCACAACCCATCGACATCATTAACCGCGAATTGGTAGAGAACCTCGTGCGCGCCGGAAACATCGTGATTGCTGCCGGTGGCGGTGGAATCCCGGTGTATTACGATGAAAACAACGATCTCCGGACACTGGATGCGGTAATTGACAAAGATTTGGCTTCGGCCTTATTGGCGTCGCAAATCAGCGCCAACGAGTTTTATATCCTGACAGACGTTTCTTTTATTTACAAGGACTTTGGCAAGCCGACCCAGGAAAAACTTGAATTCCTGAACTATGCCGACACAATGAAATACCTCGAAGCCGGAACATTTTCAGAAGGAACGATGGCGCCCAAAATCAGGGCTTGCCTGAATTTCATCAAAAATGGCGGCGAAAAGAGTGTGATCACCGAAGCCAAGAAGCTGGAAGACAAATCGTACGGCTCAAAAATTACAATGGAGTATGACTAGACAATTGTCATTAATGGTCATTTGCTTCGCGTCATTCTTGGTCATTTATTGTAAAAATGCGCCACTATGAATGACCATAAATGACAATGAATGACTACTATTGACAACAATTACAACGACTTATAACAATTACAACTCTTACAACTTTTCCCCATGAACATCAACTTAAAAAAACGACACTTTTTGAAATTACTCGATTTTGGCGCCGACGAGATTCTATACCTGATTGATTTGGCTGCAAAGCTCAAAAAAGCCAAGAAAAACGGGCTGGAAGAACAAATGCTGTGCGGCAAAAACATTGCGCTCATTTTCGAAAAAACATCTACCCGCACCCGCTGTGCCTTTGAAGTAGCAGCTTTCGACCAGGGCGCTCATGCCACTTATCTTGGTCCGGTAGGCTCGCAAATCGGGCACAAAGAATCGATCAAAGATACCGCCCGGGTTTTGGGCCGGATGTACGATGGCATTGAGTATCGCGGCTATGGACAAAGCATTGTGGAAGAATTGGCGAAATACGCCGGAGTTCCGGTGTGGAATGGCTTGACCGACGAATTCCACCCCACCCAGATCCTGGCCGATTTCCTGACCATGAAAGAGCATTCCGACAAACCACTTTCTGAAATCAAATTCTGTTACCTCGGCGATGCCCGCAACAACATGGGCAATTCGCTAATGGTTGGAGCCGCGAAACTGGGGATGGATTTTCGCGCGGCAGCTCCCAAAAACTGCCAGCCAGCTGAAGAGCTGCAAAACATTTGTCGCGAAATTGCAGCCAAATCCGGAGCTAAAATTTTGATTACAGAAAATTTAGCAGAAGCCGTTAAAGATTGTGATTTTCTTTACACCGATGTTTGGGTGTCGATGGGCGAACCGGCGTCAACATGGGAAGAACGAATCCAACTACTTCTCCCCTATCAGGTTAATCAAAAAGCACTGGAATTGACCGGAAATCCGAATGTAAAATTTCTGCATTGCCTGCCGGCATTCCACAACCGCGAAACGAAGGTTGGTGAAGAAATGTTCCAAAAATTTGGTTTGGACGGACTGGAAGTTACCGAAGAAGTCTTTGAAAGCGAGGCGTCTATTGTTTTCGATCAGGCTGAAAACCGGCTCCACACCATTAAGGCAGTGATGGTGGCAACCATCGGATAAAAAAAAAAAATAGACCGGACAAATTTGGAATCGTCCGGTCTGTTTTTTTGAATCCCATCAAATTCTACTTTTTATTTTTGTCTTTAATTCCGCAGCCGATGGCCTTGGTGGTTTTTGTTTCCGGCAACTGCCCTGCAATCAGTGCATCCAACGCACTTGCCAGATAAGGCGCTGTAACTTTGGTTGCGTCCTGATAGTTATCGTCGATTGCGCCAATGTATTGCACAATTAAATCCGATCCTTTTTTCTGAAGCACATATACATGCGGAGTTTTGGTGGCTCCGTAAGTTCGGTAAACTTCCTGTGTTTCGTCCAGAAGGTATGGAAATGTATAGCCTTCATTTTTGGCTAATGATACCATTTTATCAAACGAATCGGCTGGTGCGAGTGCGGGGTCGTTCGGATTAATCGCAATGACCGGATAGCCTTTCGGTTTATACTTCTTGTCGAGTTCGACCAGGCGATCCTGATAGGCCTGTGCATAGGGACAACCGTTGCAGGTAAAGACGACTACAAACCCTTTGGCATCGGCGAACTGACTCAGCGATACGATCTTGTTATCGACATTTTTCAACTTGAAATCAATCGCTTTATCGCCAATGCTGTAACCAGCAGCAAAAACAGTGTCTGTTGCTATCAACAAAACAAACAAGGATGAAATGAACTTTTTCATGGCAAATTAAGTTTTTGTTTTACAATTAGATCAAGCGTTTTAAAATCAAATGTTTGCGAATGCGATTCGCGAAAACTCTTTCCGTAAATCACTGTAAAAGGCAGTTCCCCCGACCAATTCGGGTCAACTTTGTCAATCCACACATTCTGTCGGGGATCGTCGAGCAAAACAACCTTCGACGTAATTTTTCGGGAAAGCAAAAAAGGGATCAGCCTGGATTTGAGTTGTCCGGGCATATCGAGACTCACTAAAAATACTTTAAACTTTTTATTTCGGTACTTATCTTCAACTGCTTTTATTGCAGGAAGTTCAGCCACACAGGGAGCACACCAGGTTGCCCAAAAATTAACCAGATAAATGGTGTCGTTTTTTTGATTGAGGAGTGGCTCCAATTGATTGAAATTCAGCACTTCTACTTTTCCGTCTTCTGTGCTTCGGGAATAACTTGTTTGGAGAGAAAAACAGAAAAACAATGTCAAAAGTATCAGCTTCATTAATAAAAGATTAGTTTGTCTTTAATTATAACCGATTCCTTTGCGAAATGTTTGAGAACTTGATTGTTAATAAGTTTAAAACATCAGCCGACCATTCCTGAACGGAAAACTTATATTTGTCAGCACAATACAGCACAGTTAAATCTAAACTTAAATCTATGAAACGAACATGTTGCTTCACAATACTCAAGATAATGATAAAAATTTCAGCAACATGTGAGTTCCATACTACCTTTAAAAATCAAATTATTAAAGTATGAACTCGTTAAAAATTTTTGCCGTTGTTTTATTATTCGCTCTGTCTGGCAATCTGAAAGCACAACAGAGTTTACAACCTTCCGAAAAGAACCTGCAAAACCGCGAATGGTTTCAGGATGCCAAATTCGGCCTTTTCATTCACTGGGGATTGTACTGCCAAATGGCTGGCGGCGGCGATCAGGGTATTGCCGAATGGATCATGAACCAGAAGAAAATCCCGATTGCGCAGTACGAAAAGCTGACCAATTTCTTCAGTCCAACCTCATTTAATCCTGCCGAATGGGTTTCGATGGTAAAAAAAGCGGGTATGAAATACATTACCATTACCAGCAAACACCACGAAGGATTTGCCATGTACAACTCGAAAGTAAGCGATTACAATGTGGTAAAGCGCACGCCTTACGGAAAAGACATCATCAAAATGCTGAAAGACGAATGCGACAAACAGGGCATCAAATTGTTCTTCTATTATTCGCAACTCGACTGGCATCATCCCGATTACTTTCCGCGCGGAAATACCGGACAAGGTTTTACCGGCAGGCCGGAAAAGGGTGACTGGAACAAGTACATTGACTATATGAATGCCCAGTTGTCGGAATTGTTAACCAACTATGGCGAAATCGGCGGTATCTGGTTCGACGGAATGTGGGACAAATGGGATGCACCCTGGCGTTTGGACGAAACCTATGCCCTAATTCACAAACTTCAGTCCGGAGCTTTGGTTGGCAGCAATCACCATAAATTTCCCTACCCGGGCGAAGATTTCCAAATGTACGAACGCGATCTTCCCGGCGAAAACTCCATGGGTTTCAATCATACGGGAGCAGTCTCCGACCTTCCGCTCGAAATGTGCGAAACGATGAATGGTTCGTGGGGTTTTAATATAGCCGACAACAACTATAAATCAGTCAAACAATTGTTGCAGACATTAATCAAATCAGCTGGCTACGGGGCAAATTTTCTCCTAAACACAGGTCCAATGCCTAACGGTAAAATTCAGCCTGAAAATGTGGACACGTTGATGGCGATGGGCAAATGGCTGGATAAATACGGAGAAACAATTTATGGAACCCGTAAAGGTCCAATAAAACCTTCGAACTGGGGTGCTTCAACTCAAAAAGACGGCAAAGTCTGGTTGCATGTTTTGAATTATGGCGAGGAAAATCTGTTTATTGGAAAACTGCCAGCCAAATTAAAATCAGCTAAATTTTTCGACGATCAGACCCCTGTCAAATTCAAGGAAACAGAATACGGAATCATCCTGAATATTCCCAATTCGAAGAAAAAACCAATTGATACCATCATTCAGTTAGAATATTGATATTTGTCATGTTTTTGACTTGAAAAGCTGCCACAAAAATGGCAGCTTTTTTATTTTCAGGCTGGTATAAAAATTGGCCGAAATGGCTTTTGAAAAACATATGCAACTCATGCATATATTTACATATGTAATCGAAGATTTTTTAATATATTCGGAAAGTTTGAAAGAACAAAAAAGATATGGCTTTGTTAAATGTTGTGACTTTCAAACTGGAATAACAAAAAACCAAAAATATGTTTGATCTAGATTTAATTCAAAAAAACTACAAGGAATTAAGTGTTAAAGTCGAAAAAGCTAAAAAACACTTAAACAGGCCCTTAAGTCTGACTGAAAAAATTCTTTATGCCCACCTTTTTGCCGACCAGGAGTTGAAAGACTTCAAGCGTGGAGCAGATTACGTGGACTTTGCCCCCGATCGTGTGGCCATGCAGGACGCTACTGCACAAATGGCTCTGCTGCAATTAATGAACTCCGGCAAAAGCAAAACAGCCGTGCCGTCAACCGTTCATTGCGACCACCTGATTCAGGCCAGCAAAAATGGTTTGGCCGATTTGCAGGACGCCGTGAAAATCAACAAGGAAGTGTACGATTTCCTCGAATCGGTGTCGAACAAGTACGGCATTGGTTTCTGGAAACCGGGCGCCGGTATTATTCACCAGGTGGTGTTGGAAAACTACGCATTCCCTGGAGGAATGATGATTGGAACCGACTCTCACACTGTGAATGCCGGTGGTTTGGGTATGATTGCCATTGGTGTTGGCGGCGCCGATGCCGTTGATGTGATGGCCGGAATGGCATGGGAGCTTAAATTCCCGAAACTGATTGGTGTTAAACTAACCGGTAAACTGTCTGGTTGGACTGCCCCCAAAGACATTATCCTGAAAGTCGCCGGAATCCTCACCGTAAAAGGCGGAACAGGAGCCATTATCGAGTATTTTGGTGAAGGTGCACAATCGATTTCATGTACCGGAAAGGGAACCATTTGCAACATGGGCGCCGAAGTTGGTGCGACAACCTCGACCTTTGGCTACGATGAGTCGATGGAACGCTACCTGCGTGCTACGGGCCGCGCTGCAGTTGCCGATTTGGCCAATGAAGTGAAAGAATATTTAACTGCCGACCCTGAAGTATATGCCAATCCTGAAAAATATTTCGATCAACTCATTGAAATTAACCTCGACGAGCTGGAACCTTATGTGAACGGGCCGTTTACACCCGACCGTGCCACACCAATCTCGAAACTGGCCGAAGAAGCCAAAGCCAATGGCTGGCCAACCAAAATTGAAGTGGGCTTGATCGGATCGTGCACCAACTCATCGTACGAAGATATTTCGCGTGCGGCCTCGCTTGCCCAACAAGCAGTCGCTAAAAATCTGAAAACCAAAGCAGAATTTACGATTACTCCGGGTTCGGAGCAGGTTCGTTATACCATTGAACGCGACGGGTTTATTGACACCTTCAACCAGATTGGCGCCAGTGTTTTCGCTAATGCCTGCGGACCGTGTATCGGTCAGTGGTCGCGCCCAGGAGCCGAAAAAGGCGAAAAGAATACCATCATTCACTCGTTCAACCGAAACTTCTCGAAGCGAGCTGACGGTAACCCCAATACACATGCATTTGTAGCTTCTCCTGAAATTGTTACTGCTCTGGCTATTGCGGGTGATTTGACATTCAACCCGTTGACCGATTATCTCACCAACGAAGCCGGCGAGAAAGTGAAACTCGACGTTCCGTCTGGAGAAGAATTGCCAGGCAATGGTTTTGCTGTAGAAGATGCAGGTTATCAGGCTCCGGCAGAAAATGGTTCGTCGGTGGTAGTGAAAGTTGATCCGGCATCGAGCCGTTTGCAGTTGCTCGAACCTTTTGCCGCATGGGATGGCGAAAATATTTCAGGAGCAAAATTGCTGATCAAAGCCAGAGGCAAATGTACCACCGACCATATTTCGATGGCCGGCCCATGGTTGCGTTTCCGTGGTCATCTCGACAATATTTCGAACAACATGCTGATTGGCGCGGTAAATGCGTTCAACGATGCAACCAATAAAGTGAAGAATCAGTTGACCGGCGAATATGGCGAAGTTCCTGCTGTTCAACGTGCATACAAAGCTGCCGGAGTTCCTTCGGTGGTTGTTGGCGACCAAAACTATGGAGAAGGTTCGTCGCGCGAACATGCGGCCATGGAGCCCCGTCATTTGGGCGTAAAAGCGGTGATCGTAAAATCTTTTGCTCGCATCCACGAAACCAACCTGAAGAAACAGGGAATGTTGGCGCTGACTTTTGCCAACGAAGCCGATTACGACAAAATTCAGGAAGACGATCAGTTCAACTTTGTTGACTTGAAAGAATTTGCACCCGGCAAGCCGCTGACTGTAGAGTTGGTTCACGCCGACCAATCGAAAGATGTCATCATCCTGAATCACACCTATAATCAACAACAAATCGAATGGTTCAAAGCTGGTTCAGCTCTGGACTTAATCCGTAAACAAAACCTTTAAATCCCCCGAAATATGAGCGAAAAAATAAAAGTACTGAACCCGGTTGTAGAGCTGGATGGAGATGAAATGACCCGCGTAATCTGGTCGTTCATCAAAGAAAAACTCATTTTGCCTTATCTGGATATCGACATTAAATATTACGACCTGGGCATCGAAAACCGCGATTTGACCAACGACCAGGTGACCATCGACAGTGCCAATGCCATTAAAAAGTACGGCGTTGGAATCAAATGTGCCACCATCACTCCCGATGAAGCCCGTGTGGAAGAATTTGGCCTGAAAAAAATGTGGAAATCGCCCAACGGAACGATCCGTAATATTTTGGACGGAACAGTTTTCCGCGAACCAATCATCATCAGCAATGT
>CAYRBM010000176.1:0-11183 GCA_964422425.1 uncultured Odoribacter sp.
TACTCTCGACAAGCGAACATCTGAGTCACAGTCAACAAAAACTTTAATCCCCATCTGCTCGCGAAGAATTGCCGGAAACAAAACCAGTATCCCTTCAATAATAATTACCGATTTCGGTCTTATTTCTCGGGTTTCAGCCGATCGGGTACAGGTTAAATAGGAATAAATAGGTTCTGGAACCGGGTTCCCGGCTTTCAGTTGAATGATGTGTTCAACCAACAATTCAAACTCAATGGATGAAGGGTGGTCGAAGTTGATTTTTTGCCTCTCTTCCAGCGGCAAATGGCCGTTATCCTTGTAGTACGAATCCTGCGAAATGACTGCAACTTCGCCAGGTGGCAATTTTTCAATAATTTTCTTGACTACCGTTGTCTTTCCTGAGCCGGTACCTCCGGCAATACCGATTACGAGCATAAGATTTTGTTTTTTCAAAGATAATGAAGCGTATGGTTTTCCGATAATCAAAAATGCAAGTTGTAAAACAGAGGTCAGAAAATGTTAACTTCGCCATCGAAAAATATAAAATCTTTCATCATGATTAACCACGTAGTGTTGTTCAAACTAAAAAAGTACGATTCAGATCGTGAAAAGCAAGATGTGATTGGAAGCATTGAAGATGCCTTGCTTGGCTTATCGGGTAAAATTGATGAACTGAAGTATATCGAAGTTGGCGTAAATTACGAGTTGGCTTCCAAATCGTTCGATATTTGCCTGATAACGCATTTTGAAACAGTTGATCACCTTGATGCTTACCGTATTCATCCGGAACACCTGAAGGTTGCCGAACTGATTGGACAACATGCTGTTGAACGTGCTGCGGTTGATTTTGAATTTTAAATTTGACCAGCGTTCAAGTCATCCTGAAAAATTAATTTAATTATTCCTTAACGCATGGAAGGATTGTATCCACTGAAGTTTAAGCCCATTTACAAAGATAAAATATGGGGCGGTCAGAAAATCAGAACTGTGTTGAACAAAGATTTCGGGAAGTTGCCAAATTGTGGCGAAAGTTGGGAACTTTCGGGGGTAGAGGGTAACGTATCCGTTGTATCCAATGGGTACCTTGCCGGAAACACGCTGGAAGAGCTTGCTGAGATTTACATGAGTGATTTGGTTGGAGAAAAGGTTTTTGAAACTTATGGAGTTGAATTTCCGCTTTTGATCAAATTTATTGATGCCAACGACGACCTTTCTATTCAGGTTCATCCCGACGATAAAATGTCAAAGGAGCGTCACAATGCTTATGGCAAAACCGAAATGTGGTATGTGCTGCAGGCCGATCAGGGAGCAAAACTTCAGTCGGGTTTCAGCGAGCCGGTAGATCAGGACCGATATCTTTTCAAACTTGAACACGATGAATTAACCGATATCTTGAATTTCGAAGAAGTAAGTTCAGGTGATGTGTTTTTTATTCCGGCAGGGAGAGTTCATGCCATTGGCAAAGGAATTTTACTAGCTGAAATACAGCAAACTTCTGATGTAACTTACCGCATTTTTGATTATGGCCGTTGTGATGCTCAGGGAAATCCTAGAGAATTGCACACCGAGCTGGCTCTTGATGCCATTGATTATACCATTCAGGAAGAGTATAAAACGAAATACGAACCTAAAACCAATGAATCGGTTGAATTGGTGAAATGTAAATATTTTACTACCAACGTGCTGGATTTTAATCAGATAATTGATAAGGATTACAATCAGCTTGATTCATTTGTTATTTATATGGGAATTGAAGGATCTTCGGAGATTGTTACCGAATCAGGAAGCGAAACTTTGCACAAAGGAGAAACTATTCTGATTCCTGCATCGGTTGAAAGTGTCCAGCTAAAGCCAGTAAGCCCCTCAGCCAAAATACTTGAAGTTTACATTGATTAAGAAAAATGATTAAAGAGGCCAGATTTTTGACCAGCAATACCGATGTGAAAAAGTGTCCGGCACCTGACCGTCCTGAATATGCTTTTATCGGACGGTCCAATGTCGGAAAATCTTCCCTCATCAACATGGTGGTTGGGCAAAAAGGTTTGGCCAAGGTTTCGGTTAAGCCAGGCAAAACTCAACTAATTAATCATTTTGTGATTGATGAAAGCTGGTATCTGGTTGATTTGCCTGGCTATGGTTATGCCAAGGTTTCCGCCAATGCCAAGGAGAAATTTCAGAAAATCATCAGTAATTATATTCTTCACCGCGAGAACCTTTATTGCGTTTTTGTTTTGATCGACATCAGGCACGAGGCACAGAAGATTGATCTCGAATTCATGAGCTGGCTCGGTGAAAATCATGTTCCGTTTGCCCTGATTTTTACCAAAGCCGATAAAATAGGAAAGGTTACGGTTTCAAAAAATATTCATGCCTATAGTCAGGAACTGAAAAAAACATGGGAAGAATTACCTCCTATGCTGGTTAGTTCGGCCGTTGAAGGAACAGGTCGTGAAGAACTGATTACTTTTATTCAGAATATCAATAAATCGTGAACTTTTTTGCAGGTAAAAATTTAATCCCAGATTGCTTTTTAGTTTAATATGGGTTAACTTGTATTGGATTTTCAAAGGATTTGATCAAGAATTTTTACCTTTGCCGCAATTCCAGAAACACAACACTAAATAGGAAGTAATGTCAAGAAAAGCTCCTCTCAAGATTTTTTCGTGTACAAACAGCATGGATTTGACCAAACGGATATGTGAAAGTTTGGGCGTAGAGTTGGGGAAATCTTCCTGTCCGGTTTTTTCGGATGGAGAATTTGAGCCCTGTTATGAAGAAACCATTCGTGGTTCGCATGTTTTTATCGTCCAGTCAACACCTCCGCCGGCCGACAACCTGATGGAATTATTGCTGATGATTGATGCCGCAAAAAGGGCCTCAGCCTACAAAATTATTGCGGTTATTCCTTATTTCGGTTATGCACGTCAGGACCGGAAAGATAAACCGCGCGTTTCGATTGGCGCAAAACTAATAGCCGACCTTCTTTCAGCTGCGGGAGCCGACAGGATTATTACCATGGATCTTCATGCTGACCAAATTCAAGGGTTCTTCAATTTCCCTGTTGATCATTTGTATGCATCATCTTTGTTTATACCGTTCATCGGCAAAATGGGGCTTCGCGATGTAGTTGTGGCTTCACCCGATGTGGGAGGAACAAAACGTGCCAATACCTACGCCAAGATGTTGGGAACCGATATGGTTATTTGTCACAAATCGAGGGCAAAAGCCAATGTGGTTAATAGCATGACACTGATTGGCGATGTGAGCGGAAAAGACGTTATTTTAGTTGATGACTTGATTGACACTGCCGGAACAATCGCAAAGGCATCGAACCTGATGATGGACAAAGGAGCAAATAGTGTAAGAGCATTTGCTGCTCATGGAGTTCTCTCGGGCCCGGCATACGAGAAAATTGAAAATTCGGCGCTTACCGAGGTTTATTTCACCGATTCAATTCCGGGGAAAAAAGAATCAGCCAAAATTAAATATATCCCAATTGCAGGGGCCTTAGGCGAAGCCATCGAAAGAGTTTATAAAAATCAGTCAATTAGTTCGATGTATTACGGGTAATTGTATATATTTGCACCGCTTTTTCCTGAAGCACATGTTATGCATGCTGTTTGCCCTTTCGCCGTAAAGGGAGGACTGAGTACCATAATTTTAAATTAAAACAAAGTAAAATGAAATCAATTTCGATTAAAGCGACAAAGCGTGAAGTTGTCGGAAAAAAAGACGCTAAAAGACTTCGTTCCGAAGAATTAGTTCCGGGTGTATTGTATGGTGGCGAAGAGCCAATCCATTTTTATGCTTCTGAAAAAGAATTTAAACCGCTGATTTACACTCCAAACGTATATGTGGTTGATCTGGACATTGATGGAACCGTTTATACCTCAATTATTCAGGATTCTCAGTTTCACCCGGTTGAAGAAAAACTGATGCACGTTGACTTCCTTCGCACTTCTGAAGACAAACCAGTTAAGATTGAAATTCCGATTAAAATCGCTGGCTTTGCAAAAGGTATCCGTAAAGGGGGTAAAATGAAACAGAATCTGCGTACTTTAAAAGTAAAAGCTCTGGTTAAAAATCTTCCTGATACGATTGAAATCAATGTTGAAGATTTGGATTTGGGACAGAGCATCAAGGTGGCTTCCTTGCAAAGGGAGAATCTTGAATTCCTCAATCCTAAAGCAACTCCAATTGTTGCAATCATGGCAACAAGAGCTGCAAGAGCCGCTAAAACCGGAAAAGGATAGTTTTTACGAATGAAATACCTGGTTACAGGCTTAGGAAACCCGGGGAAAGAATACGAAAATACCCGGCATAATATAGGATTTAAAATATTGGACGCTCTGGCAGATGCGTCCAATATTGTTTTTAGCGATGAGCGTTACGGATGGATTACAGAATATAAATTCAAAAGCCGGACGTTTGTGTTGCTTAAACCCACCACGTTTATGAATTTAAGTGGAAGAGCCGTCAATTACTGGATGCAGAAAGAAAATATTCCGCTTGAAAATCTTCTGGTTCTTGTAGATGATCTCTCTCTTCCGCTCGGGTCGTTGCGTTTACGGGCAAAGGGTAGCGATGCTGGTCATAACGGATTAAAAAGCATTGCGCAGGTTCTTGGCACACAGGAGTATGCCAGGCTAAGGTTTGGCATTGGCGACAATTTCAGGCAAGGGCAGCAGGTTGATTATGTTCTCGGAGAATGGGATAAACAGGAGAAACTGGAATTGCCAGCCCTCATTGATAGTTCCATTGAAATTATTAAAAGCTTTGGAACGATTGGGATTGCTCAGACGATGACTTTTTTCAATAAACGAAAATAATCTGTCATTATGGACGAAGGATTCCGCATCGACAAATGGCTTTGGGCCGTACGTTTGTTTAAAACCCGGAGTCTGGCTTCTGATGAATGTCGGAAAGGGAAAGTTCTGATTAACGGTATTACCGTGAAACCATCGCGCGAAATCAGGGTGGGGGAGACGATTCAACTTAAACGTCCTCCAATTTTACGTAGCTATAAAGTAGTTGCACTGACGGGAAATAGGGTGTCAGCCAAACTTGTTCCTGAGTTTATGATTGAAGTCACCCCTGATTCGGAACTGAAAATACTGGAGACGCAAAGAAACATGAGCTTTTATCATCGTGATCCAGGAGCCGGGCGCCCAACTAAAAAGGAGAGACGCGAGCTTGATGACTTTTTTAATTTGTAGAGAAAATGTTAATCGCCCAATCATTACGTAAAAGCAATCTGGCAGAATATATTCTTTATTTGTGGCAGGTAGAAGATTTACTGCGAGCCTGTAAGTTTGACAAGCGCCAAATAGAACAGCAGCTCGTAAAGCGTTTTCATGCTGATGAGCAGACCAGCCAACTTATACTTGACTGGTATCTAAATCTTGCCCTGATGATGGAAAAGGAGCATATTCAGGAAAATGGGCATTTGCAGGTTTTGAAAAATCTGGTAAACGATCTGAATGAATTTCACCTGAAAATGCTCGAAGTTCGGAAAGATCAGGAATACGTTCGGCTTTACAGGGAATTGCGAGACTCTGTTGCTGAGTTTATCTCACGCTCGGGACAGCAAATCGGTAATGAAGTAGAAGCCTGTTTGAATGCCATGTATGGAGTTTTATTGCTGAAATTGAAAAATGTTGCAGTTTCGGAACAAACAAAACAAACGATTGAAGGTTTTGGAAAACTGATAGGGCGTTTATCTGCACGCTATCTTCAATTTGAAAATGATGAATTTGATTTCGATATAAACCTGTCCAGCTCTGAATTGGAAGGAATATAACAGGTTTTTCTCTTTCCAAACCAGCGATATCGGTTTCGGGCAATCCATAAATACAGCGTTTTTCTCCATTTCGGAGGAAGCAGCCTGAAAATTTCAGCCAACCGGTAAATACCTCCCAATTCTTTCGAAATCTTTAAAACGGCATCAAAATACATCCATTGTTCTTTGCCGTCAACAACAATCACAGTGTCAGGAATTAAATTGTTTTGATTTTCCTGAATGGGCTGAAAAATGAATCGTTGTTTGCGATCGGCTTTCAATAGAAACCTGACGGTTCGGCTACATAAATAGCAGTACCCGTCAAATTGAATCAGAATCTTTTTGTCTTCTGCGGTCATTTCAGGCTCCTTTTAAAATCGTCAATCAATCCGTCTCGTAACCAATTGGCAACAGCCTGGCGGTTATCGGCAATAATAAACCGCTTCTGATCGCGAATGTGATTAATGTTGCCAAGTTCAATAAAAACCGATGGAGCATACGAATTTCGGATCACATACAGATTTCTCTCCGAAACGCTTCCATCGTAGCCGCGCGATGGCTGATGGGTGGCATATTTTTGCCCAAATGTTTTCTGAAGTGTGTAAGCCAGTTTTTTGCCGGTGTTACTTCCTTTGTCGTAGTAAAAAAACACATCAATATCTTCCTTTTTGCTACGCGAATCGACATGAATAACCACCAATCGCTGGAATTTACCTTTATTTCGCGCATATAAATCGTTTACGGCATCGGTTCCCTGTCTGAGGCGTGCCACTTGGCTCAACGGAATTTGGGCATTTGGATAGCAGACTTCGTCTTTGTCAGGTGTGAGAAATTGTTCGTCACGAATACCGTCATTCGGATCCCGTAAAATCATGTAAACTGAAGCTCCACGTTCGATCAGGTTGCGAGCGAGCCTTAAAGTAACATCATAGGCATATTCGTCTTCACACAACGTATGGCCGTTTAATCTTCCAATGGCGCCCGGATCAGGCCCTCCATGACCACTCATCAGGTAATATACTGCTCCTGAAAGTTCACGACTCTTTAATGTGATTTCCCTGTATTTACTTCCAAAAATTTCATTCACGATTTTTTCAGGTACTTTTTCATCCGGAACGGTTTCTGCCCTTTGGGGATTGGCTGGGTTCACTTTGATTGGTAACCGGTATTCGCGGCCAATAATTAGGGCATTATTGCGACCAAGCTTCTGCTTGTTGAGTTCGATGAACTGATCGAGGAATTCTGCCGGTTGATATCCATTTTCCTTGAGGATAGAATATATCCCATCGCCGCTTTTGGCTTTAATTGTCTGGTATTCCTGAGCCGGGGCTGCATTGGCTCCAACCATTATTATCGCCAGGATGATTATTCGTGAAAGACTATGGTGCAAATATGTCGGGACTCTGAGTAGTGACATCAAATCTCGATTTTTTTGATCAAACGAAATAAAAAGCAATTTGTTTTTATCTTTATCCATGAATTATGGATAAATTCATAAAAGATTTCAATTCTAAATATAATTCAATGTGTCGTTTTTTTATCAGTATTTCTGCAATTTTAATTCTGTTTTCCTGCTCTCCGCATTTTGCTGTAAAGCAGATTAATACACAAAACATAGCGGTCAATCAGCAAACAAGTCATGTTGATTCATTGCTTCAAGCACTCGTAAAACCCTATCGCGACAGCATTCAGCACGATATGTCAAAGGTGATCGCTGTAAGCGCCAGCCCGCTCATCAAAGATAAGCCGGAAAGCAAATTGACCAACCTGGTATCGGATATTCTACTTGAATATGCCGTACAATATTGTCTGAAACAGAATCTCGCAATCAAACCCAATGCTTCGTATGTCAATTATGGAGGCTTGAGGGCATCGCTTCCTCAGGGTGAGATTACCGTAGGGCATATTTTTGAATTGATGCCGTTCGAGAATGAAGTTGTATTAATTCAGGTTTCAGGAGAGGCGATGTTGAAAATGGCTGAAAAGATTGCTGCTCGTGGTGGTGAAGGCGTTTCTGGAATGAAATTGGGCATTCGAAATGGCAAACCATCAACTTTGAAAATTGATGGAGGAGAAGTTGACCCCGAAGCTAATTACTGGTTGGTAATAAACGATTATATTGCCAACGGGGGCGACCAAATGAGTATGTTGGTTAACTCAGCAAACAAGATTGAAACTAAAATGAAAATCAGGGATTTGTTGATAAGTTCGTTGGCCCAGCGATACAAAATATCAGGTACAATTGATGTTAAAGAAGACGGGAGGATTTTTAATGATTAGCCGAAGAACTTTTATCAGAAATTCTGTTTTAGCCAGTGGTGCAATAGCGTCGGGCATATTTCCAAAGGAATTGTTTGCCTCCGGCGATTTGATCAGATTGACAGTAATGCATACCAACGACATTCATTGCCATATTGATCCATTTCCTGAAGATCATGCTGAATTTCCCGGGAAAGGTGGACTGGTAAGAATTGCTTCTGTGGTTAATCATTGCCGGAAAAAGAATCCAAACCTTTTGCTTTTTGATGCCGGCGATATGTTTCAGGGAACTCCGTATTTTAATTACTTCAAGGGAGATTTGATCGTGAAACTGATGAATCAGATAGGATATCAGGCAGGAACAATCGGGAATCATGAGTTTGATAATGGGCTTGGTGATATTCTATCTGCTGCTCAAAAGGCAGAATTTCCTTTGATTTCAAGTAATTACGATTTTTCAAATACCATTCTGAACGGACATGTCAAAACTCATCATATTCTGAAAATGTATGGTTTGAAAGTTGGCATTTATGGTCTTGGCATTGAATTGTCAGGATTGGTGAACAAACCTAATTATGCTGATACCAGATATCTTGATCCACTTGAGACTACTCTGAAAATGGAGAAGATGTTGAAATTAGAACACAACTGCGATTTGGTAATTTGTCTTTCACATTTAGGTTTTTCATACGAGCACAGTAAAATAAGTGATAAATCGCTTGCTCCAAATACCCATTTTACCGACCTGATCATTGGGGGGCATACTCATTCATTCCTTGAAAAACCTGTTGTTGTGAATAATGCCGTTGGCAAACCAATAATTATTAATCAAGCCGGATGGGCGGCACTTTCAGTTGGAAAAATTGAATTTATTTTTGATCGGACGAGTAAAAAGAAAGAGCCCATTATTTTAGTTAATAATCTATAGCATAAAGCTATGAGCAAAGTATGATCTCACGGCAAAATATCTTCCTGGCTTTTATCTCAGGAATTCTTCTGAGCTTGCCCTGGACGATCCGGGGCTTTTGCTGGCCGTTATTTATTGCTTTTATTCCGTTATTAATTGCTCAAAATCAAATTGTCCATGCAAATCAAAGGGGAAAATACTCTCAAGTTTTTTTGACTGCTTTTATTGCTTTTCTGCTTTGGAATCTTCTATCAACATGGTGGATTGGATATGTTTCTGTTCCGGGCATGTTGCTTATTTCAGTTCTGAATTCGCTGTTAATGGCCGGAGTTTGGGTTTTAGGAATAATTCTTTCCCGTCAATTTCAGAATTTGACTTCGAAATTTGCCTTACCAGCTTTGTGGCTTGGTTTTGAATTTTTTCATCAGAGGTGGACCCTGCAATGGCCTTGGTTAACTTTAGGAAACGGATTTGCCAACACGCCCGAAATTATACAATGGTACGAATTTACCGGAGTTTTAGGCGGCTCACTGTGGGTCTTATCCATTAATCTGGTTGTTTTCTTTATCTTTCAGGGAATTACGGCAGCTCCTAAACAAAAGAATATTTTGCTTTATATATTGTTGTTGACTTTGTTTGTTCTTCCTGTCGTATGGTCATTGTACCGATTCTCGACCTATAAAGAGCCAGGTCCACTTGTCGAAGTAGTGATTGTTCAGCCTGATGTTGACCCATATACAGAGAAGTTTTCATCTGCTACGGCAGATCAACAAGTTGAAGATATGGTGAGTTTGGCGCGATCATCAGTCACTGGCTCAACTCAGTTTATCTTGGTGCCTGAAACTGCATTACCCCAATTATGGATTGATTCAGTCAAAACGGATGTTGCTTTAGTACCTGTTACTGAATTAATTTGTGATTTTCCAAAAGTGAATTTCATTGGAGGGGCTTTGAGTTATGGGAAGGACTCAGGCAAAATATACAATTCTGCGTTGATGTTTAATGAATTGGGTGTTCAAATTGGACATAAACAAATATTGGTTAACGGCGTCGAGAAAATGCCTTTTCAGGAGTACCTGGGGTTTCTAGTCAACTATATTCTACATCTGGGTGGACCCCGGGAAAGCCTGACAAAGGGAGATAATCCTATTCTTTTTTCTTCCGGATGTGGAATTAAGGTAGGTGTTGTTATTTGTTTTGAATCAGCATTTGGGAAAGTAGTTGGTGACTTATCAATTCATGGTGCACAAATGCTTGCAGTGTTAACAAACGACGGTTGGTGGAAAAAATCTGCCGGATGCTGGCATCATTTCAGTTATTCATCGCTGAGAGCTATTGAGGCAAGAAGATATGTCGTAAGATCTGCAAATACTGGTATTTCTGGTGTTATTGATCAACGCGGGGCAGTTTTAAAGCAAACCGATCTTCAGACAGCAACGACAATTCAGGCAGCAATTAGGCTGAATGATAAGTTAACCCTTTATAGCAGAAACGGAGATTATCTGGGAATTATTGGTTTGCTCTATTCGGGATTTTCGCTGTTAACTTTTGCGTTTTTAAGAAAAAAAATCCGCATTAATTCGATTGTAAAAATCCCAAATAAATAGGATTTGAGTGCCTGCCTGATCAAACTTCCAACGGTAACCGAAGCTACTCCCGCTTTCGCGGTACTAGGCCTGTTTTAGCAGTCAAAAGCATACTCGGGTCAATTGTAAATGTTGAATTTTCCAAACGTAGAATTAATGCGGACAATATCTTTTGACGTATGTGTTAGAACGATTTGTTGAGTCAAAGATAAGTTCCCAACTTCAAATATCCAATTCTGTCAAGGGTTTTAATAACATGTTGATAATATCTTGCTGATTCTCAGAAAGCTTGGAATGTAATTTTCTTTGATGAAAAACCTTTTGAATAGTTAATCGTACAAAAGAGCCAATTGACTAGGGTTTTCTTCCAATTTACCTTAATGTTAAGGCTAAAAAAATCCTGAAAAAATCCCTGAAATTTATTGCTTTTGTTTTGCTAAAGAAAAAAGTAGTTCTATATTTGCACGCACATTCGCAAAGGCTGAATGAGTAGCAAAAACGCAAGATTTTGCTACATGAGGATTGAAATTTATGGAATATTTATTATTCTGCAACATGCTCTGGAGAGATGGGTGAGTGGCTGAAACCAACGGTTTGCTAAACCGTCGTACGGGTCATTCTGTACCGGGGGTTCGAATCCCCCTCTCTCCGCGCTATAATTGTTAAAAGGTTG
>CAYRBM010000177.1:0-11114 GCA_964422425.1 uncultured Odoribacter sp.
ACACGCATATTTCGAAAGAAAATTAAATTTAAGATGTCAATAATTATTCAATATCTCTGAAGAATTCCGATAGCTTAATCCCTAGGGCATCCAGCACCTTTAATAGTGATTCCATCGTAAAGTTTTCACCTTTTTCGATATTCGAAAGCGTGACTTTATTGATTCCATGAGTAAAAGCAAACACCTCGTAGTTTTTAAATTTGGGATTAGATTTTCTTATTGCTCTGATTTTTTCACCTATTATCAGTAACCGTGCATCTTTTAGCGGAGTTGATTCCATCATTTTCTTATTTGTTACACAAATTTATAAAATTTCAATCAAATTACATATTTAATCATGTATATTTTGATATGTAATTTAAAATACATATTTTTGTATGTATGATATAATATGCAATGAAATTATGAAAGCATCATGTTACTATCATTTAAATGAAGTTCCCAGACCTCATAGCAGAATTAAAGCTACCGATTACTGTTTTATTGCAGTTCGTGGAAATAGGCGTAAAATATACTTGTTGAAAATTCCTGTTTTTACTATCCAGAGGGATTTATTCTACAACCAAATCATATTCAATTAATTATGAAACACATAGCACTTTATCAGCGTGTATCAACATCGACACAAACCACAGATAACCAAAAAATTAGATTGGTTGAGTTTGCAGAAAGAAACGGATATACTTACGACATTTATGAAGAAGTTGAAAGTACACGAAAAACCCGACCAGTAAAACAGGCATTGCTGGCAAAACTTAGAAGTAGAAAATATGATGCTGTTGTGGTTTACAAACTCGACAGATGGGCAAGGTCATCAACAGAACTAATTCTTGATACCAAGGAACTACTGGATAAAAATATTGGTTTCGTTTCGATTTCAGACAATTTGGACTTTTCAACTGCTTCTGGCAAGCTGCATTTTCAGATACTCTCGGCATTTGCGGAGTTTGAGAGAGAGTTGATTCGTGAAAGAACTATCGAAGGGTTGCGTAGAGCAAAAATGCAAGGTAAAGTTGCTGGCAGACCCAAGGGCAGTAAAGACGGAAAGCAGCGGAAGAAATCAGGCTACATTTTGCGTGAAGCACGAAAGCGGCAATTGGTAGATTCCGAATCAGGAACATTTAAATCCATCGAAAGCTATTTGGATTGAATAATACTCCCCCAAACAATTGTTTGGGGTTTTTTATGCCCCAAAACCTATTCATCCCCCCCTGTAATTAGCCTATCAAAAAAACGGACGTTTATTTGGTACTTTAGAATTAGAAAATTGCATATAAGATAAAAAAAAGGTCTATTTTTATCTACTATAATTATTGCAACCTATTTTTAGTTCATATAGTCAATTAACCATACGCATTCAGAATATTTATCTGGCATGAAGAATAATTTTGTCAATATATTCTGGTAGTAATGAGTAAAATATTTGATTTCATGCCGACAAAATTTTTCACAAATTCTGAAGAAAATACACTTATTAAGAAGTTCGAAGGCGTCTTTACATACAATCCCAATATCCAGAATTTTGATGCTCTAGTTGGCTATTTTAGAGCTTCAGGTTATTTCAGGATTAGACCATTCCTAGATAAAGTTCCATCTATTAGGATTCTAGTTGGAATCAACATTGATAAGTTGCTTTCCGATGCTCAAAAGGCTGGACTTGATTTTTTTAAGAATCATGAAAAAACTAAAGAAGATTTTATTAAGAAAATCCAAGAGGATATTGAAGCCGCCAATTACGATAAAGGAACTGAAAAAGGTATTCTGCAATTCATTGATGATTTAATCGAAAAGAAGATTCAGGTAAAGGCACATCCTGAAAAAAAAATACACGCCAAGGTTTATATTTTAAGACCAGAACCGTTTAATGAACATACACCTGCAACGGCAATCACTGGTTCTTCAAATCTAACAGATGCTGGTCTTGGTGGTGGTAGTTTTTACAACTATGAATTCAACGTACAATTAAACGATTATGAAGAGGTAAAATTTGCAACTGATGAATTTGAGAAACTTTGGGCAGAAGCGGTTGATATTTTACCTGTGGATATTCAAAACGTAAAGAAGGACACCTATTTAAATGATCTAATTACACCGTTTGAATTATACATTAAACTCCTAATAGAATATTTCGGCAAAAATGTCGATTACGACCCTGATTCAATGGGCGATTTGCCCCAAAACTTTAAAAAACTTTCCTACCAAGTCGATGCTGTTAATGAAGGCTATTATATGCTATTGAAGCACAATGGATTTGTTTTAGCTGATGTGGTTGGTTTGGGTAAGACTGTTATCGCAGCAATGGTTGCGAAGAAGTTTTTGGTACAAAATGGTCGAGATAATACCAAAATACTTGTTGTTTATCCACCTGCCGTTGAGAAAAACTGGAAAAATACGTTCAAAGATTTCAATATTGATAAGTACACAAAATTTATAACAAATGGTAGTCTGACGAAAATACTAGATGGACATCAGGACTACTGGAATAAGGAAGATTACGATTTAGTTATTGTGGATGAAGCACACAAATTTAGAAGTCACACAACCGATGCGTTTCAAAACTTGCAATTAATATGCAAAAGTCCCAGAGCAACAAAAGGGTTTGTTGATGGACTACAAAAAAAAGTAATTCTTGTTTCGGCAACACCGCTAAATAATCGACCTGATGATATTTTTTATCAAATTCAAATGTTTCAGGACGCAAGGCAATCTACACTACCAATTACAAACCTGACTGCATTTTTTAGTCCGTTGATGGAGCAATATAAAACCCTTAAACGATTCGAGGAATTAGATGTAACGAAATTACGTGTTATCTATGGCAAGATTCGGAAGAATGTAATTGAGCCAATCACAATTAGACGAACACGCACTGACCTTGAAAATATAGAGGAATACAAATTAGACTTGATCGAACAAGGTATTAAATTTCCAAAGGTAAAGCCACCCAAAAAGATTGAATACCTAATGGATGAAAAACTAAATGAACTATTTCATAAAACTGTTTTTTATCTGACTGACGAGGATAAATTAAAATATGCCCGTTATCAGGCAATTGCAGGGCTAAAACAGGAAATTCAAAACAAATACTATGAAAATGCAGAAACGGTATCTAAATCGTTAGCATTTATCATGAAAACGCAATTAGTCAAACGGTTGGAAAGTAGTTTCTACGCATTTAAAAAATCATTAGTAAATTTTCAAACAGCGACCGATAGAATGATTGAAATGTTTGAAAACGACAAAATTTTCATCGCTCCAGACACAAATATCAACAAGCTATTGGATAAAGGTTGGAGCGAGGAAGATATTGAAAAAGAAATTGAACGTTTAAGCGAAGAAAATCCGAAAAACCAAACGTTCAAAAAAGATGATTTTAAGCCTGAATTTGTTGCCGACTTGAAGAAAGATTCCAAGCATCTACAAGATTTAGTTAAACATTGGGATTCAATTAAAAACGACCCAAAATTAGATGTATTTATTAGCCAACTAAAAAAACAATTCCTGAATCCGAAAACTAATCTTGAAGGTAAATTAGTGATTTTCTCCGAATCAAAAGACACCGTTGATTATCTGGAAAAAGCATTGAAAAATAGTGGAAGAAATGATGTTTTGGTTATTTCTAGTAAAAACAGAAAAGAAAAATATGAAACTATTGTTTCAAACTTTGATGCTAACTGGAAAGAAGATAAACAGGCTAACGAATTTAACATCATTATAACGACTGAAGTATTGGCGGAAGGTGTAAACCTTCACCGTTCGAATGTTATAATACACTATGATACGCCTTGGAACTCAACTAAATTGATGCAGAGAATTGGACGTGTTAATCGTATCGGAACAAAAGCAGATGCTATCTACAATTACGTTTTTTATCCATCTGCGCAAGGTGATTCCCAAATTCATTTAAATAAGACTGCCTTTATGAAAATTCAGGCATTCCATACTGCTTTTGGCGAGGACAATCAGGTATTTTCTACCGATGAAATATTAGATGAGGTAAAACTTTTCAGTGGTAACTACAAGGAAGAAGAAGATGAACGGTTAAAATATTTGTACTTCCTGCGCAAATTCAAAAAAGAAAACCGAGCGTGGTTCGATAAAATTAAAAAACTGCCATTGAAATCAAGGGCAGGCAGAAATTCAGTTAAAATCGACAAACCAGAACTTCAAAATGGAACGGCTGCATTTCTAAAAACTGATAAGAAATTTGAGTTTTATTGGGTTGACAATCTTAATCAGCCGAAGGAACTGACCCCAATAGAAGCTTTCAAAATTTTTGAAGCAAGCGAGAATGAGAAAAATGCTGAACTTATAGATAATCATCATGATCATGTAAACAGGGCAATTAACCATTTTGAAACGTCTGAACACAATTTAGTCCAGATGCAGGTTGACCCAGAAGCGCTAGGCGGTGTTGCTCAACGAGCGAAAAAGTTTTTATCTGATATTGTGAAGTATCCACAAATAGACAACAGATTAAAAGAAAATATACAAAAGATTGTAATTCTCATCGACATTGGTAAATACACTAATTTGCCAACCGAAATCGACAAGCTGCAAAAGAAAAAGTTAAACTTGAATAACGCAATAAAAGAAATCTCCAGAATTGCAGAAAACTATAATGTTGATTTGTCTGATGCCCAGAAGGGACAGAAGGGGAATGTCGAAAAACCAGTACTAATTATTTCAGAATCATTCGAATAGTTATGACACAGCAACAAATTCACGAATTGTTTAAGCAAAGTTATAACCGAGCAAATTGGAAACACTTTTTAGGTGAAACATTTGCCAATGCTCGTTTATTATCAACGCCCGAAGTACTTAACGGCTTTGACGGCAACGTGGCTTCTAACGCCTTGAAATTAGGGTATATTTTGCTAAATGAAGATGGGATTGAACGACAAATAGCCGTGTATGAAGTAACACTTGCACAAGGCATTATTTTAGAAAGAAACCGTGTCGGACTTCGAAATGTTTTACGCAAGTATTGGAAAGATATAGATGCAGCTTTTATAGTTTATCATCAACCAGAAAGTCCTAAATGGCGTTTTTCTTATGTATCTGAGTTGACTGGTTACGATGCTGAAGGTGAGTTTATAAAGATTAAGACTGAACCCAAAAGATATACCTATGTATTAGGAGAAGGTGAAAGCACCAGAACTGCATCTGAACGGTTTTCTATCGTTGCTGCAAAAGGCAGCAAAGCTACCCTTGATGATGTGAAAGAAGCATTCTCCGTTGAAAAACTATCGAAAGCATTTTTTGATGAGTATAAAAATCACTACGATATTTTTTGTGATTTTATGGTTTCGAAGCCATATATCCGACAGACCATATTTGATGGAGACGAAAAGGCAATACGTGATTTCAATAAAAAATTACTTGGACGAATTGTATTCTTGTATTTTATTCAAAAGAAGGGCTGGTTGGGTGTTCCACTAAAAAGCGAATGGGGTAAAGGAGACTTTAATTTCTTAACCAAACAGTTTGAACACTTTAGGAACAAGGACTTATTCTATACAGAGTTTCTTTCCACACTCTTTTTTGATACGTTAAATTCGAAACGTGATGGCGATCTAATTGAATTGGTTAAAGGCGAACCATGTCGAATACCTTTCTTGAATGGGGGGTTGTTCGAAGAAGATGATAAAAAGCATCGTAACTTAATTCTTCCAGCAGAATTATTTCAGAATCTTTTTGGCTTTTTTAACCAATATAATTTCACCATTTACGAGGACGACCCCAACGATCATACGGTTGCTGTTGATCCTGAAATGTTGGGTCATATTTTTGAGAATCTGCTGGAAGATAACAAAGATAAGGGGGCATTTTATACTCCCAAGGAGATAGTGCATTACATGTGCCAAGAAAGTTTGATTGAGTATCTAACTACATGGTTTGAAAATAAAGGTTATGAAATAAAAGGTTATTCTGAATTTGGAAACACTCAGCCACAACTTTTTCCAGTAAATGAAGGCAGAAAAGGACAATTGGTTTTAGAAGCTGATACAAAACGAAAAGGCAAACAAATAGATCGTTTATTAATTGAGAAATTATTGAAAAAAAAATTAACAGACGATGATAAACGATTAGTATTAGAGCATTCAGATGAATTTCATCAGGCATTAGATCAGGTTAAAATTTGTGATCCTGCAATTGGTTCAGGTGCTTTTCCAATGGGGTTATTACACGAAATCTTTACAGCCAAACAAATACTGCATTCGTTTAAATTTGGAAATGCAAAAGACTTCGATGCGTCCAGCGTAAAATTAAATATTATACAGAATAGTATCTATGGCGTTGATATAGAAAAAGGTGCGGTTGATATTGCCCGTTTGCGCTTTTGGTTAAGCTTGATTGTGGACGAATCCGAGCCAAAAGCACTTCCTAATCTGGATTATAAGATCGTTGCTGGAAATAGTTTAGTAAGTAAATTAATAATTGATGATGATTGGCAGTATATTGATATTGATTGGAGTAAAAGAAAGACAGTTGGTAAAGCTGAAGAATTTAGAAAAAAACTTGCAACATCAATTTCGCAACTTTCTGAAAAACAAAAAAATTATTTCATAAACGAAAATAAAAGTCGCCTAAGAGAAGAAATTCGAGAATTAAAAATTGATATACTGATAAATCAGCTTTCTTATAATAGAGAACAATATATTGAAAATAATTCTGCAAAATCAGATCTAGGTTTTGGACTGAAACCCAATGAAATAATAAAGAATTTAGAAATCATATCGACTGTTAAAGAATATGATAAAAGTATTTGTAGCTTGCAAAAAATAAAGAATGATCCATCTCTCACATTCCAATTTTTTGATTGGAAATTGGATTTTCCCGAGGTGATGAATGAGCAAGTAAATACTGAAGCAGGCTTTGACATTGTAATAGGAAATCCACCATACATCAATGTAGAGTTGATGGAGAAAGAAATAAAAGAAATCTTCAAAAGAAAATTTGATACTTTCTTTAAGCGAAGTGATATATTTAGCTTATTCATCGACTACTCAATTACAAAACTTTCAAAAAAAGACGGACACCTTGCTTTTATTGTTCCCTCCATTGTTTTAAATAACTTGTCCTACAAACCGTTAAGAGATAAACTTCTTGTGAATAGATGGATTTCTCAAATTTGCTATACTGGAAATAAGATTTTTGAAGAGGCTACAGTTGATACTGTAATCCTTTTATTAGATAAAAAGGGCGTTAATGAAATCTCATTAATTGATGCTTTAGACTTTAATCATCCGAGATCTTCGAAAGTATTTGCTGATTATTTTTCGAAGTTCAATAACATATTAAGTGTTTCTAATGATTCTAATTCAAACAATATATTCGATAAATTATTTCACCCAGATAATATCAACATTGAGTCTCATTTTGATGTATTTCAAGGAATTGTAACAGGGAACAATCCAGTATTTATTTTTGATGAACCAGAACAATGGCAAGCACTGAATATAGAATCAGATTTATTACAGACGGTTATTCATGGTAGGGATTTCAATAAGTGGATTATTAAAAATACCGACCGAAAAATATTATATCTATGCCCTAAGTCAAATATTGATGATTACCCTGAAGCAAGAAAATACATTCTGCAATTTAAATCCGAATTAATTAAGAGAAGGGAATGTAAAAATGGCGTGATACCTTGGTTTTCACTTCAATGGGCAAGGAATCGTGAGCTTTTAAATATCACACCTAAAATAATTATTCAAAATACAAGAAATGAGCGATTACATCCACGGATAGTTGCCACGGTTGATGAGATTGGAATTTATGGCTCTCAGGGATTAAATTTTGTTGTTCCCAAAACGAATATTTATTCGGTATATTTTCTTATTGGAATTATAAATTCTAAATTAATTAATTATTTATTCGCCACTAAATTTTTGAATCTTGCAATTAAAGCTGACTATATCAAACAAATTTCTTTCCCTAAACCAAGTCCTTCGTTTATTTTCCAAATCGAAAATTTGACAAAAAAAATATTGGCAGATAAACTAAAAAAATCAATCACAAAACTAGAGTTCGATGTTGACACTTTAGTTTATAGACTTTATAATCTATCATATAACGAGGTAAAAATAATTGATCCTGAATTTGAATTAAATGAAACCGAATATAATGCAATCAATTAGAATCGCAGTGACTTATTAAAATCCTAAAACTATATTTTTACTATATAAATGGCACATAATCTATTCCTAGGAATTTATTCATTTCAAATTAAGAAGGCAAACACTTCAAATTTGAATGTTATTGAAAACAATGATTTTTTAAGCAAGGCATATCCAACGCAAAATATAAAGTTTTCTGAAGGTTTTGTTCAAGATATTATTTCAGTATTGGATAAGAAAGCTTATAAGAATGAGCAAAAAACGCTTGGCGCAATACTATATGCCCAATCTTTTAGTGCTACTGAAAGAACTTTGGACATCTTAATTAATGGTGGTATTACTGGCATTAAACAATTCCTAATTGATGAGTCTGGAAATCAGCAAGTTTTATCTGAAAAAGAAATAGTTGGATTAAGATTTTTTGCTAGAATATGGTTACCTGCAAATACCAAAACAGGTTATTTATTTCTTCAGCGTTATGGTTCGCTGACCATTAAACCAATTTTCGACTCAATTTTGGGGAATATCTTAAAGAATCATGATTATAGCTTAGTTGGGAAAAAGCTTATAGCAACAACTACAAAAAAAAGACAAGAAGAATTTTTTAAATACTCGACTATCAAAGATATTTCCATTGTTAGCAAAAAAAGTAGCCATGAAACAGGTGCAGCAGATGCCACCAGTGCAACAATAAAATTAAGCAATGTAAGCATAAAGACCAGCAAAGAGGTCGGAAAAGAAGAACTTAATGCAGCATTAAAAAATCATGGATTTTCGATAGGAGAAAGGAGTTATGAGATTAAAGCCACTTATGAACAGCAAGTTAATGAAAACTACAAGGAAGAGAGAACAGTCGTCTTAGACGGTTCTGAAGAAACAATAAATGTTGTTCCGAATATTTTAATACCATCTGATTGTTATGATGCTGATAATTATCCAATTTTTGAAAAAATGCAAAAACTTGTTGATGATGAGATGAAGCAAATTAAGTTTGAAGCAAAACTTTAAATCTTTTCTGGCTATGTTGGATATAAAAGTCATTACTGAAATAAGAAAAAGTGCTTTAAACAGCATGAAAAGCGATAGCGATGATCAAAAAATTGCTTCGGTATGGAAAATGATTGTCTTTGTTTTAACTTTTTATATTCTGCCGCTAATTGTAGCAATCGTTTCATGGATTAAGTGTCTTAAATTAAGCACAATGGAAAGCTTTGTCGGTTCAGGTATTGCTATTTTTACTGGACTATTTTTTTCATTATTAATTAGTATTGGAGCAAAAGTTCGAGCAGAAAAGGATAATCCGAATAAGGATGAAGCTAATTTTCAGAAGTTTAAAACAAATATGAAACAGATTTCAAATATTATTCTATACGTGATTCTGCTTGGTATTTGCATATTCCTGCTAATGCTAGTTAATTCAATACTAAAATCGAATTGTTATCCTATCATTGAAAAAGTAATTACTGCAATTACGTTATTTCTGTTGGTTCGATTTATAGTTTCGTTATTCTTTATGATGCAAAGATTTTACTTTTTGGTAAGGGATGAGATCAATAATATTCTTTGACATTAAGCTATTCCATTTTAATTAAAATATTTGCATTCAATTTGATACAATCATTTACATCGAAATAATATTCTTCAGTCCATGAATTATTTTTATTGTCCATTAAATCGGTAACATTAATGGTGATTCGATCAATATACTTGTCGTTATGGACTAATAATTCCTGCATTAATCTTTTCCATTTTACAGACCTTAAATAACCCAAGAATTCCAGCACTTCAAATTCACTCTGGACGTAATCAACATGAACATTCATAATGATTGGGTCATCAATAGATAAGCCAGTTCCTGAAGAAATGGGTAAGTCAATATCAAATTCATTCTGGATAAGATCGTGTATGCTGGTATTTTCTGGTACTTTAAAATTTTTCATGTCGGTTTTGTTGTTGGTTCAATTTAGTTATTTCCAATAAATACTTGTTGCAATTAAACGGTATTAATTCGAACAATGCTAGTCCGAACAATATGGGGGTATCCGCACGATGGGGGGATGGGGGGCATACCCCTATTGGGGTGGGTGGGTGCAACATGAATAAAATTTCAGTAAAATTTAGTTTTGTTTGAAATTTGATTTCGAAAAAATATTTCCAGAAAATTTTCTAATCCTACCAGAACTAAGCCATTTAAAAAAATATAAAAAATTATAATTCTGGTCAGAACCTAAGCCTTGTTATTTTATCCTGCAATTGAAATCATTATATTTGTTAAATAGGCTTGATTTAAGGCATTTTTTATTGAAAATGATATTCTGCACCCAATGAACAAACAGACCCACAAAAAGGCTCTTAAAGAGGCTTTAAAACAGCATGACTTAACCTTTATTGGCAACATTCACTGTAACTATACAGTGCAAAGAGGAAGTAATGAAAACGATTTACTATCCATTAAACTGATTTGTGAAAAAAGTTCTGACCCTGTAATTCATGGAAGCAATAACGGTAATGAAATTAAAACAATTGCACGGTTTAAGTTTCCAGTTCCAAAGTGGGAATATGTGGTTGATTACTACTTTTTTGCCTTCGTCAATACAGAAACAAACGATGTTGATTTTATCATCGTCAATGAAGCTGAATTAAGAAAGCGGCTCGATAACATGAATAAGAGACCTTATAACGAGAAAAAATTTGATCTGGTTTTCTGGCTTATGCCTGATGGTTGTCTTTACGAAACGTCACGAATTAGTTTAGAAGGAGAATGGTACTGGCTTAGTAAAGGAGTAAATGGACGAATGGCTGATGGAGAATCTAATGATTTTACCCCATTTTTGAATAATTGGGATGTAATGACGTCAGATTCAAATCCAAAAAACAGATGATTTCTGATAATTAAGGAATGGTTTGTGGTGCAAATTTTGGTGCAAATAAAAAGGACTCACAAAACTAAGCTTGCAAGTCCTTGATTTTCAGAGCGGGAAACGGGGG
>CAYRBM010000178.1:0-11092 GCA_964422425.1 uncultured Odoribacter sp.
GGATCCTGAGACCGGAGAAGGTTTTAACACAACTGGTACTCCTGTTATGGCAAATTATACCTTCGGTTTAAATGTTGAATTTTAAAAATTTACGACAATGAAGATACTTAAATATATAGCAACAGTAATTTTAACCTCCTTCATTTTAGTTTCATGTAATGAAACTAATTGGTTAAAAGAAGAGGCATTTGATTTTTACAGCGCTGATAATTCATTTGTAACAGCAGATCAGTTTAATGCCGGGGTCGTAAAATTATACCAATTGTTCGGTGACTATACAAATATGTCAAACGCTTCCGGTTCTCATATTTTTATGTATACATCCGATCTGGCTTATAATGCGATTTCTCCTACCAGCGGATTAAATAATTACTCTAGTTCGGTAGTTCCGAGTAATACTACAACCAGAAATTTTTGGAGAAATTATTATCAAATAATATACAATGCAAATGTTATTATTGGCAGAATTGATGGGGAAAATACCAAGTTTGATTCAGAAAAACAGCGTACCATTTTGAAAGCTGAAGCAATGTTTTTCAGAGGAAATTGCTATCGCCTGCTTGGGATCATGTATGGGGGAGTGCCGCTGGTTTTGGATGAAGTTACAGCTCCGAAAAGAGATTTTGTAAGAGCCACACGCGAAGAGACTTTGGCTCAGGCAATCAGCGATGTTGAATTTGCGGCAGCAAATCTTCCTTCGGTAACTGAAATTACAGAAGATGGCCGATTAACCAAAGCTGCGGCAAATCATCTTTTATCTGAACTTTACATTACTGCCGGAGAATATGATAAAGCCATAGCTGCTGCATCTGCTGTGATAAACGACCCAAATTATAAATTGATGACCTCGCGCTTTGGAGCTCGCAAGAGTGAACCGGGTGATGTGTACTGGGATTTATTCCGGATCGGAAATCAAAATCGGAATCATTATAACAATACTGAAGCAATTTGGGTCTGCCAATTTGAATACAATGTTACCGGGGGAGGTCGTTTTAATAATTACCCACAGTATTCTGTTCCGTTTTATGTCTCATTAACCGGAAAAGACGGGAAAGCTTTGTTTAATTATCCCAATGCAGCTTATGGCGGAAGAGGCATTGGATGGTTTGTGGTTAATAATTTCATGATCAATGAGGTTTGGGATGATCCAAACGACATGAGGAATTCTCAATATAATATTTACAGGGATATTAAAGCCACTAACCCGGCATCTGCCTACTATGGTAAGAACATTGTAGCGGATAATACTTTTCTGGCAAGTAAAAATTTATACAACCGCAACTGGGCAGCAATTATGGTTAAAATGGCTCCAGTCAATGAATTACCTGACGAATTTTATATTGATAAGACTACTGGTGCAGTAATTAACACTGGCCCATGGACCTTTAGAGATGATTATTTTATGCGCTTGTCTGAAACTTACCTGTTACGGGCAGAAGCATACTTAGGGAAAGGAGATAAAACAAAGGCGGCTGCCGATATTAATGTGGTTAGGGCAAGAGCTAATGCTACTCCTGTCGATCCTTCGAAAGTTGACATTGATTATATTCTCGATGAAAGAGCTCGTGAGCTGGCTTATGAAGAGTATAGAACCGTTACCTTAATGAGAACGAAAAAGCTTGCAGAAAGGGTTAAAAAATACAACCCAATGTACAATGGTACTTATGCGAATAATGTCATTGAGGAGTACCATAACCTGTACCCAATTCCTTCTGATGAAATCGAGAACAATACAGAAGCAGTTCTGGAGCAAAATCCAGGTTATAATTAGTGTTGAGCTTTTTAGTTGATAGAAAAGTTTAGTTCGATTAGTTATATGTTTTAAGGGCAGAGAATATTTTCTCTGTCCTTAATAAATTAACATCAAAGAATCTTAAAGAGCTTATGCTTGTTTTGTTTTCGGTCAGGTATTCGAAAACAGGATGTGAAAATTGAAAGAAATTATATCTTCCACTTATATACCAATAGGTTCATGGAATAGGTTCCGAAGAAAGTTTTGTGTTTTGGATCTTTCTAATAATCTATTCATATCAATTTGTTTTGTTGGAATATCAATTCTAATTCATATATAATCATTGGTATGTAGCGTATTTTAGCTAGATTTGATTTTTTTATATTCACTGATAGAATTTATAATTGTGATATTTTCGATCCTTTTGAAATTGATATTATAAATTCATATTTGCTTTGATGTACAGTTTAAATACATATAAATATCCAGATCATATGAGTAGGTTTAATTACAAATACAACAATCGTTTTTCTCAATTTTTCGGGGTGTTCGCTATGGCGTCTCTATTGCCTTTAACGTCAAGCGGTGTTGCTCCTGAAAAAGCGAAAAAATCTTCAAGGCCCAACATCATTTTTATTGTTACCGACGATCAGCGTTGGGATGAACTCAGATGTGCCGGAAACAATATTATACAGACACCAAATATTGATAAAATTGCAGAAAGCGGTGTGCAATTTACACATGCTTTTGTGACTACACCGATTTGTGCTGCAAGTCGAGCCTCATTTTTTACAGGATTGTACGAACGAACCCATGGCTATACGTTTACGAAAGAGCCGGTTAAGCAAGCGTATATGGATGATAGTTATCCACTGCTACTCAAAAAAAATGGCTACAGAACTGGTTTTGTTGGTAAATTTGGCGTAAAAGTAGAAACTCCAATCGATAGCCTGTTTTCATGGAATCAGATGAATTCATTTCCATACTGGAAAACAATCGATGGCAAGAAAAAGCATCTGACTGAAATTCAGTGCGATCAGGCTATTCAGTTTATCAGAGAATCTTCTTCAGAGAAACCTTTCTGTCTTTCACTTAGCTTCAGCGCTCCTCATGCCGACGATAATTCAAAAGAACAATATTTTTGGACCGAATTGGTCGATAGCATGTATCAAAATACAACTATTCCAGTTCCCTCTACAGCCGTCCCGTCTTTTTATGAGTCGCTTCCTGATTTTTTAAAAGGAACCATGAATCGGGAGCGCTGGCATTGGCGATATGATACCCCTGAGAAATATCAGAATATGGTAAAGGGTTATTACCGAATGATCTCGGAACTTGATCTTGCAGTTGGCAAAATCAGGACTACATTGGACGAACTGGGTCTTGCTGAAAATACGGTTATAATTTTGATGGGCGACAATGGCTATTACATTGGTGATAGAGGATATGCCGGTAAATGGTTGATGCACGATGTTTCGATTCGTGTGCCTCTGATATATTTCGATCCCAGGAGGTCGGGTTCTGGAGCTGCTAAGTCTGATAAAATGGTGTTGAATGTCGATGTGCCACCTACCATTTTGGAGCTTGCAGGAATTCATCCACCCGCTGGTTTGCAAGGTAAAAGCTTGTTGCCATTGGTTTCAGGAAAAAAAGTTGATTGGCGAAATTCAGTGTTTTGTGAACATCTTTGGGATAATCCGCAAATTCCGCAAAGCGAATGTGTCAGAACCGAAAAATGGAAATTTATCCGTTATCCAAAACATCCTGAGTTTGTCGAATTATACGATCTGACAAATGATCCGTGGGAAGAGCACAATCTGGCAAGCAATCCTGAATACAAAAGTCTCATTAAAGGGTTTCAGGAAGAATCTGATCGCAAGATCAGTCAGTTAATTGAGGCTAAAAAAGGCGAATAGTTTGGGAAGTAATATTCTGTTTTGTGTCGGGCGAAATTACTTCAACTGTTATGTGTGAAAATAACGCTTTCCAGCCGGAATCTTCGATTCAGTAGTTTATAGAATCGGAAATCTATTTTTGAATATTCTGCGAACAAAATGAAATTGAAAAGAAGGTAGCTGAAATAGTGCGTGTTATAAGGATTCAGGCTTCCATTGATTCTTTTTTATTGAAATGGTTCAGAAGTTGGGTTTCAGGAACTTCGTGTTTTACTTTTTTAATTTCAGTAGAGATTGAATTACCTGTTACGACAACTTGATTTTTTGATCAAGCAGAAATTGATTCTTAAACAGAAACCTGGATCATAGCACAAAATAATTTATTCAGACGAGTATGTGCTTTGTCTGATTGGAAGTGAAATTTAGTAATCGAATTAAATCCGGGTTTGCGTTAAACGGTAGTTGCAGGAGTGACTGTATGACATCATCTACCTGTTTTATTCTTTGTCTTTTTTATGATTCGAATGTAATCGACAAAGAATCAGTTCGTGATAGATCTTTATAACTAAATATTCATATCTATCGTCATAATTTATTTGTTCATGTATATTACAAAATAACAACGATATGTAGGTTTTGTTATGAGCGAAATACACAGTTATATTCATAAAGTTACTTGTAAATTTAATTTTATTGATTACTTTTGAACGTCATGTTAAAAACGATTTATGCTGGTCTGAGTTGCGTTTAGAATTGGATAGGGAGACAAGATAAAATTGGTTTGATTGAGTTTGAAATCCTGTGTTAGTAACAATATCAAAATTTAAAAGTATGAGATTTTCTTTTGTTCTCCTGTTTGTGTTATTCCTTCTTACAGGTTTGGTAAGTTCCGGGAATACTCTTCCTGAAGGAAAAGCTGCTTCTGTTGCAACTAGTTTAACCGATCTTCAGGAGGTAATTCTAAGCCTGAAGAATCATATTGAAGGCACTTCGGTTCTCACAGTAAATGAGATCAACGAACTAACTACACGAATTCAAAACAGCATTGATCTAATCGGATCGGATAAGACAACCATTTCCAGCGCCTTTGAATTGGTGAATTTATTTGAAACCAAAAAGGGCGCGCTTTTTATCAGTTCAGCTACCAAAAACGGACTTTCATCAACCAATCATACAGGAGTGGAATTGGACTGGGCTCTGTTCCAGGTTCAGCAGGGGATACTCGATTATGCGTGTACGCTGCAAAATATTATCGCTTTTCCTGATGTGTTTCAAGGCGCCAAATTTGTAACGTCAACGTATTTCCCCGGAGCTGTATCTCCTCCATCGGATCCCAATGCAGTTTATGAAGTGAAAATTGACGGGAATAATCTTCCTGACTGGGGAAGTCCTGTACTAAACTCCAAAATTACTGCCAGGAGACCAACCGGCGCCTATGTTGCCCCCGGAAGTATTGTCACTGTAAAAGTTCCTGAATCCATCGTTAATAAAGGGTACAATATCCGGGTTGGTGCTCAATCGTGGGATTTGAAAGCGAAAACAACGCATAAGAGACTTCCCCGGGTGTCGATTGTTTATCCGATTACGAATTCATCTACCCAGATTGTTCATCCGTTGGGTGGCGGCATATATATCGAAGTGCCTTATGAGGCCAATGCTGGAATCGTTACTATCCAAATCACAAATGCGGTACGTTCTCCATTTTTCTCAGCGAAAAGTTTTGATCAGACAACGCTGGCCAACTGGCAAAATATTGAACGTAAAAACCCCGCCCCATGGGCTGATTTTGAATCCGATAAATTCATGATGCAAGTTCCTGCAAGCTGGATCTACAATTTTGACGACCCGGTAACCCTGATGCAGGACTGGGACAAAGGGATGGATGCTGTATCCGAACTATTCGGACTGCCAATGGTTCGTAATAAAAGTGTCTTGTACCTGCAAATTGATGTCATGATGCGTGGAACTGCAAATTTCCCGGGATACCCTCAATCCAATTACGCATACAGCCCCACCGCTGTTGAGAATGGAAACAAAAACCATTTTACCCTCAAGGGACCTCAATCATCCGATTGGACTGTGTTTCATGAACTAGGACATGCTCAGTCGTTTACGAAATTCAGAGGAGAAACCGAAGCGGTAGTTAATTTTCTATATGTGGCTATGCAGAATAAAAAATTCGGGATGGATCTCGATACAGCCTACGGAAATTCAGTAAGTGGATGGCCGCAAATTTCTCTTGATCAGGGAGCAATCATGTGGATGGTGACTGATAATTTCAGGAATGGGAGAGAGATGAATCATTCCAATGTCCCTGGTGATGAATTTAAATATCAGCATCGTGGATTTGGAAAATATGTTGAAATCGTCAAACTGTTTGGCTGGAAGGCGCTCGAAAATTTTTGGAAGTCGGTTAACGAAGATTATATGAAGGGAATTATTTATGACACCAATAATGATCCAACCGATAGCCGCATTTTACGAATGTCGAAAGCTGCCGGCGCTGACCTGCGGCCGTTGATTCATTTCTGGGGGATTCAGCCTGAAAACCCAACAACCCTGAAATCTTCCATAGTCGCTGCCGGTTTGAAACCCTCACAGGCGATTTATGACGAACTGATTCATTATAAAACGATTGTTCCGAAGAATAATGATGAATTCAGGGCACATGCCAAAATTGTTTATCCTGGAGGACCCGGCAGCAGTGTAAATCCTCTGTTTTTGGAAGGAACCTATTATACCTGGTTGACAGATTATGATGCAACCTATGGATCGAAGGCACAAGCAGCAATTCAGGCTATCATCGATCTTTATTTTCCTGATGGACGACCAGTTGAAACTGGTTCAGGAGTAACTGGTTTCGAAAATGTTCCGTTTAAAAAAGGAATTCGATTTTATCCGAACCCGGTTGAAGACGAATTTGTAATAGAAAGTTCTGAACAAATTGATGACATTAAAATTGTAAATATTAAAGGACAGGAGCAGTGCTTTAAGGAGAAACACACGGAAAGCAAGCATACACTAAATGTTCAGGAGCTTGAGGCCGGTCTGTATTTCGTAACAATACGATGTTCCAGCGAATTTACAACCTGTAAAATGATTGTAAATTAAATTCACAACTGAGGAAGAAGTGGCAAATGGTTGAATTTGAAAAATTTGCCTTGAATATGAAAAGTAAAGATTAGAGATTTAACCTAAACCAAATTAAAATCGCATGAAACACTTTATTGGATTGAAGTTGATTCTGTTTTCAGGCCTTGTTTTTTTTATTCCTGGTGAAGGTTTTTGTCTTCCGGCGAAAAAAGTAAAAACGAAGCCAAATATTTTATTCATTCCGGTCGATGATCTTCGTCCGGAATTGGGTTGTTACGGCGATAAATTTGTTAAAAGCCCGAATATCGACCGGTTGGCCAGAAATGGTGTGGTATTTACCCGGGCGTATTGCCAGCAGGCAGTTTGCAATCCTTCAAGAGCCAGTTTACTTACCGGACTTCGTCCCGATGCAATTCAGGTTTGGGATTTGTATACCGAATTCCGGAAGAATGTGCCTGATGTAGTTACACTTCCGCAATTCTTCAAACAAAATGGCTACACCACCATCGGTCTTGGAAAAACTTTTCACAATATCTTTCCCGATACCGTTTCATGGACTGAGAAACCCCATATCGCCGGTTTTCCGTTTGATCCCGATGCCGTTTACATGAATGATGAAAACCTTCGGATTCAGGAAGAGAAAAAGCAAAAAATAATTGCTTCCGGAGGAACACGGATTGATCAGTTAGGCTATTGGTATTTGAAAGCAAATGCAACCGAAAATGCTGATGTTGATGACGATGCCTATTTTGATGGTGCTCAAACAACTTTGGCCATTCAGAAATTGAAAGAATTGGCAACACAAGAGAATCCATTTTTCCTCTCCGTAGGTTACTATCGGCCGCACCTGCCATTCAATGCCCCCAAAAAATACTGGGATATGTACGACCGCAATTCAATTTCATTGGCTGATAATCAATTTGCTCCTGAAGGGAGTCCTGCTTTTGCCATTCATGGCGATCAGGAATTGCGCGGGTACGACGATTGCCGCGACCTTCCGTTTCCAAAAGAAAAACCATTGGACGAAAATCGCCAGAGGGAACTGAAACACGGCTATTATGCCAGTGTTTCGTATGTCGATGCCCAGATTGGCCGGCTGCTCGACGAGCTGGAAAGGCTTGGACTTTCTGAAAATACGATTGTTGTTCTTTGGGGCGATCATGGCTGGAAATTGGGAGAACACAACGGTTGGTGCAAACAGACCAATTATGAAATCGACACGCGTGTGCCCATGATTTTTAGTGGTGCGGGGGTAAAGTCTAAAGGTGCAAAAAGCAATGCACTTACCGAATTCGTGGATATTTATCCCACCCTTTGCGAAATGGCAGGTTTGGCCATTCCCAAACACTTGCAGGGAACAAGCGTGGTTCCGTTGCTGAAGAATCCTGAACTTAAATGGAAATCTGCTGCCTTTAGTCAATTCTTACTGGGCAGATTTGGACCTGCTGAAACTCGCTTAGTTGAAAGAATGGGTTATACCATCCGAACTGACCGTTACCGGTATGTGGAATGGTACAATTGGGACAAAGCGGAAAATAAAAAAGGCGATTTTTTAAGCGCTGAGTTATTCGATCATGTTCTTGATCCGAACGAAAACAAAAATATAGCCGGAGCGGTTGAAAAAGAAACCATTGGTTTGCTTTCAAAACAGCTGCATATGGGTTGGGAATATGCCAAACCAAATCAAAAAATTATCAAGTAGCTTGATTATCAGCAAATAATGTTAAGGCTTCCGAAATGAGAGTTTAAATAAATATTCCTCAATTATTAATGTAGAATTTATAAAAATGAAGATAAAACGATTTACCCGATTGCTGTTTCCGATCACTTTATTTGTGATTTCCCTATTCAGTTACCTGAATGGTTTTTCTGCTAAAAATCCGGCACGACAGAAACTAAATTTTGATGCAAGCTGGAAGTTTTCGAAAGGTGATTTTTCTGAAGCGTCGAAAAAAGATTTTGACGATAAAAATTGGCTGACGCTTGATGTTCCGCACGACTGGAGTATTACTGAACCATTTCTGAAAACTAACCCGACCGGAAATTCCGGAGGTTTTGCCTCCACCGGAATTGGCTGGTACCGAAAAACATTTTCGGTAGGGCAACTGAATAAATTTTCGAAAATTAGCATTGAATTCGGTGGTGTTTACATGAACAGTGAAGTCTGGATCAATGGACATTATTTGGGGAAAAGACCTTTTGGTTACATTAGTTTTAATTACGATTTAACGCCGCACCTCAATTTCGAAGGTGAAAATGTTTTATCTGTCCGGGTCGATAATGCCGACCAACCCAATGCCCGTTGGTACACCGGCTCCGGAATTTACCGCCATGTTTGGCTGATCGCCACCGGTGATTTGCACATTGCCCGCCACGGTGTGGTAATTAAAACGCCTGAAGTTTCAGCAAGTTCGGCTAAACTGGATATTCAAACAACTCTGGTGAATGAAGTGAACCAGGCACGCGAATGTAAACTAATTTCAGAAGTGTATACATCCAAAGGTAAATTGGTGAGCAAAACCGAGACCTCTTCAACAATCGCCGCGAAATCAGAACTTGTCCTTTCACAACAACTGAACATCAATCAGCCCAAATTGTGGTCGCCCGATTCTCCCCATTTGTATAAAGTTAAGTCGGTAGTTAAAATCAACGATGTTGTTGCCGACGAATTATCGACCAATACCGGAATTCGAAGTTTCAGTTTTTCAGCCGATAATGGATTTACCCTGAACGGCAAAAGCATGAAATTTCAAGGAGTAAACGAACACAGCGATCTGGGTGCGTTGGGCGCAGCCATCAACGACCGCGTACTCCAGCGCCGCCTCGAAATACTAAAAGCGATGGGCTGCAATGCCATCCGGACTGCACACAACCCGCCATGCGACGAATTGCTGGATATGTGCGACCGCATGGGATTTATGGTTATGGACGAAGCATTCGACGAATGGCTCGAATCGTGGCCTTTTGGCGGGGTAAAAAAACCTGAAGGAAAAGCGAAATACGGCTATCATCTATATTTTAACGAATGGGCTGAAAAAGACCTTGCTGAGTTGATCCAACGCGACAGGAATCATCCTTCAATCATCCTTTGGAGTGTGGGCAACGAGATTCCGGATGCCTGCTTTGAAGTGGGGGTTGACCGACTGAAAAAATTAATCGAGGTAGTTCGCAAAAACGATCCAACCCGTCCGGTTACCTGCGGAATTACTCATGTGCATCTGGCCAACGAAAGCGGTTTTGCAAGTGCACTCGATGTTACAGGTTATAATGGCGGCGGCGGTTCTGCTTTTATGTACGAAAAAGATCATGAAACTTATCCTGAACGAAAACTGATCGCAACAGAAGTTCCCCACTCATTCCAGACGCGTGGTGTTTACCGGACCAAAACCTGGGTTCGCGATAAAAACCCTTTGGGCGGGGTCATGAATGTTCCTGACCTGACCGAAAATGAAGTCTTTACCGATGTGAGTGAGTATTACAGTTCTTCATACGACAATGCGATGGTTCGGATCAATGCCCGTGATTCGTGGCGGCGCACCCGCGATTTTCCATACATGGCCGGTGAGTTTCGCTGGACCGGTTTCGATTACCTGGGCGAGTCGCTGCGTGGTTGGCCGGCCAGATTCTGGAATTACGGGATCATCGATATGTGCGGTTTCCCGAAAGATACCTATTACTTTTATCAAAGCCAGTGGACAAAAACGCCGATGGTTCACATTCTTCCGCATTGGAACTGGAAAGGCAAAGAAGGAACGGAGATACCTGTCGTAGCTTATTCAAACTGCGAAAGCGTTGAACTTTTCCTGAACGGAAAGTCATTAGGAGAAAAACAAATGGGCGACAAATTGGATTTGGTGTGGTACGTGCCTTACGAACCCGGAATACTTGTCGCAAAAGGAAAAAATAAAGAAAAGGTTTGTTGCGAAAAACAAATTGCGACAGCCGGAAACCCTTCAAAAATTGAAATTCTGGCAGATCGAAAAATGATCGCATCAGACGGGAAGGACGTGGTTCATTTAGAGGTAAATATTCAGGACAATCAAAACCGTTTCGTTCCTGATGCCTCAAATCGAATCAATTTCAGGATTGAAGGTGATGCAACAATTATTGGAATCGACAATGGCGATCCGTTAAATCAGGAAAGTTTTGTCGGTAATTCGATAAAGACATTCAATGGAAAATGCCTGCTCATTGTGAAGTCAAACGGAAGCAGGGGAAAATTCACCATTCATGCTGAATCGGAAGGTCTTGCTGGCACAACAGTCGGAGTTCAGGCAAAATAATATCAAAATATGAACAAAACTGAAATAATCATGAAACAGTTGTTTATCAGCTTATTCTTCAGCATAGTATTTTTGTTGTCAGCAGTTGA
>CAYRBM010000179.1:0-10942 GCA_964422425.1 uncultured Odoribacter sp.
TAGTTTTTCGTGCGAAGCGGGCTAAGCCTTGACCTTTTTTGATTACTTTTTTGTGTCAAGACAAAAAAGTGATTAGGGTTTTGGGGCAAAGCCCCAACGCTTAAGTCATTTAGGCCTTCTGCCGGATAATTAAATTAAAAATAAATAAAAATGAAATGTACCAGCCTTATGCTTTGGGCATTTAGCCTGTTTGCGTTCAACGCGAATGCGCAATTGGTTACCATCGATGGTATTCCTCGCGATACATCGTTTACACCATACATCGCCTGGAGTAAAATCAAAAAGGAATTTCCGCAGGCGCAGATTGTGAAACCGTCGTTGCCAGCAGGAGTGGTGGCCGATATGAACATTATTTATGCCACTTTGACTGAAACACTTTTTGGCAAGCGCGATTTACATCTCGATCTGTTTCGCCCCGAAAAAGCAGGAAAATATCCGGCCGTGTTATTTATTCACGGTGGGGGCTGGCGTTCAGGAAATAAATCGATGGACATTCCGCTGGCCCAGCAAATCGCGGAAAAAGGCTATGTGACGGCGACGATAGAGCACCGTTTGTCGCCCGAGGCACTTTATCCGGCGGCAGTTCACGACATTAAAGCAGCGGTTCGTTTCATCCGGGCGAATGCCAAAAAATACGGTATCAATCCGAATAAAATAGCTATTGCCGGAAGTTCAGCCGGTGGCCAGCTGGCTGCGTTGGTTGGCGCAACTTCCGGAGTGGTGAAGTTCGATGGAAATGGTGGAAATCCGGGAACCTCGTCGGCTGTTCAGGCAATTATCGACATCGACGGAGTCCTGGATTTCAATACACCCGACGAAAAAGGGAAAGACGAAGAAGCGGCCAAACGTTCGGCCGGTGCTTTGTGGTTTGGAACGACGTTTAACCAGAATTCCGAGAAATGGATTGAAGCTTCGCCCATTCAGTACGTTGGGAAAAGCACGCCACCCATGTTGTTTATCAACAGCGCGTTGCCACGGTTTCATTTTGGGCGCGACAGTGTGATTGCCGTTTTAAACAAGCATCAGATTTACACCGAAGTTCATACCATCGAAAACACGCCGCATCCGTTTTGGCTGTTTCACCCGTGGTTTGAGCCAACCGTAAAGTATATGACCGACTTTTTAGACAAGACTTTAAAGACTAAGAAATGAGAAATTTTGGATTGATTCTGATGCTTATTCTGCTTTCGGTTGGGGCATTTTCAGCCGAAAAGTACGATTTGGTGGTGGCACAGGATGGTTCGGGCGACTACAAAACCATTCAGGAAGCGGTAGATGCTTGCCGCGTTTTTCCTGATAAACCTTTCAGTATCCGGGTGAAAAATGGTATTTATCGCGAAAAAGTCGCCATTCTCGAAGGAAATACCCATTTGACCATTATTGGCGAAAGTGTAGAAAAGACAATCATCAGCTGGGACGACCATTTCAATAAAATCAATCGCGGACGAAACAGTACATTTTACACCTACACGCTGAAAGTGGAGGCTGGCGATTTCAGGATGGAGAATATTACTGTTGAAAATACTGCCGGACCAGTTGGACAGGCGCTGGCACTTTATGTTGAGGGCGATCGCTGCGTGTTTGTCAATTGCCGGTTTTTGGGAAATCAGGACACGGTCTATGCCGCCGGAAGAATTGGCCGCCAGTATTTTTACAATTGCTACATCGAGGGAACAACCGACTTTATTTTTGGTGAGGCTACCGCACTGTTCGAAAAATGTACGATACATGCCAAAGCCAATTCGTTTTTAACCGCGGCCAGCACTGCCAAAGGCAAGCCGTTTGGCTACGTTTTTAAAGATTGCAAAATAACTGCTGCCGAAGGAGTAACAAAGGTTTTTCTGGGCCGTCCGTGGCGCGGGTTCGCCAAAGTCGCGTTCCTGAATTGCGAAATGGGTTCGTTCATCGTTCCTGAAGGCTGGGACAATTGGTCGAATGCCGAAAATGAAAAAACAGTCACATTTCAGGAATATCAGAATACAGGAGTAGGGGCTGACCGTTCGAAAAGGGTACTATGGTCGCACGAACTGACCAAAAAGGACGCGGCAAATTTTACAAAGGAGAAAATCTTTGCGCCATGGGGCTGGGAGGATTCCTCGGAAAAGAAATGGTATGAATTATAACCGTAGAAAAAATATGAAACGACTTTTATCACTTTGTTTGTTGGCACTAGTGGCATTTTCTCTGAATATGACCGCACAAACAAGCACACTTTCGAAATCATGGGTGTCCGATAATGGCGACGGGACCTACACCAATCCGGTGCTGTATGCCGATTATTCCGATCCCGATGCCATCCGCGTGGGCGACGATTATTATCTCACCGCATCGTCGTTTAATTGTGTACCCGGTTTGCCCATTCTGCATTCAAAAGATTTGGTGAACTGGGAGTTAATCGGTCATGCTTTGCCAAAACAACCGCCTTTTGACGTGTTCAGCAAAGTGCAGCACGGCGGCGGTGTGTGGGCGCCCTGCATCCGATACCATAAAAACGAATTCTACATTTATTATCCCGATCCTGATTTTGGGATTTACATGGTAAAAGCAACCAGTCCGGCTGGTCCATGGACGGAACCTATATTGGTTCAGCCTGGGAAAGGATTGATCGATCCTTCGCCGTTTTGGGATGAGGATGGCAAAGCATATCTGGTGTACGCTTTGGCCGGAAGTCGTGCCGGTGTAAAAAGTGTGATCCTGATCAACCGAATGGCTGCCGACGGCACAAAACTGATTGGCAACAGTGTGATGCTAATTGATGGGCATAAAAATCATCCAACTATCGAAGGTCCGAAAATGTACAAACGTAACGGCTGGTATTACATTTTTGCTCCGGCAGGTGGTGTTCCAACGGGCTGGCAAACCGTGTTGCGTTCAAAGAATATTTTCGGTCCTTACGAAGATAAAATTGTAATGGCGCAAGGAAAAACCGACATCAATGGCCCGCATCAAGGGGCTTGGATCGATACCAAAACCGGCGAACACTGGTTCCTGAATTTTCAGGATTTGGGTGCTTATGGTCGCGTATTGCACCTCAACCCGATGAAATGGGTGAATGACTGGCCTGTCATTGGTATGGATGCCGACGGTGATGGCTGTGGTGAACCGGTTCGTACCTACAAGAAACCGAATGTGGGCAAAATATATCCGAAAATGACTCCTCCGGAAAGCGACGAATTTAACGGCAGTGAACTGGGTTTGCAATGGCAATGGCACGCCAATTACCAAACCACCTGGGGATTTCCTTCAGGCGGACTTGGCTTTTTCAGACTGAATTGCATTCCTCGTCCGGCTGAAATGAAAAACCTTTGGGATGTTTCGAATATGTTGTTGCAGAAATTTCCTGCTACTGAATTCACAGCTACCGTTAAACTCACTTTTGATGCCCGCTTCGACAAGGAAGAAGTTGGCCTGATTGTGATGGGGCTCGATTATGGAAGAATAGCTGTCAAACCTGAAACTGGTAAGTTACTGCTTCAAATGGCCAACTGTAAAAATGCAGATAAAGGCAGCGCTGAAGAATTGGTTGCAGGTCCGGAGCTTGTTTCAAACACCGTTTATTTTAGGGTGACTGTGAAAAAGGGAGCCGAATGCCAATTCAGTTATAGTACTGATGGAAACTCCTTTGCCAATTTAGGCAACACGTTTAAAGCCCGCGAAGGCAAATGGATTGGCGCCAAAGTTGGGTTTTATGCCCTCCGCGAAGGTGTGATTAACGATGCCGGATCGGTGGATATTGATTGGTTTAGGGTAGAAAAATAAGAAAGTCAGAAGTCCGAAGACGGAAGACAGATGCTCGAAGCGAGGCCTCCGAGGAGTGAAACATGTTATCTTGAAGTTACCGTGAAAAGGGTGGAATATGAATAGCCCGGGGTTTCAACCCCGGGGAGAATTGTTATTAATTTTCGAATTTATAATTGATTCGAAAACGCATGGGTATTTAATTTTAAATGTAATTGTAATGAATTCTAAAACCTTATTTTTTATTCATTAACCTTAGTAGAAAGAATTGTACCACCTGATTTTAACCTTATTTTTTAATAATGTAATAAGGTTTAGTTATTGTGATTAGATGTTGTACTAAGGTTGCATTGAAAAATAAGGTTTTTAAAAACTTGATGGTCAACATTGATTTGATAATCTGGAAAAATGAAAAAACAACCGAATACGTATATTTTGATTGCTTTGGTTTTCACCCTGCTGTTTTCATCAGCTACCTTTGCTAATGAATATGATTTCGTGGTTTCGACTGATGGCTACGGCGACTTCCGAACCGTTCAGGAAGCGATCAATGCAGTTCCTGATTTCAGGAAAAACGAAACACGGATTTTTATTAAAAATGGCATTTACAAAGAAAAACTGGTCTTGGCCGGAAGCAAAACCAATGTCACTTTTATTGGCGAAGACCGCGACAAAACCATATTGACCTACGACGATTTTGCGCAGAAGAAAAACCGCTTTGGCGAAGAAGTCGGGACAACCGGCTCGACTTCCTTTTTTGTGTTTGGCGATGGCTTTCGCGCTGAAAATATCACTTTCGAAAATTCATCGGGCCCAGTAGGACAGGCAGTTGCTGTTCGGGTTGATGGCGATATGGTCGCCTTTATCAATTGCCGCTTCCTCGGATTTCAGGATACGCTGTATCCCCACGGTGAGAAAAGCCGCCAGTATTATCGCGGTTGCGTGATTGAGGGAACCGTCGATTTTATCTTCGGATGGTCAACCGCGGTGTTCGACCGCTGCGAGATTGTTTGCAAAGATCATGGGTACATCACCGCCCCATCGACTAACGAAGGAACGGCGCACGGCTTTGTTTTTCTCGATTGTAAAATTTCGGGCGATGCTCCCGAAGCTTCGTTTTATCTCGGCCGTCCGTGGCGGCCATTCGGAAAATCAGCCTTTTTGCGTTGCGATTTAGGCAAAATGATCAAACCCGAAGGCTGGCACAACTGGGGAAAAACGGAGAATGAAAAAACATCCTTTTTTGCCGAACATAAAAATACCGGCGCCGGCGCGTCAACCGAAAAAAGGGTAGGGTGGTCGCACCAGTTAACGGATGAGGAAGCCGTCGGGTACACCCCGGAAAGGATATTGGGAGAGTGGGTGAAGAAATTTAGTAGTCAGTAAATACGTTGCGGGTTACGTGTTTCGGGTTACGTGTTTCGGGTTACGGGATAGCACCAGAACTCGCAACTCGCAACCCGGATCACACAACCCGTAACAATTAAACTAAAAAATATGAACATCTTAAAATCAACATTTACGCTGTTTTCAGCAGTTATCATTTCGGTTTCAGCAGTTTCGCAAACGGCGCAATATCCCGATTTGTACAAAGGAATTGAGTTCAAAATGCCTAAAGTTCAGGAACCGGTAATCCCGAAAAATTCGGTTGTGATCACCGATTTTGGAGCAAAAAGTGGAGGACAGGAACTTTGCACCCAGGCGTTTGCCGATGCTATTGAGGCCGTTTCGAAAAAAGGTGGCGGACGCGTGGTCATTCCGCGCGGAACCTGGCTGACCGGGCCGATCACCCTGAAAAGCAACATTGAGCTTTATTCTGAAATGGGCGCTTTGGTTATTTTCAGTACCAACAAAGATTTGTACCCCTTGGTGGAAACCAATTTTGAAGGGTTCAACACGTTCCGTTGCATGTCGCCCATCAATGGCCGGAATTTAGAGAACATCGCCATTACCGGTCACGGTATTTTTGATGGCTCAGGCGAAGCCTGGCGCGCGGTGAAAAAGGAAAAACTGACCGAAGCACAATGGAAAAAACTGGTGGCCTCGGGAGGTATTGTGAGTGAAAACGGGAAAACCTGGTATCCTTCGCAGCAGTTTCGCGATGGCGAAAAGCTGGCCGAAATGAATGTGCCACGTTCGCTGAAAACTAAGGCTGAGTTCGAGAAAATCAGGGATTTTTTGCGTCCGGTGATGGTTAGCCTGATTTCGTGCAAAAAAGTATTGTTCGACGGGCCAACGTTTCAGAATTCGCCGGCATGGAACATTCACCCATTGATGTGCGAGGATTTCACGTTCCGCAATATGACCATCCGCAATCCGTGGTTTTCGCAAAATGGCGATGGAATTGACATTGAATCGTGCAAAAACAGTGTGATTCACGATTCGAGTTTCGATGTGGGCGACGATGCCATTTGCATCAAATCGGGTAAAGACAAGGAAGGTCGCGACCGTAAGATGCCCAACGAAAACCTGATCGTGAAGAATTGCGTGGTATTTCACGGGCACGGCGGTGTTACAGTTGGCAGCGAAATGTCGAGCGGGGTGAAAAACCTGCATGTTTCAAATTGTACGTTTATTGGGACTGATGTTGGTTTACGGTTTAAAAGTAATCGCGGTCGTGGCGGAGTAGTCGAGAATATTTTCATCTCGAATGTCGAAATGATCAATATTCCAACCCAGGCCATTTCATTTAACCTCTATTACAGTGGTCGTTCGGCGTCCGAAGATTTGGAAGTCGGAGAAAGCGGACAGGCGCCCAAATTACTGCCGGTAACCGAAGAAACGCCGCAATTCAAAAATATTACCATCAAAAATGTGAACTGTAAAGGTGCCATGCTGGGCATTCAGTTGCAGGGATTACCCGAAATGAACCTCGAAAATGTCGTCCTCGAAAATATCAGGATGGAGGCCGAAAACGGGATGACTTGTGGTGACGCCAAAAACATTAAAATCAAAAATGTGACCCTGATCACCAAAAAAGCACCGGCAATTGATTTTTACAATAGCAGCGATGTGGCGGTTGACGGACTGGTGATTAAATCTGCAGGAACGCCCATGGTAAAAGTAGCCGGTAGTTTATCCGAAAAACTTATTTTCAGGAACAGCGGGATGACCAATCCTGAAAAGCAACTGGTTGTTGGGAAGGAAGTTTCGAAGAATGCGGTTAACGTATTGAAATAAATGTGAGATGATTAAATTCAATTTTTTAGCCGGACTGTTTGCTGTATTCATCGTTGCATCAGGTCTTTCGGCGCAGGAAAAAACCTCCGGAAAATTTACCGTTTGGACCATTGGCGATTCGACCATGGCCAGCAAAAAAGCCGAAGTTGCTCCTGAAACCGGCTGGTGCCAGGCTTTTCCGAATTTTGTTACAGCCAATGTTGAGGTAAGGAACCGGGCAATGAATGGCCGCAGTTCGAAAAGTTTTATTACCGAAAAGCGCTGGCAGTGGGTACTCGATTCGTTGAAAGCGGGCGATTACGTTTTTATCCAGTTTGGCCACAACGACCAGAAAATTCAGGATTCGACCCGTTATACCGAGCCGTTTACTACATATCGTAAAAACCTTGAACGTTTTGTGCGAGAAACCCGCGAGAAAGGAGCCACGCCTATTCTGTTCACCTCCATCGTCCGCCGGAAGTTTGAAAATGGGCTACTGGTTGATACTCACGGCAATTATCTGGTGGTTACCCGGTTGGTTGCTGCGGAACTAAATGTCCCGCTGATTGACCTGCAAATGCTCACGGCAGGGGCTGTAACTGCAGTGGGTGAGGAAGAGTCGAAGAAGATTTACCTGTGGATGCCGTCCACCGAAAAATTTCCAAAAGAGCGGAAGGACGACACGCATTTATCGGTTGAAGGCGCCAATCTGGTGGCAAAGCTGGCCGCCCAACAGTTGATGTTGCTGGATAATTCGCTTTCTAGGCAAATTAGAAAATAGACTTATCTCTTTTGCATGAATGAATACCTAAAGTTTAAAATTAGCGGAAACTCATCAAATTTTTCCCTCCCTATATATAAATGCTCCAATGGACTGTAAATTTCGTATTCTTTGCTCCCGTACTGGTACCCTAATTCAACGGCAAACGCTTTCCGCTTTATCCGCTTGTCATACCATTCGCGTCCAACAAGAATTCCTCCGATTGGCAGATTCGTTGAGCGGTTCGATTCAAATACATCGACCCATTTCATTTTACCCATCAGCCCGAAATAGGTTCGCTGAGTACGGCTGTATTGAACGGAACGGAGAAATTTGAAGCCGGCTTCCGGATCGTTTGGATTAAAGTCGTCGAGTTGTGCCGACATTCCTCCAAAAATTTCAAAACCTGTTTCCTTTGAGAACCAGGATCTGACGTTTATTTTTGCTCCAACAGGGGATACTTCTGCTCCAAAACCAATCATTTTCTGTCCAAATGAATTGATTGACAGAAATGCACCTAAAATTATAAATGAAAATACTCGCTTCATGGTCGTTTAATTTTGATCGTTGTTCGGATTGGCCATTATACTCAGGAAAACTTATTTGCTAAATGCCATACGATTAGCTGTTGTATTAAATCAGGCCCACTTTTTTAATGCTTCTATGTTTTTATCGTTTATAATGTTTCGGGCTTCCGGAGTATAAACAAATTCGAGTTCTACTTTAAAGTACTCATTAATTTTACCTCGGACCATTTTCATGGTTGAATTGAGCAGGTGATTTTGTTCAGTAAATGCTTCGGGCAAAATGGCAATATTAGCTGGGAGCCAGCGTTCCGGAAAAGAATTTTCAAATTTTCCTCCGGCTTTATAAGCATCAACTTCCTCCTGAATAATCTTCAGTGCTTCTTTTAATCCTTCCTCAGAGAATGGTTTGATTCCGCGCTTTTCCAACTCGCGATTGAGAGCCGGGATATTCGGAACGAACAGGCCTGTCGTAAATGGATTTTGGTTATTGTACAACATACACTGATCGATATAGGGCGATTGGTCAACCAGCGATTCTTCAATGCCTTCAGGACTGAATTTTTCGCCGTCGCTGCCAATCAGCAAACTCTTGAAACGACCAAGAACGTAAAGGAAACCGTCCTTATCCATGTAACCCATGTCGCCGGTGTACAACCAGCCGTCTTTTACTGTTTCGGCTGAAGCTTTTGGGTTATTCCAATAACCTTTCATCACGTTGTCGCCCTTTACGACTATTTCACCTTTCTCTCCCTGCGGAAGTTCGTTGCCGTCGTTGTCGCAGATCTTCAGGTCGAGGTATTTCACCAGTTTTCCCGAAGAACCGAACTTAATGGCATGAAGCGCGTTGGACGAGATCACCGGAGCCGCTTCAGACAAACCGTATCCCTGGCACATCGGCATTCCAACGGCATAAAAGAAACGCTGTAATTCGGTGTCGAGCAGAGCGCCGCCGCCAATAAAAAGTTCGAGTTTTCCGCCGAATCCTTCACGGATTTTCGAGAACAATATTTTGTCGTAAACGGCCAGCATTGGTTTATACAGGGCGCGCATTCCCTTGCCGCGGTCCCATCCGTTTCCATTGTATTTGTAGGCTATTTTAAGGGCGTGGTTAAACATTTTTTCAACGGTTGGCCCTTTTGCTCGGATGTTCGATTCAATTCCTTTCCTGAAGTTTTTGGCCACAGCCGGAACGCTCATCAGGATATTGGGTTGAATTTCCTTGATATTTTTTGGAATGTTTTTCAGGGTTTCCATGGGTGTTTTGCCAATTTCGAGCGAAGCCACGCTGGCGCCGTTGTACATGAAACAATACAGGCAGGCGGTGTGAGCAAACGAGTGGTCCCACGGCAAAAAGGCCAGCGTTTTCCATTCGGGCGTAATTTCGAGCAGGGTGTTCGACTGGATTACGTTGGCCGCGTAATTCAATTGTGTAAGCATAATTCCTTTCGGGTCGGCCGTTGTTCCTGAAGTGTATGAAATGTTGGCCACATCGTCGGGACCGACGGTTTTATAGATGGCTTCGAAATCGGTTTTGTTGGTTTTCAGAAACTCATCACCCAATTCCAAAACCTGTTGGTATGAAATATCCTTGTCGCCGGCATTTTCCTTTCCGTCGAGATAAATGACCTTTTCCAGATCGGGCAACTGATCACGGATTTCCTCAATTTTCGAGGCATGACCACGGGAAACGACGATCATTTTGCATCCGGAGTGAGCCAGGCGGAATTTCAGCTCTGCACCCGAATCGAGCTTTACCGACAGCGGAACATTGATCCCTCCTGCGTATAAAATGCCTAATTCTGAAATAATCCAGGCATTGCGCCCTTCGGAAATCAGTCCCACACGATCGCCTTTTTGAAGACCAATCGAAACTAACCCAGCCCCAAATCGCAGAACAAAATCATGCGTTTGTGTATAGGTTGTACCTTCATAGTTGCCATTTTTCTTTTCCCAGAGGTAAATATTTTCGGGATATTTGGTCACGCTGGTTTCAAAAAGTTCAATGATCGTTTTCATAAATTTTTAAGTTTATTGGTCAACAGAATCCAAATGTACAAATTTTATTTACATGTAAATTTTACAAAATTTTCAGAACTCATGGTTAATAATTCCTACTTTTGATTGAGCTAAACAAATTTCAATATATAATCTATAATTATAACGAATGAAGATTTCTGTAGTTGGTACTGGTTATGTCGGGCTGGTTTCCGGAACCTGTTTTTCTGAAACCGGCGTAGATGTAGTCTGCGTTGATGTGGATGAACGCAAAATCAGCATGTTGAATAACGGGCAGATTCCTATTTACGAGCCCGGACTCGATGATATTTACAAGCGAAATGTGGAAAAAGGCAGGCTGTCGTTTACAACCAGCCTGAAGGAAAGTTTGGCCGATGCCGAAGCAGTTTTTATCGCAGTTGGTACACCTCCGGATGAAGATGGCAGCGCCGATCTGAAATATGTATTGGGTGTTGCCAGTGAAATTGGTCGCTATATGGATCATTACCTGGTGGTGGTGACTAAAAGTACGGTTCCGGTCGGAACTTCGCTGAAGGTGAAAGCGGCAATCCTGGATGAGCTGCAAAAGAGAAAGGTTGAAATCCCGTTTGATGTGGCTTCCAATCCGGAGTTTTTAAAAGAAGGCAGTGCCGTTGACGATTTTTTGAAACCAGATCGCATTGTGGTTGGCATTGAATCGCCCGAAGCCGAAAAAACTATGAAACGCTTATACAAGCCCTTTTTGCTGAATGGTCATCCCATT
>CAYRBM010000180.1:0-10843 GCA_964422425.1 uncultured Odoribacter sp.
CGTTTTTTCGAGTCGCGGTTATCAATCAGCGGATCGTTAAACGCATCAACATGGCCCGAAGCCTTCCAGATGGTGGGGTGCATAAATATGGCCGAATCAATGCCTACCACGTTTTCGTGCAGCAACACCATCGAATCCCACCAGTATTTTTTAATGTTATTTTTGAGTTCAACCCCGTTTTGCCCGTAATCGTAAACGGCTCCCAGCCCGTCGTAAATTTCGCTCGACTGAAACACAAATCCGTACTCCTTACAATGCGCTACGAGTTTTTTAAATACATCTTCCTGAGCCATAACTGTATAAATGATGAATTATAAATTATAAATGATGAATTTATCCGAATTATTCGACTTCTTCAAAATCAACGTATTCGCCTTCGGTATTATTCATGCGGCTTTGACGGCTGCGGTTTTTTTCCACCGTAACCTCGCCTTCCTGCTTATTCTGCTGCTGACGTTGATACTGCGACTGACGGGCCTGCATGTTGTTCACGGCTTTTTTTACAACCACCGGAAAGAGCAGTCGCCCGAGAAACTTCAGCACAAAATAAATGACTACAATTAGCCCGACTGTTTTCAGAAAATTTGCCAGGACTAACATGACAAACAATAGATTCATAGCTACTTCAAAATATGAGGGGCTAAAATTAGCAATTAATCGCAAAAACACCAGCAATTAAAAACCCGGGGCCTGATTAAGTGCCGATTATCATTTTGGCTTAACATGAGGGTTGATTGAAATGCCAGAGACACGACCGAACACGCATTTTTTAAAAACCCTTCAGGCGCGAAAATGATCAGTTCGTTCAGTGAAATAGTCGGTTCATGCCGAATTTCGGTCAATTCAAAAATTATTCTGAAATTTATTATGTTGTTCTTTTTTTGATTTCGTAACTTGTACAAACAATTCATCCTCAGCGGTGAATTAAAAATTCAATTTAAAATTTTAAAATCATAGTTATGAGTAACGGAAATCAAATTTCATTGGCTGTACCTCCTGAAAAGGTGGAAGAAGCCAGGCAGCATTTTGCACAGGCCCACGCCATTCTGGCTCCGTACCTGATTAACCTTACTCCTGAAGAAAGTAAGGAACTGCCAAAAATGGGCGATAAGTCGTATGCATTTGTAACCAAAGCGCTCGAATACCTGAAAGTGCCCGGTACACCCATGCCGCCCTACACGAATGTGCCCGAGCTGGAAACCGATTTGAATGGTTACGAAACCATCAGGCAAATTCTGCAGATTGCCATGCCAACCATCGATTTGCTGCAGGATACCATGTTGCTGTCGGGCAGCGAAGCTTACGTGGCCGCGCTGGCTTATTACAACTACATTAAAGGGGCGGCCAAAGCCGGGGTTCCCGGGGCACAAACCATTCTCGACGATTTGAGCGCCCGTTTCCAGGGCCGGCCACCCAAAAAGAATGGGGGAGAATAGCAGTTGGACAACAAAAGAATGTTTCTATTGACAATTTTCTCGTAGAAAAAGGAAATTTCTAACTGAGGGTAGGATTATCTCTTTTGAGCGAGAAAATTGTCGTTTAAATGAGGATTTTCTCTGATTTTAGGGAATGCTTCTTAAAAAGAGGGAAAATCCTCTCTTTTTTGCCCGATGTCGCCTGATTTTAGAGGAATTTTCCTGAATTTAGGCAACTTCCCTGATTATAATACTTCGTTATTAAAATCGAATCTCCTCTTTTCTTACCATTCAAACGTTAAAATGAATGGGCTCCTGGAGTCCACGGCGGTAAAATTTGCGAATGTGTAATTCAAATTCAGCTAATATTCAGGCATTTAAAATAATTAACTGGAAATTCAGTTAATTAACTGAAAAAATAGTTGTATAACTGAAAAATCAGTTTTATATTTGTTGAACGAGTTAGCTATCTCCAATACTGTAAACTTTAAAAGAAGTGATTATGAAAAAACTCACCAGAAAAGAAGAAGATGTGATGAAAATTTTATGGAAGCTGAAACAAGCTTTCGTGAAAGATATTATCGACGAATACGATGAACCGAAACCTCACTACAACACCATCTCTTCTTTAGTTCGCCTCCTTCAGGAAAAAGGAATTATAGGTTTTAAACAATTCGGGAACACCTATCAATATTTTCCTTTATTAACAAAGGAAGAATATACAGGGAGCTTCATGAAGCAGGTAGTTAGCGACTACTTTGATAACTCTTACAAAAACGCCGTAGCATTTTTTGTGAAAGAAAAAGGCTTGTCGAAATCAGAACTTGAAGATTTGGTCAAAATGATTAATGACGAAAAGTGATGGAAGATTATCTCATCTATATCGCAAAGGTATCAATAGCCACATTTATTTTTTATCTGGCTTTTCTTCTGCTGTTTCAAAACCGGAAACAATTTGTTTTCAACCGACTTTTCCTGCCAGTCTCATTCTTGATCAGTTATTTAATACCACTTATTTCCATTCCTGTAGTCAGAACGGTAGAAATGACCAGTTTTGAAATGACAGGGCCGGTTTTTTCATCTACTCAGGCCGCAGAAACGAAAGTTGAGGCTCTTTTCCCGATTGAATGGCATCAATTATTATTGGGAATTTACCTGCTGGGGCTTTGCGGATTTTTGTTTCAACTGATTCTTGGAAACCTTAAAGCATTTCGTATTATTCAAAAAAGTAGAAAGGGTACTCTGTTCGGTATGCCCGTTAATTTGACCATTCAGGATGTTCACCCTTTTGCATTTTTTAACCGGATTGTAATATCGGAGAATACACTAGCCAGTCCTGACATTGAGATGATTGTAATCCATGAAAACATTCATGTGAAAGAAAATCACACTGTAGATGTTATCCTCACCGAGTTCCTTTTTCTATTTCAATGGTTCAATCCTTTTGCATGGTTAATCAGAGATGCGGTTAAAAATAATCTGGAATACAAAACCGACCATCAGGTTGTCCAAAAATTCAACCCAAAAACCTATCAACTCGCTATGGTTTCCCTTGCCGATAAAAGCGGGGTCACACCATTCTTAAACTCACTCAATGGTTCACAACTTAAAAACAGAATTATCATGATGAAATCGAAAAAAGACAACAAGTATGGAATTGTCAGGCAATTAGCAGTCATTCCGTTATTGGCATTTTTGGTTATTACGCTTGCCAATCGGGAAGTGAAATCTGAAGTTATTCCTGCTATTAGCCAGAACAATACAACTCTGGAACGCAATGCTCTATTGACCCCTGATGAAGGGAAATTTATTGTGAAGGGAATCGTCACATCCAAAACTGATAAAACGCCGGTTGCTGGTGTTGCAGTTGTTGTTAAAGGGAAACCAGTCGGTACAATTTCTGATAAGCAAGGACATTATGAGATTAAACTTGAGGACAACAATGAAGAATTGATTTTTTCGCTACCTGGTCGGGAGAAAATAATAGTTAAAGCCGACAAGCCAACCATAGACATTGAAATCGATGCCATAAAATCAAGGAAGATCAATGAGAATTTAAAGAAGGAATTAGAAAAGCTAAATGGGTCAAATTTCCCTATCACAATAAAGGGACACGTCGCCGATACGAATGGGAACCCAATGATTTATGCTTCGGTACTGATTAAAGGAACTACGATTGGTACAATAACTGACGTTGATGGTAATTATTCGATCAAAGTTCCTGAAAACAAAAGCACTCTTATTTTTATTCAACCCAGTTATGAGCGGAAAGAAGTTACCGTTGAAGAAATGAGGAAAATTGACATTCAACTTAAACCAATGCAAAAAATCGAAAAAGAATAAATTCCTTCTGTTAGTATAGATTAGAAAAGCTGTCGGCAAGGTGCGTCTCCTTGCTGGCGGCTTAAACCATTATCAACTTTAAAACCATTCACAATGATGAACAATTCAAAAACAAACGAAACATTGAGAAGAAAACTTTTCGCCTTCATTCCAATGATTGCCATTCTCTTCATTGCCTTTTCCGCCCGTGGAGAAGTACCCTCTAAAAAAGCAACAGAAATTCAAGGAACCTGGAAGCTTGTATCTTATAATTACGGTGGCGACAGCATCATGAACCCTGTTTATGAAAAATTGGAACGATTAAAATTAATAACCGATTCCAAATTTTGCTGGATACATTTTAATTCAGAAGATCACATAGTAACCAGTTCGGCTGGTGGTTCTTACAGCTTTGACGGGGAAAACTACACCGAAAATCTTGAGTTTGGAGGAATGGGGATGAACGAATATCTGGGTAAATCACAGAAATTTACGGTCAAGGTTGAAAACAACAAGCTGTACTTATCAGGAGCCCTGTCTGATGGCTTGAAAATTAAGGAAGTTTGGGAACGGATTGGGACTAAATAGATGGGTGTGTCTGTTATGAAATGGACTAATCATTTAACCTGTTTAACTCCGAATATTGAAACTGAAAATAAATTCGTTCTGTTAGTTTAGATTAGAAAAGCTGTCGGCAAGGTGCGTCTTCTTGCTGGCAGCTTAATTTTTGCCTGTAATAAGTCCGAGTCCGACTCGAAATAGGCACCTGCCCCGTTACAAACGTTGGCAGTGGCAGATATAAAAACCGACTGCAAATACGTAGCCAGCTGGTGCGTAATTTTAGTATATCAAATAAATGTAAGGGAATATACGCAATGCGTAATTTGAATATATCCATAAATAGATCATGTAATTTAGTGGCCTATCTGCTTTATTAACTGCTTATTGCTATGCGATATCAAACTTAGTAATCATATCTGATTGAAGGATATAATTGCGTATATTTACGTGTTAACGCCAATTGTAGTCGCGCTTTGAAACGTTGTGCAAGTTTGACGAAAAAGTGGTTTGTAGTTGTTTGAAACGGCTTCGTTTTTCGACAGAGTTGAGTTTTTTTAATGGGAGATTTTTAAAATTGGTTTTTAGGGTTTTGGGGTTTGACAGGTTCTCGTTTTGCGAGAGAGATTTGCATTTTGACACAGAATCCGCTGAAATTTTGGGTGTTGACACTTTTTTACCGGTGGACAGTTTAACGGTTTTTAAAGCGTCTCCGCCGGTGGACAAAAATGAAAAAAATAGAACAACTGGGCTTCGCAAGCCAATTGTCAAAACAAAAATAAAAGATGCTGATAATTCCAATAGTTTACTTTCTTATTTGCGGAGTAACAGGACTAATTCTTTGGATTAGAATGCTTCGAGTATTAGAAAGTAAAGGACAAAGAGTGAATTACTTGTGGTTGACACCACAGCAATTTATTGCATTTTCCAAAGTAATTAAATTGGAAACGGACTCAACTCTGAAAACAAGATTTCGAGTTCTACTTTGGACTCAAATATTATTGATTCCAACTTTTGCAGTTGGCATGCTTTTACTAATCGGGTTGACAGTATAGAATACAAAGAAATAGAAATGAAAGAATTAAGGACAAAAGAACAACATGGCGTTAACATCAGCTACCCGTCAAGTGCGGGTTCAGTGGTTTTCGTTGGGTATCTTTCCGCTCGGGCTGTTTTTCGGCTTGACAGGAATTGAAAATCGGCGATAGCCAAATCCCCCGCAGTCCGCACCTGCGTGTAGCTTCCTACGTTCGTAATAGTATAAAAAACTTCCAGTTTGGCACGTTTTCCTTACTATCATTATCAGCAAAGATCATAGTTATTTTTTCCACAGCCTTCGCTGTCGCTGATTTATAATCCTCCCCACCACACCTGATGGTAACCGAATCGGGCAGTTACGCCCAATTTGGACGTCTCTACGGCAATCGGCACCTTTTCAGTTTAGAATTTGCAATCCTGTTGATCCCATGTTCGACCGCCATTACCGATTTCACCACCGCCGGTCGATCCGGTTAAAGGGATACCATTATTCGCGCGCCGGCCTGTATTTTAACCTGGGTTCGATATTTAATTGAATAGTTTAGGGTTGAAATACAGCCCAATAATAAGGTTCGATATGTTTGTGCATACCATTTCCATTTAGGTTGCCCGGGAAAAATAAGGTTTTAAAACCTTATCCTGCATTTTTAGCCTCAGTAGTCAGTGCAAACACCAATGATTTTAACCTTATTACCTTATTTATAGTCTCATACTGGTAAAAGTCGGGCCCAGACAAAAAAAATAGCGGCATACATCGTTCGTAATCCGGGCAGATGGGACGAGGACCTGTTAACCTCCCCATGAAAGAAACAAATCGTTAACGGTACCTCATAAAAATGAAGCTGGCCAAAAAGTGAATTTATCTTGTGGAGAGTTCAATATTTGGAAACAGTCTCAGATTGCAGAATAAAAAAAGGGTGTCTCGGACTTTTGAGACACCCTCCATCAAAAATGATTAAAAATGGGAAATTTCTACTGTAAGTGTAGTTTCTTTATCCGTTTAAAGCCTCGGCTCCGTTGGTTACTTCCAAAATGGCATTGGTAATAGCTGCCTGACGGGCTTTATTGAAATTCAGGGTCAGTTCGTTGATTAAGTCGGTCGCATTGTCGGTGGCTTTGTGCATGGCGGTCATACGGGCGCCGTGTTCGGCTGCGTGCGAATCGAGCAAAGCTTTGTAAAACTGAATTTTCAGCGAACGGGGAATCAGTTCTTCCACAATGTTCTCAAGCGAGGGTTCAAAAATATAATCGAGGTTCATTCGCTTTTTCAGGTCTTCGGCATTGGGCAAAACAGGCAGAAACTGTTCGTTCACCTGCTCCTGAACGGCAGCATTGATAAACTTGTTATAAACCAGCTCAACCCGGTCGTATTTTCCTGAAACGAAACCGTCCATAACCATTTGGGCAACCCGCGATACCTGTTCGAAAGTCAATTCATCAAACAGGTGATTCACATCGGCAGAAGAAGGCATTTGGTACGAACGCAGTATTTTGCCACCCTGTTTGCCAATCACCAGGAAATCGAGATTGCCGCTTTTCAGCTGTTTGCTGTAAGTGGTTTTTGCCAGCATGATGGCCCGTTTGGAAATGTAGGAGTTGAACCCGCCGCATAAACCACGGTTCGAACTGATCAGAACAAGCAATACCCGCTCGGGAGCACGCTGAACCGTATAAACCGAGTTGTCGGCATTCTCCAGGTTGGTGCTTAGCGACGAGAGCAATTCTGAAAGTTTTTCGGCGTACGGGCGAATCTGCAAAATAGCATCCTGTGCTTTTTTCAGCTTGGCTGCCGATACCATTTTCATGGCACTGGTTACCTGTCGTGTCGTTTTTACCGAAGTGATCCGTGTTCGTATTTCTTTTAAGTTGGCCATTTGATTTTATTCAGGTTCAACTATTCAGCGTATCGTTCAGCAACTTCAGCGGCGGCTTTTTCAATGGCCTGTGTTTCGGCATCGCTCAGCACACCGGCTTTTAGTTTGTCAAGCGCCGGGCGGTACTGCATTTCCATCAGTTCGAGGAAATCGCGTTCAAAAGCTTTTATTTTTTCAACAGGCACATCGCGGAGCAATTCTTTCACCCCGCAATAAATAATAGCAATCTGGTGCTCAACTTTGAAAGGAGCATACTGCGGCTGTTTCAGAATCTCAACATTTTTGCGGCCTTTGTCGAGCACTCGCATGGTGGCTGCGTCGAGATCGGAACCGAACTTCGAGAAGGCTTCCAGTTCGCGGAACTGAGCCTGGTCCAGTTTCAGGGTTCCTGCAATTTTTTTCATTGCCTTAATTTGGGCATTACCTCCCACGCGTGATACCGAAATACCTACGTTAATGGCCGGGCGAACTCCGGAGTTGAACAGGTTCGATTCAAGAAAGATCTGTCCGTCGGTAATGGAAATGACGTTGGTTGGGATGTAAGCGGAAACGTCGCCTGCCTGCGTTTCAATAATCGGTAAGGCTGTGAGCGAACCTCCACCTTTTACTTTCCCTTTCAGGCATTCGGGCAAGTCGTTCATTTGAGCAGCCATTTCATCAGAACCGATGATGCGGGCAGCCCGTTCGAGCAAACGCGAATGCAGGTAAAATACGTCGCCCGGATAAGCTTCGCGGCCCGGAGGACGGCGCAGCAGCAACGACACTTCGCGGTACGAAACGGCCTGTTTCGAAAGGTCGTCGTACACAATCAGGGCATCGCGGCCAGTATCGCGGAAGAACTCGCCAATGGCAGCTCCGGCGTAAGGTGCATAAAACTGCAAAGCGGCAGGATCGGAAGCCGTAGCCATAACAATTACTGTATAAGCCATTGCTCCGTGCTTTTCGAGCGTATGAGCGATGTTGGCAACGGTCGATCCTTTTTGCCCGACGGCCACATAAATACAATATACAGGTTTACCTTTTTCAAAATTTTCGCGCTGGTTGATGATGGTGTCAATGGCAACAGCGGTTTTTCCGGTTTGGCGGTCGCCGATAATCAACTCGCGCTGGCCACGTCCAATCGGAATCATGGCATCGATAGCTTTCAACCCGGTTTGCAGCGGCTGGTTAACCGGCTGACGGAAGATTACCCCCGGAGCTTTACGTTCGAGCGGCATCACGAATTTTTCGCCCTGAATAGTTCCTTTTCCGTCGATAGGTTCGCCCAGGGTGTTTACCACGCGACCCAGCAGGCCTTCGCCCACTTCGATGGAAGCTGTGCGGCGGAGCCGTTTCACGGTATCGCCTTCCTTGATTTCTTTGGTCAGACCGAGGATTACAGCTCCCACATTGTCTTCTTCAAGGTTCAAAACGATACCTTTTACTCCCGAGTCAAATTCGATCATTTCGTTCGATTCAACGTTCGAGAGGCCGTAGATACGTGCAATTCCGTCGCCAACCTGAAGCACAGTTCCCACTTCTTCAAGTTCGGCCTGACTTTTAAAGCCTTCGAGTTGTTTCCTGAGTATTACTGAAACTTCAGCAGGTTTTATATTTGCCATTTTTATTTGGTTTTTTCTGTCTTTATACTATTTCAATTCGGTGTGAAGCAGTTGTTCCTTTATTTTTTTCAGTTGGGTCGCTATGCTTGCGTCGTATTGTTTATCGTCGATGCGGAGGATAAATCCGCCAATCAAATCTTCGTTTACTTTAGGGCTAAGTTCAACTTTTGACTCCAGATCCTTTTCAAGCAGTTGCTTGAACTGGTTGATAACCGGTTCGGTCAGGGGTTGGGCGCTGGTGAGCACCGCTGTTTTTATACCTTCCTCTTTCCGGTATAATTCTTCCAGATCCCTGAAAATTCCGGGGATGTACTTTTCTCGCTTGTTTTCGGTGATCAGCACGAGAAAGTCGAGCGAAAGGTCGTTTACGTGCCCCTGAAACACACTGCGCATGGCCTTAACTTTTCCCGAAACCGAAACCACCGGGCTGTTGAGCAACAGATTAAAATCGCTGCTGGTGGCACACAATTCCGAAACAAGGGCAGCGTCGGGCCTGAGCTCGGTGGTTAGTCCTTTATCTTTAGCCAGGGAGAAGAAAGCCTTGGCGTATCGCACATTGATTTTGCTTTGATCCATATCGGTTAATTCAACTTCAGGTCATTCAGCATATCCTGAACCAGTTTCTCCTGATCCTTTGGATTTTCGAGCTGTTTTTTGATCACTTTCTCGGCAATCATTACTGATAGTTCTGCCACCTGTTTTTTGATTTCACTGATAGCGGCTGTCTTTTCAGCTTCGATTTGCTGACGGGCACTTTCAATGCTTTTTTGTGCTTCGGCGTTGGCCTGAGCTTTGGCTTCGGCAACAATTTTATCCTTAATGCTGAGTGCTTCCTTCAGGATATGGTCTTTTTCTTTTCGGGCCTCGGCAATAATCTGTTCATTGCTGGCTTTCAGTCCTGCCACTTCTTTTCGGGCTTTTTCAGCTGAATTGAGGGCATCGGAAATGGACTTTTCCCGGTCTTTCAAAGCCTTCAGGATAGGGCCCCATGCAAATTTCTTCAGGATGAAAAGTACAATCCCGAAAATGATGACCATCCAAAATATCGTACCGTAATCCGGAGTTACAAATCCCATAATGGTGTTTTTGTTGGGTTAAAAAACAGCCAAACTCCCGGCAATCCCGGGAGCGGCTGCAAACTGAAAATTTCTTAAACGAAAATTACCAGAGCACAAATGATTACAGCAAAGAAGGCAACTCCTTCAATCAAAGCTGCAGAAACGATCATGTTTGAACGAATGTCTCCTGCTGCTTCGGGCTGACGGGCAATTGCTTCCATAGCGCTGGCACCAATGCGGCCAATGCCGATACCTGCGCCGATAGCTGCCAAACCTGCACCCAGTGCGGCTCCCATTGAACCGAGAGCTAATTCTGCCAGAATAATGAATAATGCAGTCATAATGATTAATTTAAGATATAATGAAACTAATGATGATGTTCAGGTGAAGCCATACCAAAGTACAGCGCCGACAATAACGTAAAAACATAAGCCTGGAGGAATGAAACCAGGACATCGAGCAATAAAATGAAAACTGAAAATGCAATAGAGACCACAGAAACTCCATAGCCGGCTTCTACTCCCATGATGGAACTGAAGATGAAAATCAGGCTGACAAATACGGTAACAATCATGTGACCGGCCATCATGTTGGCAAAGAGTCGGACCATCAGTACAAAAGGTTTGGTGAAAACTCCGGTCAGTTCCACAATCGGCATCAACGGAATTGGGTATTTCAACCACCACGGTACATCCGGGTTATAGATTTCTCTCCAGTAATGCTTATTGGAGTTGAATGTGGTCATTAAAAAAGTGAATAAAGCCAGAACCAGTGTCACTGCAATGTTTCCGGTAACATTGGCTCCGAATGGGAATATGGGGATGAGCCCTAATAAATTGTTGAACAGGATGAAAAAAAACAGGGTGAGCAGAAATGGCATAAATTTCTCAAATCTTTTTTCGCCAATTGCAGGTCGGGCAACTTCGTCGCGCACGAAAATAATAATTGGCTCGAACAGGTTCTGCATTCCGCCCGGG
>CAYRBM010000181.1:0-10751 GCA_964422425.1 uncultured Odoribacter sp.
TGGTGCTGCACATCAGTCCGTTTACTTTGGTGCTGTGCGTGTGCACCACAAAGCGATAAGCCAGCAAATCGTGCAGTGAAGTCTCCACCGAAGGGCGCTGTCCTTTTTCGGGATAAACGCGTGCTTTCAGCAGATCGTTTTTAATCTGGTTTTCGCGTTCCATCACATCTTCGGAATAGGTTTTCGCAGCTATTTCCTGAAGCGCTTTACGGTCGAGTTGCGCAAAACCATCTTCGCCGATGGTGCCCAGGCTATGCCCGCTGGCTTTGATGTACAAATGGTTTTCGTCTTTGTACGAGGTATTTCCACCGCCGGCAATCACAAAATCGTTCTGTTTGCCGTAGTACTGCGATATTTCTATTAATTGTTGAATTTCGGGTTTCATATCTGTTGTTGCGAGTTGCGTGTTTCGTGTTGCAAGTTTTTTGCCAGCAGCCAGTTGCTAGCGGCTAGCAGCTGGCAATATCAAATTATTTTATAAAGTTCTTAATTACAGCATTGCCCAATTCAACGAACGAATCGTATTCGGCAGTTTTGCCGGAGCCATCGCCACGGAGGAATCCTTCTTCGCCTTTGGCAACCAGGTACTGATGCGCTGCAATGATGCAGGCGCCTTCGTAACCAATTTGATTGAGTTCTTCGTCGAGTTCAACACCGTTACGACAGCTTACTTTTACAGGGTCGAGCTGCGGGGTGTTGTGCTCGGTACCAAACGAAACCAGAAAGTTTTTCGAGCGGAAGAACTGCACGAATTTCTTCAGGATGTTGAAATCGTTTCGTCCGGGAATTAATTCAATACTATAAATATTGCGGTCGACCAGCATTTGATACAGTTTTTCGGCATCGGCTTCAAAGTCGGTGCAAACGCCTTTCGGATCGTCGAGCAACACCGGGTAGCAAGGAATACCACCGGCACTGATGATCACTTTTTTCACCTCGTCCAGACTCAGGAAAGCTTTCGGATCTTCAGCCACAAAAGCCTTACCACCGGATTTCAGGAGGTTTCCTCGGATTTCGTTTTCCAATCCGGCGACATCGTCGAGTTTCGATTTCACTTCTTTCCCAGAGAAAACTTTCAGGTAAAATGCCTTTTTATCTTCTTCGGAAGCAAATTTTTCATCGATAGCGATGCGCAAAGCCTTGGCGATATGGCGTTCGCGCAGCATGTTTTTGGCGTATTTGGCTTTCAGTTCCTCAAAAGTAAAGCTGATTCCGGCATTCAATTCAGCCAGAAAAGCATTCAGTTTATTCACCATTTCGGCCGTTTGTACGTTGCTTTCGTGCTGCACCTGCTGCAACAAGGCCAGTTCTTCGGCACCAATTTTAAACGGATGGCTCAACCCTTTACCGCTCATGTAGGTACGTCCGGGGTTAGCCGGATCGTTTACGCGTACACCGGCTTCCTGCAAATCGCGCTGCAAGGCCATGAACTCGATGTTGAACAGCGGGAAGATTTTGTAGTTCGCAGCCAGTTCAGCAAACTCGGGATAGCCATCGGTGGTGTAAAAGTCGTTCACTCCCAACACCTGCACGCCTTCAGCTTTCGCCATCGTAAACGCCTGTTCTATTTCGGTGAACGCACTGAACGAAAAAGGGGTATGAAAGTGCCCGTTGACCAGCAAAACCTTGGTATCGGCACCATTTTGTTCGAGCAACTCCTGTTTGCCCGGGAATCCTAAAAAAGGAGATTGATTATTCATTGATTTGTTCATTTTAGATAGTTACTGAAATTAGGCACAAAAGAAGGAAATTGAAAAGAAACGGGCATCCTTTGGTGTCCTGTGCGGGGAAATAGTTATCGTGGTTGCGATCGTTGTTATTGTTGCTGTTGTTTTGAATGGCAACACCATTCCGTCCGAAAAAGCGCTGTCTTTCATTGAACATTTGCTAGCGGACGGATGCTTTTTCCTTTCATCGAATTTCTACCAAACTTACACCGCTACGCGGTTCAAAATGCGACTGATTACTGCGACTGATCACTTTTGCACCTTCAAACTATTTATCCTCCAGCCAAAGTACCGAGTTGTTGGTTCCGTATTCGTTTTGCTCGTAGAGTTTGTTGGCCGGATCGAGAATCCATTTCCCGTCGATAACAAATTTGTAGGTGTATTTCCCGGGATTAAGGTAAAGCGGCAAAATCCATTTCCCCGCCTGACGAACCATTCTGTATCCTTCGGGGTTCCAGCCGTTAAAACTTCCGGTTACAATTACATTTTTCGCTTCCGGATAGCCTGACAATTCAAAAATATGATTGGCTTTCAAGGCAATGACCGAATTGACGTAATTGTCTTTTCCGGAGGTAAACGGATTAGCCGGATCGGGCATCCACTGGCCATCGACAATAAACTTATACTCGTAATTGCCCGGCGCAACAACATACTGAAGTTGCCAACCCGACGTCGTTTTGGCCATTACCAGTTCTGTTCGATTCCAGTTATTAAAACTTCCGGTAAGTACAACCTGATTTGCGTTGGTAAAACCATTTAGTCTGAAAAGATACGATTCTCCGATTTCGAGAAACGAATTTTCGTTGCCTGACGCATCATTCCGCACAACAGGATTTGCCGGGTCGGTCATCCAACGGCCATCCACCAAAAATTTATAGGCGTAGGTTCCATCGCGCAGATATGCGGGGAGTATCCAACCGTCGGAAGTTCGGTTCATGGCCAGTCCTTTGGGGTTCCAATTGTAGAAATTGCCCGTGACGACCACCTTTTTGGCATCGGAAAATCCTTTCAGCACAAACTGATGATTGGTACAATAAACCACCGAATTGTTGTTTCCGCGCCCGTCGTTTTCGCGCTGACGGTTGCTGGGATCGGTCATCCAACGGCCGTCAACAATAAACTTGTAGGTGTATTTTCCAGGCTTCAGGGGCAATTCGATGCTCCAGCCATTTCCTGAAGGTTTCATCGGAGTTTGATTGGTGCTCCAATCGTTGAACGATCCGGCGATATATACTTTTCGCGCATCTTTATAACCGGGGAGATAAAACCAGGCCCTTCCGGAGCGATAAACAAAGGCGTTGGCCACCTCAAAATTATTAACACCCCATGTTGCAGGCGTTTCATCGATATTTCCTGCAAAGCTCATCCATTGATCAATGACCATAAAAACGTCGTTGATGCGTACACCAGTATTTCCGGCTGACTGAACCGGTTTAGAGAGTTCGACCATCGGGAACTTTCCTTTTTTGACCACCCAGGTTTCGCCATCGAGCACAATGGCGGTTTTCCCGGCAAAAACCTGACTGACCAGCACACTGTCGAGGTCGAATAGGTTCGTCAGTTCCTTTTTCTCCTTTTCGGTCCACTTCAGGTTAATCGTAAAAACCAACTGTCCGTTGTCGATACGGCAGATTTTATCCGGATCGAACTGTGCCCGGCTGCTTAGCGTAAAGCAAATGGCGAGCACACACATCGCATATCTGATCATCGGTCTCATTTTTCTGCTCCTTTCGTAAATCGAATTCCAAATTGCTTTTTCACAAAATTAATGCTGATAATTCCCTGCTCAAGGAAGCTGTATCCGAGCATTCCGTCGATATGAGTACCATAAGCTTCGCTGAGAGCGTCGAGATTGGTTACGATGGTTTCCATATTGGGAATTTGCTTTTCTCCGATCAGAAATTCATTCATACGCCCAAACAGTACTTCCGATTTGACCGTACCCGATCCTTTCAAACTCATACGTCGGGTGATGGTCAGGGTGCTCAAAATATTTTTATTGGCATCGCTGCTTATGGCGTTGGTTTCTGCCCCCGTGTCGAAGCAAAAGTTCAGAGTTTTACCGGCAATCCTGCCTTTCAGGAAAAGAATATTGGAGTTTCCCTCGATCTTCTGTGTGTGATGAACCTTGATTTCCGGAGAACCTGGCGAGGTTCGTTTGCCGGTTTTATCCAGCTTGTACAGGCGCAATTCGCTGCGTGCCGCGTCGAGCACAATCTCCATATTTTTCATCATGCTGAAACCAACCAGTCCCAAAATTTTTACTCCGCGACGGTTTTCAATGTGCCCGAGGTTTGTTACGTCGGCCTGAAGTTTTTGGTAAGTCAGATCGGAAAATTCGAGCTTATCAACAGCAATTTGCTCGACCGACCCGACGGCGCCCGTAATGCCGTTGGAAGCCACTTTGCCCGTTCGCACGTGATCGCGAAAATAAGTGCTGTTTAAAACCAAACCGTTGGCGCCGGTATCGAACACGAGGTTGCCGGTTTGACCTTCAACTTTGGCATCGATCAAAAAAAGGCGTCCCACTTGCTTCAGCGGAATAACCACCGAATCGGCATTGCTCGAAATGACAGGCTCATACGTTTCGGGAGCGAACGACGGAACTGAAACAAATAAATAATCGCCGGAGTGATGCTGCAAGGGAGAAAACGACGAAAAAAACAACGTCGCACCTGCAAAAAGCAGGGCCAAAAGCACACATTTTTTTCTCCTGAAAGTTGACATGAATGATTCGGTTTCAGAACATAAAGATGCAAAAAATATGTGTTGGTTGATTGCTAAAAATTGCGATAACAAATGAGGATCACCTCAAACTTCTATCTTCTGATTTTGTTTCGGGATGCGGGTTGCGCGATACGAGTTTCATATTATGGGTTGCGGGTTTACACGTAACCCGAATCTCGCAACACGAAACATTTTTTACGGTAACAGCGACTGATCACTGTTCGTTCAACTTCCGACCCCGGCCTTCCGACTTCCGTCTTCTTTTCAAATCAGCAACTGGAACAAATCAGGACGGTCGTTGATGTATTCAAAAACAAAACCATTTTCGTCCAGACGGTGAACCAATCCGGCGTAATCTTCCTTGTCCTGAAGTTCGATGCCAATCAGCGCAGGGCCTTGCTCCCGATTGTTCTTTTTGGAGTATTCGAACATGGTAATGTCGTCGTTCGGACCGAGCACTTTATCCACAAAATCGCGCAAAGCGCCTGCCCGCTGCGGAAAGCGAACGATGAAATAGTGTTTCAGGCCTTCGTACAACAACGAGCGTTCTTTGATTTCTTCGGTGCGGGTAATGTCGTTGTTGCTACCCGAAACCATGCACACCACATTTTTGCCTTCAATTTGCTCGCGGTAAAACTCGAGTGCCGCAATGGCCAACGCACCGGCCGGTTCCACCACAATGGCATCCTGATTGTACAGTTCGAGAATAGTCGTACAAATTTTCCCTTCAGGAACAACAACGATATCGTCGATCACCTGCTGACAAACTTTGAAGGTGAGATCGCCGACCCGCTGAACAGCTGCACCATCCACAAATTTGTCAATATCTTTCAGCGGAGTTACTTCGCCTTTTTCGAGACTGATTTTCATCGATGGAGCACCAGCAGGTTCAACACCAATTATTTTGGTTTCGGGACTGATTTGCTTGAAATAGGCCCCCACCCCGGCGGCTAAACCGCCGCCACCAATGGGCAGAAACAGGTAATCAATGTGCCCGTTAAAATCCTGCAGAATTTCCACTCCCGAAGTTGCCTGTCCCTCGATAATCTGCGGATCATCGAACGGATGAATATAAACCATGCCTGTTTCTTCGCTGTTGCGGTGCGCGGCATCCGATGCTGCATCGTAGGTATCGCCCACCAGAACAACTTCAATTTTGTCTTTGCCAAACATTTTCACCTGCGTAATTTTTTGTTTGGGCGTGGTGGTTGGCATGTATATTTTTCCCCTGATTCCAAGCAATTGACACGAGTAGGCTACCCCTTGCGCATGATTTCCAGCGCTGGCACACACCACTCCGCGCTCGCGTTCCTCGTCGGTTAATCCTGAAATTTTGTTGTACGCCCCACGGATTTTGTACGAACGAACCACCTGCAAATCCTCCCTTTTCAGGAAAACATTCGCCGAAAAACGGTTCGACAAGTTGTTGTTCCGCTGAAGAGGCGTGGGCTCAACAATTGTATTCAGGTTTAACTGGGCAAGTGTAATGTTGCGCAAGGTTGGATAGTAGGATTTTTGTTCTGACATGGGTGTTTTCTATTTTCGAATCGGCAGCAAAATTAAGCCTAAAACCGGAAACGCTGTCCGTTTTACCGGAAAAACATCCGGCCACAACAAATGTTTAAACTATTTGCGTCGATCCATCGACTGAATCGGAATCTGAAAAACAAAAACGATGAAACCGTGTTAACATCAGAACATAACTCATTGATAAACTTTCAAAAACTACAACCATGACAACAGTTAACAGCTACCTCACATTTAACGGCAATTGCCTTGAAGCATTCGAATTTTACAAATCGGTTTTTGGCGGAGAATTCAACTATGTGGGGCGATACAGCGACATGCCCGAAGGTGAAGGATTCCCCGTTTCACCGGACGAAGAAAGCCGGATCATGCATATTTCACTTCCGATTAGTCAGGAAACAACGCTGATGGGCTGTGATACGGGTGGCGAATCAGCTTCGAACTTCATCCAAGGAAATAACTTTTCTATTTTTATTACAGCCGACAGTAAAGCGAAAGCCGACGAGTTGTTCAACAGTCTTTCGGCTGGCGGACAGGTTTCCATGCCGATGAGCAGCATGTTTTGGGGCGATTACTTCGGAATGTTGACCGATCGTTTCGGCATCAATTGGATGGTAAGTTTCAACGAAGAATTTATGCAACAATAAGGCATTTTCAGCACACTATTTTTCTCGTAAGCGGCTCCCATGTGGAGCCGTTTTTGTTTGTCCGGCAATTACAAGCGATTTATAAAATACTGATCCGATGAATCGGAGTCATCGGATCAGTTGAAAAACTACAAACTATATCTTTTTACCAATATAGAAAACGTAGCCATAAAAAGCCTTGTATTTGTCGTACAATTCGGCTTCGTAGCGCTGAAATCCGATGAAATCCTCAGCCATTTTGTTGCCTGCATATTTCTTTAGAAAAGCTTCCTGAACCGCGACTTGCGGAACATGGTAGTTTTCAGTCCAGCAATTTTCGGGCAGAATAAATGATGCCACCGGAACGTAGCCAGCTTTTTGCATTTGGGCCACTTTGTTCGGAATCGTGTCGATTTCAGGATAAGCGTCCATCCAAAACTTCTCAATTTCTTCAGGGCGTTCATCGGTGAACCACGATGCTTCGGTAACAGCAATGTAGCCGCCAGTTTTCAGAAGTTTGCGCCACTCGGTGAGGCCGCGAACAAAGCCAATGTTGTAAATAGCGCCCTCCGACCAAATCAGGTCGAGTTCTTCTTCATGAAAAGATAGGTTGTCCATCGAGCCAATTTCGCCTTTCACTCTTTCCTGAAGATTCAGCTTTTCGGCATTTTGGTTGAACAACCTGATAAAATCGGGAAACAGGTCGATGCCGGTAATGTGCCCGGGAGCATTTTGTGCCAAAACCATGGTCTGGCCTCCTGTTCCGCAGCCTAAATCAACACTGCGCGATTCGGTGCTCAGATTATCGATAAAACTTAAGGCTTTTAAAGTGGCTTCCGGACTTCCGGGCCCTTGCCGTTCGGTACTCGAAAAATATTCGCAGATTAAACTAAAGTCGAATTCGTGAATGGATGAATTATCTGTATTACTCATGATGTTTAAAATTTTGACGATTAATGCGATCAAAAGGTTCAATCCTTTGACAGCTAATTTTTACAAAATAAAGACGTGAAAATAACTCCTGCCAGAACTGGCCTGAGTTTACGAAAGGATAACCTAAGACTTGCGCCTCAGGTTATTTACATCACACGATCCGACGTAACTTTAAACATCCAATGGTTTTAGTACAGCAAAGTTATGATTTTCTGCTTTTCGCCGGAGCGATTCATAAACAAAGTTCTCAGGGAATTTTTCTAACTAACCCAGTTTGTGAAGGAGACCTAACAGGTTTTAAAAACCTGTTAGGTCGGTTATCTTTACAGCTACAAATTAACTCGCACACTCCATGATTCAGGACATTTTTTCGCACCGGCTCAACAGCCAGTATTTGCCAAACCTTTCCTCCAGCGAGAACGACATTTTGCTTGATTTCAGAGGAAACAGCATTTTGCTGAAGACCGAAGACGGCCAGCTTTCGTTCCCATGCCAAAAAGACTTTCAGGAAACAGCGGAGCAAACCTATGCCTTTTCATTGGCTGGGCCGCCCTGATGGGGCTCCAACTGAAGAATTGGTATCAGCAAAACCGTTTCTGCGGCAAATGCGGATCGCCTATGGTCCATAAAGCTGACGAACGCGCCATGCAGTGCCAGGCTTCCATTGTCTATCTTGAATTCAGAAATGCCGCAAGCCAATAGTTTTGCTCACTAACTCCGGATTTTAACTTCGTAATCCCTGATCTCGTTCAACTGCCCGCGATAGCTGATGATTCCGGTTTCGGCCAAATGTTTAAGTCGCCAATTCAGGAAGCTGTCGCCAAAGGCAAAGTCCGGCACCCCCAGGGTGTAACCAATCACCCAGGCAGCGCTCTTGTAGTTAGGCCCGATATTCGCCAGCAAAAAAGCATCCAGATATTCCAATTCCCGGTGCCGGATTTGTCCATCGGGGTTGGCTGTTCGAAGCAAAGACTTTTGCTGCACCATCGCCCGCCAAAGGTTTTTCCAGGTTTCCTTTCCCGCGACATCCAACAAGCAAAAATGGCGGGCAACCTCTGCCACCTGAAATGGGTCTGTCTGCATCAGCGATTTGGGGAACACCGTTTTGCCGTGAATGTTTGACACCGCGACTCCGCTAAAATCGGCCATATAAACAGGCAAATCTGTTTCGGGCAAGAGGGTCAGCAGCCTGGCTGCTGCGATACGCTCCGAAGAATCAACACCTGCCCAAACGTATAATTTCCGGTAGCAATTGATTTTCTCGGCAATGTTCCGGATTTTTTCCAGATCGGAACCAACCGGATCCAGCATTTGAGGTGGGCACTCCGACTCACGGAAAATCTGCGCGAGCCAGTCTGCTCGTCTCCTTAAACCATCGCTGGTATCCAAATCATGAATCGGGCCGATACTGAGGCCATCGTGCAAATCAATGATTTCAGCTTCCTGAGCATCTAAAAAATTGCTGACCTTCAAAACGCCTTGCGCGTTTCGAAAAACGATGTGCAAATCTCTTTTGGGTGTGTTCATTGGGTTACTCTTTTGTGTTTTTAATCAGGAAAAAAAAGACCGGAAGGATTGCCCTACCAGCATTTTTTCCGAAGATATCAAAAACATAAGCTTTTGCATGTCCTGAAAACGCAAAATAAAATCAGCAATAGCGGTCGAAAACCTCCACCAGCTCTTTCGGAGTCACAGGCCGCTCGGTCTGGTTATTCACGCAAACCGCAGTTACTTTTCCTTTTACCATCAGTTTCTGATCGGCCAAACGATAAATATCCTGCAGAAAAACAAATTTCAGGTTTCCTTCGCGTGCCACATTCACCCGGCAAACAAACTGGTCGCCACTTTTCAGCGGTGCTTTGTAATCAATCTCTACGCGAATCACCACCGCATCAATGCCATCGTCGTGCATCTGAGCGAAATTCAGGCCAACATGCTCCAGAAATTCATGACGGGTATGTTCCAGGTAATTCTGGTAAACCGCATTGTTTACAATTCCCTGCAAATCGCATTCGTAATCGCGAACCTTAAAAGGCAGTTCAAAAATATAGTCCATATTTCTTCGTTAAGATTCAGTAAAAATATTCAAATTTTAGAAGATCAGATTTTTTGATGACCGATTAGATGGAAATCCGGAGAAACTCCAATTCAAGTTTTCCGCTATTTTTGCCAACGATTTTATAAGAGCCATGAAGTACATTTTGTTCCTTTTTACCATACTCCTGATGAACACGGAAACTCCACCCGGAACTTTCCGCGAAAAGCAGTTAAAATATACACGAGTCAGGGAAGCCTACTCTTCCAAAGAAAAATCTGTCATCAAAACCCTGTCAGAACGCTCACTTTCACGAGATAGTCTGCGCATTTACCTGCGTGCCTTCAAAACCGAGAAGAAAATTGAAGTATGGGGAAAAAACATCTGCGACTCCACTTACACGCTGATTAATGAAATTCCGATGTGTGAAATTTCCGGTGATATTGGCCCGAAACGACGTTCGTACGACTTGCAGGTGCCTGAAGGTTTTTACTACATCAACGAACTTAACCCGTACAGCAAATATTACCTGTCGATGAAAATCAACTACCCGAATGCTTCCGACAGCATTCGTGGTGTAAAAGGCCGACTTGGCAACCTCATTTATATTCATGGCGCTTGCGAATCGTCGGGCTGCATTGCCATTTCCGACGAGAAAATTAAGGAGCTTTTTGTTTACTGCATCGAAGCGTACAATGCCGGACAGAAGAAAATCAGCATCACCATCTACCCTGCCCGACTCGAAGACAAAACCTACAACCGCCTGATTGCAGGATACAGCAAAAATAAGGACAAAGTGAGCCTGTGGGGCGACCTGAAGAAAAGCTACGACCTGTTTAACCAGAAGCACATTCCGCCCACCGTGAAGTTTCTTCCGGATGGAACGCATGAAATCAGTAATTCTCCTATTGCAGAACCTCAATCCACGGGGTCGGTTGCTCCTGTGGCAATTCAGGGGCCAACATCAGAACAGTAATTTTTTCGACAAGAAGAATAACGAAGTCCTTAACTAAAAAAGGCTCCCTGCTTTCGCAAAGAGCCTTTCCCTGGGTGCGACGATTCCTAATCGCCGTATTCCGACAATGCGGTTAAAAAACGCATCACCCTTAGTTTTTGCTAATCCATTCGGCAATCCAGTCGCCTACTTCGGAAGTAGAGTATGGTTTTTCGCTGGAA
>CAYRBM010000182.1:0-10689 GCA_964422425.1 uncultured Odoribacter sp.
CGAGAAAGTCGATATTTGCAAACAACACATCACTTGTAACTCAGGCAATTGGTGGGGGAATTTCAGGAATGGCAGTAAACATCAGGAATGAAAAAATTCGTGAAAGTTTGTCTGACTTCAAAGGCGTTGAACATCGCCTTGAACGTTTCCTGAAAGTGCATGGCATCGAGTTTATTAACGATTCGAAAGCCACCAACATCAATTCAACCTGGTATGCACTTGAAAGCATGACGCAACCCACCGTTTGGATTGTTGGCGGAATTGACAAAGGGAACGATTACTCGGAATTGTACGAACTGGTCAAATCAAAGGTGAAAGCCATCGTTTGCCTTGGAAAAGACAATTCAAAAATTCTGGAAGCCTTTAAAAACCTCGGGAAAGACATGGTAGAAACCCAGTCGATGGAAGATGCTGTCCGCTCGGCCTACTACCTGGCTAAAAACGGCGATACGGTTTTGCTTTCGCCGGCCTGTGCCAGTTTCGATTTGTTCGAAAACTACGAAGACCGCGGACGTCAGTTCAAACAAGCTGTAAGAGATTTATAAAATGGCAGGCAGACTGTTGCAAATATTTAAGGGAGACCGCACATTGTGGGTGGTTCTGATTTTCCTCTCACTGGTATCACTGGTTATTGTTTACAGTGCTACCGGGAAACTCGCTTACCGCGAAGCCGAGGGAAACACCACCTATTACCTCATCCGCCAGATTGTTTTTATTCTGACCGGATTTGGCATTATGCTTTTTCTCGTCAATATTATTCCGGTCGTTTTTTATTTCAAGATTTCACCAATTTTGGTTGTCCTGACTGTAGTGGCCCTCATTATGGCCATTATCCAGTATAAATTAACCGGAAGCACCGATAAAGAAACATCGCGTTCGCTTAGTCTGCCCTTCTTTAGCTTTCAGCCGGCAGAAATGGCCAAAATATCGCTGGTGATGTATGCAGCCCGCCTGCTCTCGAAAGCCCAGCGCACCGAAGAAGAGCTGAAAACCGCATTTTTCTGGATTACCGGAGTTTCCGCGGGTATTTGCTTTTTAATTTTCCTGAGCAACTTCTCTACAGCAGCGATGATTTTTTTCACCATCATCATCCTGATGCTTATTGCCCGTGTTTCATTCAAATACATCGCCGCACTCATCGGAATAGGAGCTTTAATGGTAGTTCTGATTTATTTCACCGCCGACTTTTTTCCTGACAGCGTTGGTCGTGTTCATACCGTAAAAAGCCGTATCGACGACTTTATAAATGGCGACGAAAAAACAGTTACAGGAACAAAGCAGGAGGAATATGCCCGTTTGGCTATTTTCGAGGGTGGGACATTTGGCAAAGGCCCGGGAAACAGCGAAGTGAGCAACTATATGGAAGCCGGATACAACGATTTTATTTATGCCATTTTCATTGAAGAATATGGCTTTGTCGGCGGAGCATTCCTCACTCTGCTGTACCTGATTTTACTGTTCAGGGGAGTAATTATAGTCAGAAGATGCGACCGGACTTTCCCGGCTTTTATGGTCACCGGGCTTGTACTTTTAATGACCTTTCAGGCATTTATAAATATGGCCGTTTCGGTGGGGGCAGTGCCCGTAACCGGGCAACCTTTGCCATGGGTAAGCATGGGTGGATCGTCGATGTTGTTTACGGCTGCGTCATTTGGGATTATTTTGGCCGTGAGCGCCAATAACCAGAAAAATAAAGCTGCATCCGAGCAATTGGTTGTGGTAGATACACCAAACGAAGATCAGGCTTTGTAACATGAAGAAATTAAAAGTCATAGTAAGCGGAGGTGGAACAGGAGGGCATATTTTCCCGGCAGTTTCCATAGCAAATGAACTGAAAGAGCGCTTGCCTGAAACCGAAATCCTGTTTGTAGGAGCTTTGGGTAAAATGGAAATGGAACGTGTTCCGGCGGCGGGATACAAAATAGTTGGCCTTCCGGTTATGGGATTTCCCCGCAAACCATCGCCCAAAATACTCGCATTCTTCTGGAAGCTATTTAAAAGCATGCGTTTGGCAAACAAAGTAATTAAAGAGTTTAAACCCGATGTAGCTATTGGTGTGGGTGGGTTTGCCAGTGGTCCTATCCTGAAAGCAGCAGTTAGAAAAGGCGTTCCGGCAGTTTTACAGGAACAGAATTCTTATGCCGGAGTGACCAACAAATTATTGGCGGCCAAAGTGGAAAAAATATGTGTAGCCTATCCAAACATGAACCGCTACTTTCCGGCCGATAAAATCGTTCTGACAGGTAATCCCATTCGCAAAAACCTGTTGCAAACGGTGACCAACCGGGAGGAAGCTTTCCGGCATTTCAAGGTAAAAGAAGGCCTGCCTGTCGTGTTGATTGTTGGCGGAAGTTTAGGAGCCCGCACCTTGAATGAAAGCGTGATGGCTAGTCTGGATTTGATTCGCGAATCAGAAGTGCAAATCATCTGGCAAACAGGAAGCTTCTATTTCAATGAAATGCAGGAGAGACTGGAAGCCGATTGTCCGGAAAATCTTCATCCTATGGAGTTCGTATCGCGCATGGACTGGGCTTATGCCGTGGCCGACGTGGTAATTTCGAGAGCAGGAGCAGGTACTATTTCAGAGCTTTGCCTGGTGGGCAAACCATCTGTATTGGTTCCTTCACCCAACGTTGCCGAAGATCATCAAACTAAAAATGCGATGGCACTTGTTGAAAATCAGGCCGCATTGTTAATAAAAGATGCCGATTCAAAATATGTTTTATTGAAAGAGACTTTTAAATTGCTGGCTGATAAACAGCGCTTAGCGAGTTTATCTGAAAATATTCGAAAACTGGCTAAACCTGATGCAGCCAAAGAAATTGTGGATGTAATACTGGAAGTTATAAATAAACGAGAATGCTGAATTTTACCGATATAAAGCAGGTCTATTTCCTGGGAATTGGAGGAATAGGAATGAGCGCTCTGGCACGCTATTTTGCGAACCGGGGCATCGTTGTTTCCGGATACGACCGCACCCGTACCGAATTAACATCACAGCTTGAAAGCGAAGGAATTGCTGTTCATTACGATGATAACCCTGAACTTTTACCATCCGACCTGGCTATTCCCGACTCGCTGATTGTTTACACGCCTGCCGTGCCATCCGATCATAAGGAGCTGAATGTATTGCTTAAACGAGGCTTCACCATTCACAAACGGGCCGAGGTGCTTGGTATCATTTGCAACAGCCTTCGCACGATTGCCGTTGCCGGAACACACGGAAAAACTTCAGTATCGACCATGACAGCCCACATTTTGAAAACCTCGGCACTGGGTTGTGCAGCATTTTTGGGCGGCATTTCAAAAAATTACCAAACCAACTTATTGCTCGACAATTCGAACAGCGAGTGGATTGTAGCCGAAGCCGACGAATTCGACCGCTCATTTCTTCATCTGAAACCCGAACTGGCAGTGATTACCGCGATGGATGCCGACCATCTTGACATTTACGGTTCGCACGAAAAAGTGATTGAAAGTTTTGGTCTTTTTGCAGGTAATATCAGAAAAAACGGAGCATTGTTACTGAAAAAAGGACTTCAGTTAGACCAGAAATGGACGGAAAATAAACGCAGATTTTCATATTCAATAAAAGAACAAGCTGATTTTTGCGCTGAAAATATCTCATTGAAAAACGGGATTTACCATTTCAATTTGAAAACTCCGGATTTCACCATTGAAAATTTAATTTTGAACTTTCCGGGGCTGCTCAATGTGGAAAATGCCGTTGCAGCTTCGGCGCTGGCGCTAATGGCCGGGGTTTCACCAGAAGATGTCAGAAAAGCACTCGATAGCTATTCCGGAGTAAAACGCCGGTTCGACATTCACCTGAACAATGAGCATTTTGTGTTGATTGATGATTATGCCCATCATCCGGAAGAATTGAAAGCCACCATCCAATCGGTGCGGAATATTTATCACGACCGGCACATTACAGGCGTTTTTCAGCCGCATCTATACAGCCGCACCAAAGATTTTGCGACAGATTTTGCACACAGTCTCAATCTGCTCGATGAGGTGATACTGCTTGATATTTATCCGGCACGCGAACTGCCGATGGAGGGCGTAAGCTCCGAGTTAATTTTTAATCAGATTGAAAACACCAATAAAATACTTTGCCCGAAAACAGAACTGGTTCGCCAGGCCAAAACCTTTAAACCAGGTATTGTGCTGATGATGGGAGCCGGGGATATTGACACGCTGGTTGAGCCGGTGAAAGAACAATTGTTAAAATATGCGGATCATTAAGAAAATATTCATTGTTCTGGGATGGTTGTGCCTTACGGGGGCAATCGGTTTTTCGGTTTACTACGCTTACATGCAGTACGAGGCGGTGCGCTGTCAGTCCATTGTGGTCAACATCAATCCTAACTCACCGCGGTTTCTTGATGAAGAAGAAATAATCCAGATGGTAGAAAAATCGGGAGAACCAACCATTGGCACCCGAATCTCTGCAATCAATATCGACAAACTCGAATCAAAGCTAAGCTCCTACTCCACCCTGAATAATGTGGAAGTGTTCAGAAAAATAGAGTCGAAAGGACTATCATTTAAAGGAAAGCTGATCATCAGCCTCGACGAGCGTTCCCCGGTTCTCAGGATGAAAAGTGCATTCGACGATTATTACCTTGATGGCGATGGAATCAGAATTCCGGTTTCGGCTAAATATGTCGACCGCATATTGGTTGCAACCGGATCGGCTCCCAACGATACGATAAAAAAGGACCTCCTGAAAATGGCTGAATTCGTCAATAAAGATGAGTTCTGGAGAGCACAGATCGAGCAGGTTTTCATTCAGACCAACGGAGAATTACTTATGGTCCCCCAGGTTGGCGACTACCTGATTGAGTTTGGCAAGCCGGAAGATTACCAGATGAAATTCAGGAATCTGAAAGCCGTTTATCAGCAAGGATTTAAGCACATGGGGTGGAACAGGTATAAAATGATTAGTGTAAAATATCGGAATCAGGTTGTTTGTACAAAAAAGTAAGTTATGGACAAGAACGAAAAAATTTTTGCAGCCGTTGACATTGGCTCAACCAAGATTGTAGCCCTTGCCGGAAAAAAGAACGAAGAAGGAAAAATTGAAGTTATTGGGCTTGGACATAGCGCATCGCGGGGAGTAAACCGCGGTGTGGTGCTGAATGTGGAGGAGGCTTTTGCAGCCGTAAGCGAGGCTGTGGGTAAAGCAGAAAAAGATTGTGGGCACGACATCGAAAATGTATTTGTTAACATTTCGGGGCAGCAGCTGATCACCCTCACATCGCAACAGCAACGCACTTTCAACCGCGACCACTGCGTTACCGAATCGGAAGTAAATCAATTGATGGAGCAAGCCAGGCAAATCAGCCTGGACGAAGGGATGTTTATTTACCACATCAATCCCGAATGTTATACGATTGACGGGGAAGCCAACAATCCGGTTGGCGCCATTGGCGAAAAGCTGGAAGCCAATTTCAAGATTCATGTGGCTCCCGACTCCTACCAGCGAAACATAGCCAAATGTTTCGAGCGTGGTTCCATTCAGGTACAACGAGCAGTTCTCGATCCGATTGCTTCATCGGAGGTTGTACTTCGCGACGACGAAAAAGAAGCTGGCGTTGCCTTGGTTGACATTGGTGGCGGCACAACCAAAATATCCATTTTTTACGAAGGCGTTTTGTGTTTTACTTCTATGGTTCCGTTTGGCGGAAATGTTGTTACCAAAGACATTAAAGAAGGTTGTTCAATCACAGCCCGCGAAGCCGAATCAATGAAAACACGCTTTGGGCAGGCAATCGGCGATTTTGCGCCCGAAGACAAGGTAGTCACTATTCCGCGTGAAGGATGGGATCCGAAACAAATTTCTTTCAAAAGTCTGGCTCATATCATTCAGGCCCGTATGGAAGAAATTGTCGTAGGCTTCTTTTACCAGATTCGCAAATCGGGATACGCCGACAAACTGGGCGCAGGCATAGTAATAACTGGTGGCACTTCTCTCCTGATCAACCTGCCGCAGCTCATCAAGTTCCATACCGGATTCGATGTTCGCCTCGGGAAACCGATACTCAATGATTTTGTTGCCGGAAGAGAATTGAACGATCCGCGCTATTCAACGGTTCTGGGCTTACTCAAAATCGCTGCTGAAGAAGAAACACAGTATAACAGGAAAAAGAACGGGAGACGAAAAGGGACGAATTCAAATGAACCAGGAATCATCTCCGCTTTTGGAATCAAAATAAAACAAGGGGTACTTAATTTCTTTGAAGAAACAACTGCGGATACAGAAATGACATAAACCCAATAAATCATGTCTGCCTTATGATCGATGAAATATTAAACTTCGGATTAGAGCATGCAAATTCTTCCATCATTAAAGTAATTGGTGTTGGAGGAGGCGGATGCAATGCCGTCAAAAACATGTTTGAAGAGGGCATTGAAGGTGTAAACTTCATAGTTTGTAATACCGATGCACAAGCCATGCGTAACAACCCTGTACCTGTCAGGATTCAGCTGGGGGTTACGCTAACCGAAGGCCGTGGCGCTGGAAATCAGCCCGAACAGGGAGAACAGGCTGCCATCGAAAATCTGGATGACATCAGAAACCTCCTTGAAGGAACCACAAAAATGGTATTTATTACGGCCGGAATGGGGGGCGGAACCGGAACCGGTGCTGCGCCGGTTATTGCCCGGCTGGCCCGCGAACTCGATATACTAACCATTGCAGTTGTGACTATTCCTTCGCGTTCGGAAGGTAAACGCCGTTTCGATCAGGCCCTTGATGGTGTTGAAAAACTTCGGGAACATGTGGACAGTATGTTGGTCATCAGCAACGAAAAACTCCATAAAATTTATGGGAATCTGCCAGCTTCTCAGGCCTTCAAAAAGGCCGACAACATCATCACCACAGCTGTGAAGGGAGTAGCCGAAATTATTACCCTGCACGGGAACATAAACATCGACTTTGCTGACGTAAGTACCGTTATGGCAGGCAGTAAAGTCTTTATCATGGGAACAGGCTTTGCCGAAGGTCCCGATCGTGCCATGACCGCCGTAAAACAGGCGCTCGAATCACCATTACTCGATAGCAGCAGCATTCGCGGAACCAAAGATATTCTGCTCAACATTATTTCAGGAGATGAAGAAATTACAATGGGCGAAATCGGCGAAATCATCGATTTCCTTCAGGACGAGGCCGGACAGGATGCCACCATTATCTGGGGTAATGGCTACGATCCGAAGCTGGGGAACAGAGTCAGCGTTACAATAATTGCCACCGGATTTGATATTAACCCAAACCGGCACTTTCAGCCCAAACCTTCCGAAGTTATTGAACTTCATCCTGAAAGTTTAGGATTTGACATTAATCTCGACGACGAAATTCCTTTTGAGGTTCCTTCTCCTCCTGCTCCGAAGAAAGAACCTGCGAAGGAAACGCAGCAACCAGTTCAGATGAAAGTTGAGAGTACCCCCAAAAAACATAAAAAGGAAAAGAAAAAGTCCGAACCCGATCCGGACAGCGGAAATGTTGACAGCTGGTTTATGCGCCAGTTTTCCAAATTCTTTGATGACAAAGAATCAAAAGACTCTTCCGTGTCGGAAGAAACAACCAACAATTGATTATAAACACGAAAAATACAGGAACATGTCAAACGAAATTATGAATTTTGATTTAACCGTGAGTTCAGGTTCAATCATCAAGGTTATTGGAGTTGGTGGAGGTGGTGGAAATGCAGTGAACCACATGTATCGTCAGGGAATTCGTGATGTGGATTTTATGGTTTGTAATACCGATGCCCAGGCTTTAATTGCGAGTCCGGTACCGTACAAAGTGCAGCTTGGCTCTTCGTTAACCGAAGGCCGTGGTGCAGGCAACAAACCGGAAACCGGCAGGGAAGCTGCCATCGAAAATATTGAAGACGTCAAAAAAGTACTTCAGAACAATACAAAAATGGTATTTATTACCGCTGGAATGGGTGGTGGAACCGGTACTGGCGGTGCTCCTGTTATTGCACAGGCGGCTCGCGAGCTTGGAATTCTGACTGTTGGTATTGTTACCATTCCTTTCAGAAACGAGGGACGCCGCCGCATTAAGCAGGCCGTTGAAGGGATTGCTTCTATGGAAACTCATGTTGATTCACTGCTTGTTATCAACAATGAGCGAATCCGCGAAATGTACGGAGACTCAAAGATATCCGATGCCTTTGCCAAAGCCGACAATATTTTGACTACCGCGGCTAAAGGAATTGCTGAAATTATCACCGTACCAGGTTACATCAATGTTGACTTTGCCGATGTGGAAACTGTTATGCGAAATAGCGGTGTAGCCCTCATGGGAACGGGCATTGCCTCGGGCGTAAACCGCGCAGTTATTGCAGTGGAAGAAGCGCTGAATTCGCCACTGCTTAATAACAACGACATCATGGGAGCACGTAACATCCTGCTCAATATTACATCAGGGCTCGAAGAAATTACTATGGATGAGATTGGTGACATTACCGACTATGTTCAGGAAAAAGCCGGAAACTCTGCCGATCTGATTTGGGGGAATGGGGTGGACGAATCACTTGGTGATAAAATTTCGGTTACAATCATCGCTACCGGGTTCAGCACCAGCAGCATTCCGGAAATGGTCATCAACAAAAATCAGGAAAAAACATACCACACCTTGGTTGACGATGACAAGGAAGCGCCTCAGTTCTCGAAGAAAGAAACAAAAGCCAATGTGGAAAACGACTTGTACGGTTCGAAAAATGTAAAGCAAAAAACCTTTGAATTTGAAATCAATACGGGTGTTTACGATGAATTTGAAGAACTTTACGGCAACAACAATTCAAAGAAAGACACGCAGGGGCATGTTACTGAACCGGTAGATTTTACGCAAACTTCGGAAGAGGCTGTTGAAGAATTGGAAAACATTCCGGCCTACCGAAGAAAAAACTCTAAATTTTTCGGGTTTAAAAAAAAAGTAGATGAAAAATTTTCGAGGTTTACGATTTCTCCGGATGAAAATAATAATGTAATTTTACGCGACAACAATTCATATTTGCACGATAACGTTGATTAATTCAGAAAAAATGAGTTTATTTGAACAGATAAGCAATGACATAAAAGACGCCATGAAAGCCCGCGAGAAAGAAAAACTCGAGGCTTTGCGCGGAATTAAAAAAGTAATGCTTGAAGCCAAGTCAGCCGAGGGTGCAAGTGGTGAACTGAGCGATCAGGAATCATTGAAAATCATTCAAAAACTGGCTAAGCAAGGAACCGACGCCGCTGCTATTTACAAGGAACAAGGCCGTCCTGATTTGTATGATCAGGAAATGTTTCAGGTAAAAGTATTTGAAAGTTATCTGCCGGCAAAAATGTCAGATGCTGAATTAACTCAGGCCGTTCAGTCAATTATTGCTGAGGTTGGCGCTACAAGCATCAAAGAAATGGGCAAAGTAATGGGAATCGCATCCAAAAAGCTGGCCGGTCTGGCTGAAGGGAAAGATATCTCGGATAAAGTGAAAGCGCTATTAAGCTAAAAATAGAATGTCGGGACTTGAAGTCTCAAGTTTTGTGCATTTGGGGTGGAAAAGGAAAGCGGGCAGAGGCCCGCTTTCTGTTTGTAAAAATATCCGTATTAAAGCTGACTATTAGTTTTTTGAAAGTGTCTATTTTTGGACAGTGAAAATCCAAATTTCAGCTAAACCCCGTGTATTCATCCTACTTCTGGGTATGTTTGCATTACCCGGATGCCGCACCTTTCAGTCAGGCTATTGGGGCAAACTTGCACCAAAAGAGGGCATTTCTTTTGAAAATAAAGACTCCGTTGATTTGGTTTTTCAACAGCTAAGCGAAAAAAAACAAGCATTAAATGCTCAATCGTTTCTATTGACTGATACCATCAAAAGAAATCTTTATCAATCTGATCCCGTCTCTCCACACACATTCAATTTGTTGTTTGAAAACCTTCAGCAACACTATCGGGTCGATTCTGCCTATCATTTCCTGCTCCAGTATTCCAGCGATCCAGGTGTTAAGCAACAAAGCAAGGCTGCATTGCTTGAATCAGCGCTTAATTACAAAATAGCATTTCAGAAAAATAAATTTTTGAGAAGAACGATTAATCGCGGCGGACCTGGCTTATGGAATACCACCGCAAACGTTAACGAAGACGCAACAATTCTTATGGTCGGAAAAAGAAAACAGACGTTATTTAATTGAGAAGGAAAAGGATGAAAACTCTATTCACACCAAAGCAGGTTTCTTCTTCTCCCGAAGTTCAGATAAATGTCACTCCTACCGGTATAAAACAGTCTATTTCTTCAGCAAGATTTTCGGAAATTTCTTTGGTCAGTTTCATGGGAAAATTGATCGAAAAACCAATGCCATGCTTCTGAAAACGCAGCTTCAGGAATTTGACATCGTTTGGTTAAAGTCGATAACCCATCTCACAGAGCGGTTTATTCCCGGATATTTTGGGCACGTTGGAGTTTGCATTGGAAATAATTTGATGATTGAAGCCAAACGCAGCGGGACGAAACTTAGTTCGGTGGAAGAGTTTTCGGATGGGGAAATATTTCTGATTGCCCGTCCAAAAGAATTGAGTGAGAAACAAAAACAGAAAATCAGATTGATGCTGAAAAGTCAGGTTGGTAAAAAATACTATTTTAACTTTGATTCTCAATCGCCAGATCGGATTGTATGCACTGATGTGATTTTCAT
>CAYRBM010000183.1:0-10603 GCA_964422425.1 uncultured Odoribacter sp.
ACACGGTCGGCCCAAATTTGAAGCTGGTCGATAGCAGCAGCGCGAAACGTATCGGCAGCGCCCAAAACAACTTTTTTACCAGCAGCTTTAAACTGATAGGCCAGCTTCCCAATAGTGGTGGTTTTTCCAACGCCGTTTACACCAACAACCATAATAACATAAGGTTCACTGCTTGCGGGTAGATCAAAATCGGAAACATCATTGCTGTTGTTTTCTTCAAGTAAACTCGAAATTTCATCTCTCAAAATCGAATTTAGCTCTGATGTACCAAGATATTTATCGGCAGAAACCCGTTTTTCAATGCGCTCAATGATCTTCAACGTTGTTTCCACGCCAACATCCGACGAAATCAGAATTTCTTCAAGATTATCCAAAACCTCATCGTCAACTTTCGACTTTCCGACGATAGCCCGGCTTATTTTTGTAAAAACACTTTCCTTGGTTTTTGCCAGTCCCTGTTCAAGACTTTCTTTTTTCTTGCTGTTAAAAATTCCGAAGATACCCATATCAACTCAAATTAAAGGGCTGCAATTTATTAATATCCACATTCAATAAAAAAAGCTTTCATCAATTGATGAAAGCTTTTCTTTATAGAGAAATTTTGATTTATTTCTTGAAATAATCCTTTACATTTTCATTCGGAACAATTTCTTCCTGAAATGTATAAGCACCGGTTTTTTCAGATTTTACCATTTTAACTACTTTGGAGTAACCTTTACCGGCACCTTTCTGCAATGATGCTACTACTTTCTTTGCCATAGTGTGTATTATTTAATTTCGCGGTGTACAGTAACTCGCTTTAAGTTAGGGTTGTATTTCTTTTTTTCCAAACGTTCAGGAGTATTTTTCCTGTTTTTGGTGGTGATGTACCGTGAAGTTCCGGGAACTCCGCTTGTCTTTTGCTCGGTACATTCCATGATTACCTGAATTCTATTACCTTTCTTAGCCATCTCTTAAAGCTTTAAATAGTTGTTAAAAAACCTTTGGTTTTTGCCTCTTTCAGGGCAGCGTTCAATCCAATTTTATTGATTGTACGGATACCGTTTGCTGAAACAGTCAACGAAATCCAACGATCTTCTTCTGGTAGATAGAACTTCTTTTTGAACAGGTTAGGAAGAAATTTCCTCTTTGTTCTACGTTTTGAGTGAGAAACATTATTTCCCACCATTACTTTTTTTCCGGTTACTTGACAAACTCTTGACATTGCCTTATTTTTTAATCAGAATCTCACATTTTTCAAACAGACCGCAAAATAAGTACATTAAAATGGAAAAATCAAATAGTTTCAAAAGTTTTTTCTTTAAATTTCAACACCTTATTGTTTAAAACTGACAAGGAACCTAACCATATAATCTATAGGATTTTTATACTTTCGTAGAAATCACAATCGCAACCTGTTTCATGCTATTTAACACCTTATCCTATTTCTGGTTTGTTTGTCTGGTGTTTTCATTGTATTGGTTTGTTTTCAGAAAAAGTTTTAAAGCTCAAAACTATCTTTTATTCGCTTCAAGTTACTGTTTTTATGGTTGGTGGGATATCCGTTTTTTGATTTTGATTTTCATTAGTTCTTCAGTGGACTATTTTTTAGGGCGGGCTATTTTCCATCAAACGGAAACGATTAAACGAAAATTACTGCTCGGACTCTGTATCGTCTTAAACATCGGAATTCTTGGATTTTTTAAGTACTACAATTTCTTTATTGAATCCTTTTCTGCTTTGATCGCAGAGTTGGGATTAAATTGGCAGCTAAAAACATTGAAAATCATTTTACCGGTTGGTATTAGTTTTTACACCTTCCAGTCGCTCAGTTATTCCATCGATGTTTATCGCAGAAACATCAGACCTACCAATGATTTTATTTCATTCATGACCTTTGTCTCGTTTTTCCCTCAATTGGTTGCCGGGCCAATTGAACGAGCCTCAAATTTACTACCTCAGTTCCTCAAGGAAAGGCAATTTCAGACTGAAAAAATCATTTCAGGATTCCGTTTTATCCTTTTCGGATTATTCAAAAAGATGGTGATTGCTGACAGGCTTGGCTATTTTGTTGACCAGATTTATTCCAATCCAACATCTCACGATGGGATCACACTAATTGCTGCTACATTCATGTTTGGCATTCAGATTTATTGCGATTTTTCGGGCTATTCTGACATTGCAATTGGTTCGGCACGCCTGCTTGGATTTGATTTAATGCAAAATTTCAGGACGCCCTACCTGGCCAAAAGTATTCAGGATTTTTGGCGACGATGGCACATCTCATTATCCACCTGGTTTCGCGACTATATTTACATTCCTATCGGAGGAAATCAGGTCTCTCAGATGCGTTGGATTTTTAATGTTTTGCTCACGTTTACCATTTCCGGATTATGGCATGGGGCTTCGGCAACTTTTGTGATTTGGGGCTTTTTGCACGGACTTTATCTGGTTATTGAAAGGTTCGTCAGATTGCCTCGTATTATCTCGGGGCTGAATCTTCTGACCACATTTATTGTCTTAAATCTTACATGGGTTTTCTTCCGGGCCGAATCAATTAGCCAAAGCATGGAAATTATCTCGGGGTTTTCAAATCTAAACATGGATTTTATTGACCAGTTTAAAGTGCAGTGGAATCAAAGCAACCAGTTTCGTGAATTTACGGTTTCACTATTTGCCGGGCTTCCTGTTTTTCTGTTAACGGATTATTTAATCGGACAAAACGACTTCAATAGTGTAGTAGTTAAACAGCAAATTATAACAAGGTGGGCTATTTATTTCCTGCTTGCAATCATGATCCTGCTTTTTGGAGTCTTGAATTCTGCCCCACAATTCATCTATTTTCAATTTTGAAACATGAAAAAAGTCCTGACCAAATTACTGCTGTTCTTCGGATTATTAATTCTACCGGTTTTGGCTTTGTTTCTGTTTCCATATTCAAAAGAATTTGCCTACCACTTTATCAAAAATGATTGCTACAATCACGGGGCATGGATTTATGACCGAATCGCCCATAACTCCAGCCCGATTGACATTGCGTTCATCGGATCCTCACATACGATACATGCTTTTCATGAAAAAACTATTGAAGACAACCTGAACGAAAAATTACTACCGACAAATCTGGGGTATTGCCGCTACGGAAGAAATCTTCAATACTTATTGGTAAAACTACTTTTGGAGCACAAAGAACCTAAACTTATTGTTCTCGAAGTTCACGAATACGAAGAAAAAAACAGCCACGATATTTTCCCCTTCCTGGCAGATAGTCGGGATCTGATTTTCACACCTACACCCATTAACCGGGATTATTTTTCTGACCTCTTTCATGGAACTTCAGCCCGGTTGGAGCAACTAAAAGCCCATGCGTTATTTTCCAGAAAATACCCTAAATCAAGCAAGGAGCTTTATGGTTACGGAGAATCGGACAGGAAAGTAACTCAGGAAGAAATAACTCAGAATGAAGAAGCCTGGAAGCGACGTCTAAGTATGCCCGGGATTAAAATGTTCGAAGAAATTCAGTCCAAATACCCGATGGCTTACCTTGAAAAAATAACCGGTTTAATTGATCGTGAAAATATCCAACTGGTTTTTGTGTATTTGCCCGAATATGGGTCAAAACTGCAACGGCCGCGTTATTGGGAATATTATCAGAAAATTGCACCCGTATTGACACCACCAGATTCGATTCTGAAATCGCCAGAATATTGGATGGATGCAACGCATTTGAATAATCAGGGAGCAAGAATGGTTTCAAACTGGATTTCCAAAGAAATATCCACCATTGTTTGCACTGATTCAGTCAGAAATTTTGATTAACCAGAGTCAAATGACTTTGTAATTCATGAAAAGTAGATTATTTTCGACAATAAATACTGAAGCTTTGAACGAATCCAGAACTAAATATTACCCAACGATTATTGGCGCAGTGCATTTAATTGTACTCTACACCTTTATTCAAACCGTTGTGGATTTTCCGCTGGCTTTGCTCGATTATTACAATGGAACAGATTACCTGTACAACCCAATCAAGAAAATAGTGCTTGGCGTTGGTTCAAACCTTTTTATTTTTTATTACGCCTACAAAAAAGCAGGAGTTCCGCTGAAAGAACTGTTCCCTGTGCGTTCGTTCAACGTGCTTATAATATTGCCAATGGTATTGTTTTTTTGGTCAGCACAAAACCTGATTGGAGAAGTTAACATTTGGCTCGATCGGGTACTGCCACCACCGTCGTGGTTTTGGGAATTATTCAACAACATCTTTGAAAGTGATTTTGGCATTTACGGCGCCATTTTAAAAGTGGTTATCATGGCACCTATCGTTGAAGAACTGATTTTCAGAGGAGTAATTATGCACGGATTAATGCGTAATTATTCCAAAGTTACTGCAGTGGTAGTGTCAGCCCTCATGTTTGCATTATTTCACCTGAACCCATGGCAATTCCCGGCAACATTCATTTTGGGATTAGTTTTAGGAACGCTGATGGTGCGCAAACGAAGTATATTTCTTTGCATTATTGGTCACGCCATAAATAATGGGCTGGTATTGATCAGCATTCAATATTGGGACGAAATCAAGCAAACATCTTTTTACCAGTCGGGCAAAACCGACCAATTGGTTACCAGTGCAGTATTTGCCCTGATTGCTTTTGGTTTAATGTTACTTTTAAGCCGAAGCAAAAAGACTATCCCGAATTAAACTGGACAAATTGGTTGCTTATTTTGAATAAGCACTATATTTACACCCACAAATCGTCTGAAATACCAACAGCATGGAACGAGTTGCCATCTTTCCGGGTTCTTTTGATCCGTTTACCATTGGGCACGAAAGTATTGTCAAAAGAGCATTGCCTCTGTTCGACAAAATCGTCATCATGATCGGATTCAACTCCAATAAAAGATCGTTCTTTCCGGTTGAACAGCGCGAAGAATGGATAAAGACAGTATTTAAAGACGAACCCAAAGTTGAAGTTCAAAGCCACGAAGGTTTAACGGTTGATTTTTGCAAAAAAGTGAACGCAAGGTACATTCTACGCGGCCTGCGCACTTCGGCCGACTTCGAATACGAGCGCGCTATTGCTCAAATCAATAAAAAGATGCATCCGCAAATCGAATCCGTTTTTTTGCTTACTATGCCCGAACATACCCCAGTCAACTCAACAATCGTGAGGGACATCATTCTTCACGGAGGCGATGCCAGCATGTTTCTTCCGGCAGCTTTAAGCAAAATCAAGTTTAAACCTAAAAAATAATCAACGCAAATTCTCGTTTAAACTCATCATGAATTACCATTGGGCTGTATGAGTATTCTGAATGCAAAAAATCTGTTTTTGTTCCTGCTGTTTATCATTTTCTACGGACTGGAAAAGTCAGAGGCAGCCAAAGTTATCATTTCAGGCAAAGCTGCTGATTATGCCAATCAAGTCATTGAAATAAAAAGTCTGCACGATTTTATTTCGGAAGAGCATATTTCTTTGGGATGGATAAAAATTAATCCTCAGGGACAATTCACCACAGAAATAGAGTTGAATGAAATTACGCATTGCTTTGCAGATTTTGATGGCTATCATGGAATGATATACCTTGAACCAGGCAGGAATTATGAAATCCTGCTTCCTCCCAAAAGAAAACTTACCGAAGCACAAAAACGCAATCCATTTGAAAAACCCGATCCTGTTTGGTTTGGCTTAGCTAACCCGGACAAAAACGAATTAAATTACCTGATTCAGCAATTTGAACAGGCTTACCTCAACTATGAAAACAAATACTTCGACCAAATTTTTATCAATCGGTCCAGATCATTGGTTGATTCGGTAAAACTCATTCTTTCAAAGGAATATCCCAAAAGTAATGTTCCATTTTTTGAGGCTCACAAACAATTCAGAAAAGCCAGTCTGGAATTTGCATTACATCAGGGAAAATCGGCTAGTTTTCTTGAGGATTATTTCAGCAAGACTCCACCCAATTACAATCTGAACTCTTATGCGACACTCTTCAACCAGATGTTCTCGAATTATTTCAATGTTTTAATTAATGGAAATTCGGGAGCCGAAATAAAAAAGACGATCAGTTTATCCGATCTGCAAAAACTTGATGGATATTTTCAGGAGAAGTTACATTTCAATTCTTCCTTATCGCATTGGGTCATTCTGAAGTCGTTGAAAGATGCCTACTACAACAAACAATTTGAAAAAGCTGCAATCCTGAAAATGCTTGATCAAATTACTCAGGCCGGATGGAGCAGTTACGAAATAAAAACCGCCAGGATAATTCGAAACAAATTGACCTATCTCAGCAGTGGGACCATTCCACCCCAACTGAGTCTTAAAAATTCAAGCGGACAAAAAATTAACCTGACCGATCACAAAAACAACTACATCTATTTGCATTTTACCGATCCGAAAAACAGCATTTGCAGGCAACACCTCGATGCTCTCAAAACTGTTGCCTCACACTATCAGGGTAAGCTGATCATCATCAACATCATACCTGATATTTCATCATTTAAAAACGAAAATAATTGGCCCGGAATTTTTGCAGAAACGACTAACGATCTGGCTACTACATATAAGATAAAAACGTTTCCAAATTCGTTTTTGATTGGGAAGGACGGAAAACTACTCTTGTCGCCAGCTCCCAATCCTATTGACGGACTCGACCGCCAGTTAGGCCAGATTTTCAAAAGCGATTATTTTAAAGAAATCCAAAAGCCGGTCAATAATCCGACTAAATAGGTTGCAGTATCTTCTGAATAAAATCGCGTAAACCGGAGTAGGTTTTATCCAATGCCTCATTCAATTCTGACTGAGCGAACCATCGTACTTCCTCAATGTTTTCTTCTTCCTGCGGAACAGGCATTTTATCGCCCGGATAGTGCATCAAAAACCATTTTGTTTCCTTGAGAACCAAATTTTCCGGAGATTTCAGAAAAGGGGAACGATAAATATGCCAGGTCGAATCCAGCTGTTTCAACAACTCAACCCCATTTATTCCACACTCCTCTTCCACCTCCCGAACAGAGGCTATTTCAGGCGTTTCGTCCTTTTCAATTTTACCTTTCGGCAAATCCCACTTCCCCAGGCGGTGAATAAAAAGATAATCTCCCTTTCTATTCTTAACTAATCCTCCGGCTGCAGGTATTTCTACAAACAGCTTTCTAAAAGCACTCCAAAGCTTTTCCTCATCGGGATGTACAAGGACATAATTTATATCTTCCAGCGATATCTCAATTTCAGAAACAATCTGATTTACAAATCCATAATCATCTAAATTAAGAACTGGTACAATGTTATTTTTTGATGATTTTTTAATTTTTGAGCAAAGCTGTATGCTAGACCCATTGAAAAAAACTTTGTACATTTGTGCACCTTTATTAGTTAAAACAAATAACCCATGATTGAACAAATTCAGCTCGAAGTTACAAAGAAACTACTTCAGATTAACACCATAAAAGTACAGCCCAACAATCCGTTTACCTGGGCTTCAGGCTGGAAAGCCCCGATTTACTGTGATAATCGTAAAATTCTTTCTTATCCTGAAGAACGTACTTTTATCTGCAAACAATTCTGCAAAATTATTCACGAAAAATATCCGCAAGCTGAAGTGATTGCAGGAGTAGCTACCGGAGCTATTGCTCACGGAATGCTGGTGGCACAGGAGCTTGGTCTTCCATTTATTTATGTTCGTGCAAAACCAAAAGATCACGGCCTCGAAAACCTGATTGAAGGCGACATGAAAGCCGGACAGAAAGTTGTAATTATTGAAGATCTTGTTTCGACAGGAGTAAGCAGCCTGAAAGCAGCCGATGCCATTACCAATTTTGGAGGTGATGTTTTGGGTATGCTGGCCATTTTTACCTACAATTTTCCACATGCCCGCAAAAACTTTGAAGAAGCAGGATTGGAATTGACTGCGCTGAGCCGCTATCAGGTTTTGATCGATCTGGCTTTGGAGGTGGGCGATGTTAAACCAGAAGAAGTTGAAAAACTTAACAAATGGAGAGAACAGCCTGAAAGCTGGGGAAAATAATACAAAAAGAAACTAAATACCCTCCCCTTTTCTGAATTGAGAAGGGGATTTTTATTTAAACCTTGATGATTTAACTCGAATGTCTGAAACCAAATATGTCAGTGACGTAAAAACCGTTCACCAAAATCAGGAAGTCATTTTTAACTACCTATCAAATTTTGAAAACCTGTCAAAATATGTCAATGAAGGTTTATTAGCCAAAATGACCGAACAGGTTCCTCAAATTCAAATTTCAAATTTCGAGTCAGATGCCGACTCCTGCCGGTTTCAGATCAGCGGGATGGGATTAGCTGAAATACGAATTATTGAGCGCGAACCCATGAAGACCATTAAAGTGGTTAGTTCTGGAAGTTTGCCCGTTGGAATAACTTTCTGGATTCAGTTATTACCTGTTGCCGCTTACGAAACAAAACTACGGTTAACACTGTCGGCCGATATGAGCATGATGATCAAAATGCTGGTGAATAAAAAACTGGAAGAAGGAATTAACAAATTTGCTGATATGCTAGCGAATTTGCCTTACCGATAGTTATTTAATCAAGAACTCCACTTCCTTGAAATGAAACTCCAGCAATTGCCCGTCAGTTTTCTGAATGAGTAATTGTCCGATTTCATTTATCCCGACTATTTGGCCGCTAAAAATTTCGTCTTCAGACTTAAACTGATGTATTTCATCCAAACGATAAAGCACTGAAATAAACTCACTGTCAATCAGGTTATAGTCTCCTTCTTTCAGCAACGAATAATAGGCACCAATTTCATCGAGTATTTCTGTCAATAACGATTCACAATCATGATGCTGATTTGTCAGCATCTGCAACGATACCGGGTTAGGCGCATTGCTTCTGAACACCATTTGATTTACATTTAAACCAATACCAATTATGGAGCTTTTCAATAGCCCCGACATTATCGAGTTTTCAATCAGGATACCTCCCAGCTTTTGGTCGCCGGCATAAATATCGTTTGGCCATTTTACCTTCAACTGAGCAACATACTTATTAAGAGCCCGATATATTCCGAGTGAAACAACTTTAGAAAGCATAAACTGCCGTTTGATCTCCAAAAAATCAGGGAAAAGCACCAGCGAAAAAGTAAGATTTTTACCTGGCTCACTTTCCCAGAAATTTTTCAATTGGCCCCGACCCGCTGTTTGCTCGTATGCCAAAAAGACAGTACCCTCAGATACTCCTTTCTCCCTGATTTGAGCGTTGGCATAGTTGTTGGTAGATTCGGTAGTTTGAAGGCGAATTATCTGGTATTGGGAATATGAGTTCATGTGTTTTTTATCGATTTCAGGTTACCTTGATTTTCGTCGTACAAGTTTAATCACTTACAATTAACTAAAAAATTTATCTTTGTAGGTCTAATAAAAATTTATGAACAAAAGCGTTATCGAAAGCGAAACTGAACAATTAATCGGGGCCATTGTTGAAGGAATCCAAAGAAAGAAAGGCAACGATATTGTCAAAATTGATCTAACCAAAATAAATCATACCGAATGTAAATACTTTATTATTTGTCACGGAAATTCAAACACACAGGTTGATGCAATTGCCCGTTCAGTTGAGGAGACAGTTGAGGAATTAACCGGTGAAAAAGCCTGGCATGTTGATGGGTATCGCAATTCTCTCTGGATTTTGATTGATTACGCCGACATCATGGTTCATGTTTTTCAGCGCGATGCACGTGATTTTTATGACCTGGAAAATCTATGGGCAGATGCCCAAATTGAACGAATAAAAGAAGAAAACTATTAATACAAATGGCAGAAAATAAAAATAAAGAAAAATCAAATCTTGGCAACATGAGGCCAATAAACAAAGCTCCGAAAGTAAACATATATTGGATTTATGGAGTTATCATTATTGCTTTCCTGGCAATACAATGGTTTACTTTAGGCGGCGGCCCGGTTGAAACCAACTGGAAAGATGTTAAAACAAACATGCTTCCAGCCAACGATATCCAAAAAATCATTGTAGTCAATGAAAAAGAAGCTCAAATATACCTGAAGGAATCCAGCTACGATAAATATTCCTCAAAGCTCAACAATGGATTCACTGCTCCGGCAAAGATCGGTCCACATTTCTTTTTCACCATCGGATCAGTTGATTCTTTTGAAAAGAACCTTCAGGAAGCACAATCGGCTTATCCTGAGGAAAATAAAATAGTGGTTGAGTACAAAACCGTTCATAATTACCTGGGAGAATTGCTCAACTGGGTACTTCCATTTGCCATTATCATTTTATTATGGTGGTGGATTTTTAAGCGGATGAGCAAAGGTGCCGGAGGAGGTGGCGCGGGTAACATTTTCAATGTTGGTAAATCGCAGGCCAAAGTGTTTGATAAAGATTCCCGGGTTTCAACCACATTTAAAGACGTTGCCGGTTTGGCAGAAGCCAAACAGGAAGTGGAAGAAATTGTCGATTTCCTGAAAAGTCCGACAAAATTCACCAAACTTGGAGGTAAAATTCCAAAAGGCGCTTTATTGGTTGGGCCTCCCGGAACCGGAAAAACGTTGCTCGCAAAAGCTGTAGCAGGCGAAGCAAACGTCCCCTTCTTCGTGGTCCTGCCTTCGTTATCGGTAACGAGCAGG
>CAYRBM010000184.1:0-10573 GCA_964422425.1 uncultured Odoribacter sp.
AATCACCAATCACTAATCACCAATCACCTCATCCAATTCCTCAAACCTTTGGGCTTTCACGATTACAACCATCTTCAGAAAAATGCCTATGCCGTTTTATCTGATAGCGGAACCATATCTGAAGAGTCCTCTATTATGAATTTTCCGGCCTTGAATATTCGTGATGCTCATGAGCGTCCGGAAGCCATGGAAGAAGCTTCGGTGATGATGGTGGGAATGAATACTGAGCGCATCTTGCAAGGATTGGCTGTTTTAGAAAAACAACAACGAGGTGCAACAAGAACCTTACAACCCGTTGCCGATTACTCCATGCCCAATGTTTCGGACAAAGTAGTTCGCATTATTTTGAGTTATACTGATTACGTGAACCGGGTAGTGTGGAGTAAAAACTAAAATTAATGAAAATACTTTTTCTTACGCTGGTAAGCATTGATGATATTCGAGAGCGGAATATTTATGCCGATCTCATGCGAAAATTCAGAAATGAAGGTCATGAGGTTTTCATTGTATCGCCGGTAGAAAGAAGATTCAATCAAAAAACGAATCTTAAAACCAGCGATGGAGTACATATTCTCCGGATAAAAACATTAAACATACAAAAGACGAACAGCGTTGAGAAAGGAATTTCAACCCTTTTGATGGAATACTTTTTTCGGAAAGGAATTAAGAAATATTTCTCATCGGTAAAATTTGATTGGATTCTCTATTCTACCCCTCCAATAACTTTTACCAGTGTTATACGATACATTAAACATCGGGATGGAGCCCGTTCCTATCTGTTGTTAAAAGATATCTTCCCTCAAAATGCTGTTGATTTAAACATGATTAAAGCAGGAAGTATTTTGCATCACTATTTTAGGAGAGAGGAAAAGCAACTTTATCGGGTATCTGATTTTATTGGGTGCATGTCGCCGGCAAATGTCGATTACGTCATCAGACACAATCCCGAAATTGATCCACAAATTGTAGAAGTCAATCCGAACAGCATTGAACCTTACGTCAATCGTATTTCTAATGATCAAAAAGCAGCTGTCCGGGCAAAATGGGAAATTCCAATTGAATGCACTGCATTTTTATATGGTGGAAATTTAGGAAAACCACAAGGGATTGATTTTTTGCTTGATGTTCTGGATTCCAATCGGGATAAAAAAGACCGGTTCTTTGTTATTGTTGGAAGTGGCACGGAATACTCCAAAGTAGAATCCCGGTTGAAGAGTTCAAAAAATAAGAATGTCAGACTTATCTCCGGATTACCAAAATCGGACTATGATCAACTGGCACAAAGTTGTGATGTTGGTTTAATTTTTCTGGATAAGCGGTTTACTATTCCTAATTTCCCATCCAGGCTCCTCTCCTATCTGGAATTTAAAATGCCGGTCATCGCGGCTACCGACAAGAATACCGATTTGGGTAAAATTATTGAAGAGAATGGGTTTGGTTTTTGGTGTGAAAGCGGTAATTTAAATGAAATGAATAATGCTTTTGACAGGATGGTAAAAAATAACAGGACAATAAAAGAAATGGGAGAAACAGGGAATGAGTTCCTGCTGAAAAACTATACGATTGATACTTCATTCAATATCATCGCTAAACACTTTCAACATTCATGATCTATCAAAACGGCGTTAAGCGAATCATCGATATCCTTTTATCGTTGGTTGGCCTGCTTCTGTCGGCTCCGGTCTTGCTTATGGTCATCTCATTCCTTTATCTGGCCAATAAACCGGCAGGAATATTTTTTCTTCAAGCCCGGCCTGGTCGCAAGGAAAAAATATTTAAGGTGATTAAATTCAAAACAATGAACGATAAAAGGGATTCGTCGGGCAAGCTTTTACCTGATGAAGTTAGGCTGACCAAAATTGGCCGGTTTATCCGTTCTACTTCGCTGGATGAACTGCCGCAACTGATTAATGTGTTAAAAGGAGATATGTCACTGATTGGTCCGCGTCCTTTGCTGGTTCAATATTTGCCACTCTATTCCAAAGAACAGGCACGGCGTCATGATGTTCGTCCGGGCATTACCGGTTGGGCACAGGTGAATGGCCGGAATGCAATTGATTGGCAAAAGAAATTTGAATTGGATGTTTGGTATGTCGATCACATTAGTTTTTTATTGGATATAAAAATACTCTTCCTAACTATCAAAAAGGTTTTTAAACGGGAAGGCATTAACCAAACGGGAGAAGTTACCACAACCTCTTTTAATGGAAATAATTAATTTTGAAAAATGAAGGACATAGCCATATTTGGAGCAGGTGGTTTGGGTCGTGAAATCGCTTGCTTAATTCGGATCATTAATGAAAAAGAGCCAACCTGGAATTTGATTGGTTTTTTTGATGATGGGATTGCTAAAGGCAGTAATAATGAGTATGGCGTTATTTTAGGAAATAAGAATGACCTAAATTCCTGGAGCAATGAACTTGCCGTTGTAATTGCAATTGGATCACCAACAATTTTAAAGAAAGTAGCTGAACAAATAGTTAACCCACTGATTACTTATCCAAACCTGATTGCTCCGGATGTCATTTACCTGGATGAATCCCGGATAAGTATGGGAAAGGGAAATATCGTCTGTTCCAGGTGTCTTTTTAGCTGTAACATTACCATAGGCGATTTTAACATTTTCAATGGGTACATCCCTGTTGGTCATGATGTGATTGTTGGAAATTATAATGTGATCATGCCTTCGGTAAATATTTCAGGCGAAGTTTTAATTGGTGATTGCAATTTTATGGGAGTATCCTCAGCTATCCTGCAACAAATTAAAATAGGGAATAATGTTCGGGTTGGAGCTGGAAGCGTTATAATGAGAAAAACAAAAGACAATACCTTGTATGTAGGAAATCCTGCAGTTAAAATGGAATTTTAATCTTAAAATAGATCAATTATGGAACTTAACGACTTTGTACAAAACTTTGCAGCACAATTTGATGATACCGATGAAAGTGAATTTAAAGCTGAAACAGTATATAAAGAATTGGATGAATGGTCTTCCCTGATCGCGCTCTCGATCATAGCGATGGTTGATGAAGAATATAGTGTAAGCATTAAGGGAGATGATATACGTGAAACAACAACAATAAATGATTTATTTGAACTTATTAAATTAAAAAGATGATGTTATGAATAATCCTTTTTCATTGGAAGGGAAAACGATATTAATTACTGGCGCATCATCCGGCATAGGTAAAGCAATAGCCATAGAATGTGCCAAAATGAATGCTCAAGTTATAGTAACTGGAAGAAATAAAGATCGACTTGAAGAAACATATAGTCAGTTAAATGGAACAGGACATACCATGATCTGTGCTGATCTGAATTTGAATGAAGGGATCGAATCTTTACTTCACCATGTTCCAATTATCAACGGAATAGTACATTGCGCCGGAATTAATAAAAATATACCTTTTCAATTTGCATCGAAAGAAAACTTTGAAGAAATAATGGATGTAAATTTTTATGCACCTTCAGAAATAAGCCGTAGGGTTTTGAAAGAGAAAAAGCTCTCCAAAAATAGCTCAATCGTATTTATTTCATCGGTTTCAGGTGTATTTTGTTCGGCAATAGCCTCATCAATCTATTCTGCATCCAAAGGCGCTATCAATGGTTTAGTGAAGGGAATGGCATTGGATTTGGCACCTAAAGGAATTCGGGTTAATTGTGTAAATCCAGGCGTAATCGAAACAAATATATTTGATGCAGGCCTAATTACAAATGAACAGCTTGAAGCCGACAAAAAGAGATATCCCTTAAAACGATTTGGGAAACCCGAAGAAGTTGCCTATGCAGCCATTTATCTTTTGTCTGATGCAAGTAATTGGGTTACCGGATCAAATTTATTAATCGATGGAGGTTTAACTCTGTTATAATTACACATTATGGCATTAATCACATACAAAGGAGTTGGCATAAAAGCAATTGCAGCTTGTGTCCCTCCTAAAATAGTTTACAACAAAGATCTTGGGTATTTAATTCCGAAAGAGGAAATTGATAAAACAATTAATTCCATAGGTATTCATGAAAAAAGGTATGCTGAACCCGAAGTCTGTTCATCCGATCTTTGCTTCAAAGCTGCACAGAAACTTATAGAAGATAATCAGATTGATGTAAATAGCATTGATATGCTTTTATTCCTTAGTCAGACTCCTGATTATAAAATTCCGGCAACAGCGCCTATCCTTCAACATCGGTTAGGGCTTCCTAAAACAGTTGCAGCCCTGGATTTATCTTTAGGCTGCTCGGGATATGTTTATGCACTATCGACAGCTTTTGCCTATGCTTCTATGCACGGGATAAATAGAGTTTTATTATTGGTTGGAGAAACATTCTCAAAAATAACATCACCCTATGATAAAGTTAATTTTCCTCTGTATGGCGATGCAGGTACTGCGACCATGATAGAAAAAGGAGATTTTGAAGACAGCTATTTTGAATTGATGAGTGATGGTTCTGGCTTGAATGCAGTATTAATTCCAGCCGGTGGTTCACGAAATCCGGCCAATGGAAAAAATTTGGTAATTGAAGAAAAAGAGGAAGGCAATAGACGTTCAGAAAATCAAATTTATATGGATGGTATGGATGTTTTTAATTTTGCACTTAAGGTTGTTCCTAAAGGGATTAAAGAACTTTTAATAAAAATTAATATCCCAATGGAAGAACTGGACTATATTGTATTTCATCAGGCCAATCGGTTTATGACCGATTTTTTCATAAAAAAGTTAAAATTTGATAGTGAAAAAGTACCTTATTGTCTTGATCGTTTTGGAAACACTAGTTCTGCTTCAATACCACTGACGTTGGTTTCTGAACTTGAGGGGAAATTAGACGACAATAAGCAAATTGTTATGTGTGGTTTTGGAGCAGGTTTATCATGGGGAACGGCGTACAATGTTTTTAGAAATTGTAATGTTTCTTCATTAATCGACTATTAGATGCTGGCAGATTTTACATTTCATCATATTGGAGTTGCTTCTCCCAGCATCGAAAAAACATCAAAGTTATATATCGATGCCGGTTATTCAATGTCAGAGGTAGTTTATGACCCCATTCAAAACGTTCGCATAGCTTTTCTGGAAAAAGAAAATATGCCTGTTATTGAGTTGTTAGAACCTGTTGATGATTCTTCTCCAGTTTCTAAAACTATTAATAAATCGGGTGTCACCCCGTATCATTGTTGCTATGAAGTAAATGATATTACAGATGCTGTAAATCGTTTAAAAAAGATGAAATATATTCCGCTGTCATTACCAGTCGAAGCAATCGCTTTGAGCAACAAAAAAATCTGTTTTCTTTACAATAAAGATGTTGGTCTAATTGAACTACTCGAAAAATAAATGAAGACTTTTATATTACGAAACAGCACTGTCGAGAATCTGTTTGGCTCAACTGATCTGGCTTACTCAGGATATGGGGATATCTCCTATGTTGATCCATCAGCGGATACGATCATTTGGTTTTATCTGGTGCCTTTTAAGTCAAACAGTTCGATTCTTTCAAAGGAAATTGATTCGTACAAGAGTCATATTGAGTTGATCTATCAACAAATCCAATCAAATAAAACATTTATTGTTTTTACGTTGGCTTCCTTATTTGAAATTAAATATCAAAATACAAATTCTGAAGTAAATCAGGCTATAAATAGTTTTAATCAATATGTCACCCGTTTCGCCAGTGAGCATTTGAATGTTAAAGTAATTGATTTAATGGAATTTCTCCGTAATTATTCTCTTGATCAGCTTGTTGACTGGAAGTATTACTTAATATCCAAAATGCAAATCAATCCAAAGCTGGCACCCGCATTTAAAAAATGGTTTAACCGGCGGTTAGAAGAAATCCAATTGAAAAGAAAGAAATGTCTTGTCTTGGATCTGGATAATACCCTCTGGGGCGGTGTGCTTGGCGAAGATGGCATTACAGGTATAAAAATTGGCGGAGACTATCCCGGAAATGCATTTCAGCTGTTCCAGGAATTTCTGGTTGAATTAGGCAAAAATGGTATTATCCTGACTGTTTGCAGCAAAAACAATGAACAGGATGTTTTTGAGGTTTGGAAGCAAAATCCTAACGTGCCTTTAAGAGAGGAGCATTTTGCTGCCCATCGAATTAATTGGCAGAATAAAGCAGACAACATAAAAGAGCTTGCTGAAGAACTAAATATAGGGTTAGATAGCATGGTATTTATCGATGATAATCCAACAGAACGAGAGTTGGTAAAACAAATGCTTCCTATGGTAGAGGTTCCTGATTTCCCCGGGCAGCCCTATTTATTGCCAGCTTTTACTTCTTCTTTGGTAACAAATTATTTTCGGATTTATTCGCTATCAGAGGAAGATAAAAACAAAACTCATCAATATAAAGCGAATGCAGAACGAGTTCAGAGCCAAAAGAAATTCAGCGATTTCTCTGATTACCTGAAAAGTTTAGTAATGGAATTAACCATTGAATCTGCCAATTCTTTTAATATTAGCCGAATTGCTCAGATGACGCAGAAAACAAATCAGTTTAATCTTACTACACGCCGATACACTGATGCAGATATTTATGGATTTGTCAACAATGGCAGTTATATCTATTGCTTAAGCGTAAAGGATAAGTTTGGAGATAATGGCATTACGGGGTGCATAATTATTCATAAGGAGACTGATAACAAGCAACTTTACATCGATACATTGCTATTAAGCTGTAGAATCTTAGGAAAAGGAATTGAGGCAGCCTTCATCAATAAAGTTTTGGAAATCATGAAAGACAAGCGTTTTGAGCAATTAAATGCAGAATATATAGCTTCTTCTAAGAACAATCAGGTAGAAGATTTTTATGATCGCATGGGCTTCGTTCTTATAGAAGAAAAAGATGGATCTAAAAAATATAGGATTGACTTACTGAGGGAAAAATTTAGAGTTGAAGATTATTACAAAATTAAAATAGTATAATGGAAAATAGAATATTAGAAGTTGTCAAGCGCACTTTTGAAATCAATAACATTGACCAAACGGTATCACAAAAAAATTGCGATAAATGGGATTCCATGAACCACTTGAATCTTATTATTGAACTTGAATCAGAGTTTGATTTATCATTTGAACCAGAAGAAATCGCAGAAATGAAGAGTTATGATGACATTAAGCGAATAATCTCGCTTAAGTTATAAATTAAATCATTATGAGTAGGAAAATATGGCTTTCATTAGCCACCATGTCGGGACGTGAGCAGGATTTTATTCGTGAAGCGTTCGACACCAACTGGGTTGTTCCTTTAGGACCCAATGTAGATGGATTTGAACAGGACCTGGCTCATTTTGTAGGGCGTGATAAAGAAGTAGTTGCGTTAAGTTCGGGAACCGGCGCGTTGCATCTTGCCTTAATTCAGCTGGGTGTAAAAGCAGGTGATGAAGTCATTTGCCAGTCCTTCACGTTTGCAGCATCGGCTAACCCGATTACCTATCTGGGTGCAACTCCGGTGTTTATTGACAGCGAAAAAGACACCTGGAACATGGATCCCCAACTGTTGGAAGAAGCCATTCAGGATCGAAAGGCAAAAACGGGAAACTATCCGAAAGCCATTATTTCGGTTCACCTGTATGGAATGCCAGCCCAAATGGATGAGATTAATGAAATTGCACGTAAATACCAGATTCCGGTATTGGAAGACGCGGCAGAAGCCTTAGGCTCGGAATACAAAGGACAAAAATGCGGAACATTTGGAAAGTTTGGGGTATTGTCGTTCAATGGCAACAAGATGATTACCACATCCGGAGGAGGAGCCCTAATTTGTGGAACAAAAGCGGAAGCAGCCAAAACAAAATTCTATGCCACACAAGCCCGCGATAACGCTCCACACTATCAACATACAGAGATTGGGTATAATTACCGCATGAGCAACATCTGTGCAGGCATTGGCCGCGGACAGATGACCATTCTGGAAAGTCATTTGACACGTCGCCGTGAAATTCATGCCTTTTATCTTGAAAACTTATCCGATTTGCCGGGTATTACCGTGTTCGACAATCCTTCATCCACGTTTCATTCCAATTTTTGGCTTACTTGTATTTTAGTTGAGCCGAAATTAGCAGGCTTCACCCGCGAAGATGTCCGTTTGGCAATGGAAGCAGCCAACATCGAAACCCGTCCGCTCTGGAAACCGATGCATCTGCAGCCTGTTTTTGCGAATGCGCCCTATTATGGGAATGGCGTTGCCGAACACCTGTTCGAAACAGGTCTGTGCCTTCCTTCCGGAGCCGGATTAACGAATGAAGAACTGCTGCGTGTGGTGGAAGTAATTAGAGAAATGGTTAATTGAGCGTTTATCCCGAAGAATTATTACCTCGTCCCCCTACCCTTTGCGCAGCAAAGCGGTTAAACCGATCAAACAAAACACAAACCATCGCGTCCGTATCCTTTCCCCTGGTTGCTGAGCATTGTCGAAGCAGTGTTGCTGAGCATTGACATGAGTTTGTCGAATGTCTGTCGAAGCAGGGGAATTAAAAGTCGCAGTTGCAGTGTTCAGTCCTTCAGTCCGAAGGCACGACAAGGCGATGGGACGAAAGAACCCAGCTAGCAGCCAGAAGCTTTTTAGGTTTGACACAGATTCATTGCCCTTTCAGGGCGCATGATGATTTTTACATCCATTTACCCAAGGCGTTGCCATTGGGCTAAGATAAACAAGGCTTTTAGCCTTGACAGCTTGAAGCTAGTAGCCAGTAGCTTTTTTCATCAGACTTAAGGATAAGAACGGTTAAACAACCCTTACCCCGGGAAAATTATAAATCTGGAAACACAGAAAATCAATATATTTGTAAAAAAGAGAACATGGAAACGATAATTTTAAGAGGTAATTCCAAAGTAAATTCAAAACTACTCTTGAAACTAGCCAAACAACTTAACTTTTCCGCAAAAGCATTATCTCCACAGGAGGTTGAGGAAATGGGAATAGCAATTTCAATAGAGGAGGGATTAAAGTCGGGCTTATTAAACGAGACAGAGAAACAGGATTTTTTGAACCGATTAAAGTAGGTTAAGGATGCGAATAGAAATTACGCATAAATTTCAAAAACAACTTAACGAATGCAACGACAAGCGGATAAGGTCGAAAGTTGCTAATATTATTCAGGATGTGATTTTAATCAATAGCATGGTTGGATTTAACAACCTTAAGAAACTGACCGGATATAAAAATAGTTATCGTATTCGCGTTGGTAATTATCGCATTGGAATTGTAATTGATCATGATGTTGTTATTTTCGCTGCTTTCGATCACCGTTCTGCTATTTATAAATACTTCCCTTAAACAGGGCTGCCAATATTACCCTCCTCTGGAGTTAAAAATTACCCCAAAGGGGTAACGAACAACAGAAAATCGGTCGCGCGAAAATGATCAACAAAATGAGAATCATCATTTGTACGGAACAACGATAACCTAAGATAACCAGGTCGTCCCCTACCCTTTGCGCAGCAAAGCGGTTAAACAACCCGTAACCCGTAACTCACAACAATTTTCAAAGAGGCATTGGGGGTGAACCAGGGAAATCATCCTTTCGGCCGAAACTTACAATACTGTACACTCCAACGAAGTATAGATATCCTTCAATAATTAATTGAAAAAGTAATAGCTTTGTAAAAAGAGAATATAAAATGAGGCTTTTACAATCAGATATTGAAAACATCAAACGCGTTGCCTTCGAAGTGTGGGGTGACCATACACTTGTTTATTTATTTGGTTCGCGAACTGATGATTCAAAAAAAGGCGGGGACATTGATCTGTACGTTCAGCCAACTAAAGAATATTCCCCCCGTGAAATAATGCTTCAGAAAACTAAATTTCTGGCCAAACTTGATCTTTTGTTGGGAGAACAAAAAATTGATGTATTGATAAAAACCCCATACAATATTGATCTGCCAATTATAAAAACAGCACAGCTAACCGGAATTTTACTATGATACCAGAAGATTTGAACGAAAGTTTAAGACAGACATTTGAGACGATTGCGCTTCATCTTAAACGAATGGAATTTGCCAAATCAAAAGTAGAGTCATTTATCCCGATAAATAGAGATAACTATTACAGTATGGATGACGAAACCATTGGTTTTCTGGATCAATACATCTTTCGTTTCTCAAAATTACAGGATACGATGGGTGTACGCCTGTTTCCCTTGACTCTGGAAGCCCTGGCTGAACCCATGAATGATAAAGCATTTATTGACATTTTAAACCGGTTGGAAAAACTTGGGATCATTCGTTCTGCCTTCGACTGGGTTCAATTAAGGAAGATAAGAAATGACATTGCCCATGAGTATCCCTCTTCGCTCATTGAGCGAATTGAAGGAATAAATATATTATTTGAAAAAATGGATGAGCTAAAACAGATTATTGCCAACTGCAAGGCTATTCTCAACATTCAGGAATAATTACGCTCCATTCCACAAGAACGAGGCAACATCGCTATTTTGAATTCAAAAGATTCATTGCCCTTTCAGGGCGCATGATGATTTTTATATCCATTTACCCAAGGCGTTGCAATTGGGCTGAGTTAAACAAGGCTTTCAGCCTTAAATACCCTGAACAGAGGAAGCTACGAG
>CAYRBM010000185.1:0-5949 GCA_964422425.1 uncultured Odoribacter sp.
TTTTATCCTTTTGTTGCTTATTTTCAATTAGTTATTAATCGAACTCAGGTTAATACATTGCCAACTCCCGGATACCAAATGGCAGGATCAGCCGCATTTTTACTGGAGACCACAAATGCAGTATTATCAAGACCACCACTACCGCCAAACATATCGCGAGCCCAAACTGCATCGATCAGTAGTTTATAGGTACTACCATTTACATCGGCTTTACTGTTTAGGCCTCCGTCCATCCTCACTTCATAGGTGGGATTCGAACTCTGAAGCAGCGTTTGGGTTGCGCTGACTGTTGATGCATCCTGAATGATGACATTCCGCCCGGTAGACTGCTTAAACCAATCAACACTGCCTGCAGGCGGATTAGTGCCGCCAAAATTGACACCCGGATAGAGTGTGGCATTAATTCCAAAACCACCTAATAATCCTCCACTTGATGTCTGCGAATGGGCAACCTGGCTACTCAATGCCAGAAACAGCATTACAAGAAAAACTATTCTGAGTTTTTTAAGCTTACTTTGAAGAGAATCTGATAACTGGTTAAAATTCCTCCCAGATAAAAAAGTTATATCCATAATCATTGTTTTTCCATCCAACTTTTTCTGAAACCTTTATTATGCCCTGCTATTCTCAGGATAAGAACCTCGAAAATAAACCCTCGCAATCCTAAGATATCAATCAGCTAAAAAGTTTAGCTGTAACGATTTAGCAATCTGGGCAAAAATAGATGGAAGAATTTATAGGGAATGAAAACGGATATGGACTAGAAGTAGACAATGGCTAATTTTATATACAAATTAGACTAAAATCGTTAAAATACAGGTACAAATCATTTTTTTGAGCTGGATATTTCAGTAAATCTTTTTTGAAGCTGCAGCATATCCAAATTGCGGAAGAACCATATCAGTGTAGATGGATTGATAGTTAAAATTACCACATCACCAAGCTGACATTAACGTCTTTTTTGAAATAAAACATAGGTCAATGAAACAGCAAGAGATATATCAAAATTTTAGGTCTCAACATACCTAAAATGTCCTAATGCTTTTTAAAAGTTTGTAACTTGGGTAAAAAGAATAAAACAGCAGAAATTAATATCAGGAGAATTCCTGTAGCTAATAAATAAGGAAATGATCCTGACAGGCCGTTATTTAACTGGTAAACGAATAAAGCTGTTCCAAAAGAATCTTTTTCAATAGTGATATTTTTGGCTTCATCGGGTAGAAATACTTTAATTGTCTGTTGTATCAAACCTCCATTCATGAGCAGGTTTGAAGTCATCAGATAAGCATTATCAGAGAGTGGGGTAATATCCGGATTTTTCGATTCAAGATCAACAACCCATTTATTTCTTTCCTTCAGCTTGGCCACCCCTAAGGCTTTGAATCTTAAAATATATCTTCGCTCCATAGCCTGCTCCTCATAACGAAAATCTTTAAGAAACATGGTTGGCAAAGCTCGTTCCATATCACGTTTGAGGATAGAAACATTACTACCAATGTTACGTTTAAAATAATCCCATTGTGATGCATTTAATTGCATGCCTGCTTCTACTTCACTATTCCCCAGCTGGTCAACTTTAAATGTAATGGTTTGTTTTAACGGTTCTATTGTTTTTTGGCCGAAAGCTGTTACGGCCATGATTATTAGGAATATGATATTAATAGGTAATTTCATAATGATAATTTTTGAATTTAAAATAGATTAAACCTTCCTCAATTGGTTGAAGATAAGATCGCATTGAAAATTTGCTGATAAGCAGAGAAATATTGGGATGGCGCACCAACAGCAAAACCAACGACACCTCCATTAACCACTTTAAATAAAGCTACCCATTTTACTGTATTTGCATTGCCACTGGTACTTCCCGAATAAAGTTGATAACCATTATAAGTTTCATTCATTATTTGAAAACTCATGGATATGCCATAACTGGCAAAAACTTGTGATAAATAGCGCATAGCTTCATCAGTTCCTGATACTCCTGGCAGCTTATATACTTCAGCCGAAGCCTTGTTGCCCGGAGAATTAATCTGACTGATTAAAAATGGAAGTGTAGGATTTGGATTATGCTGGACACTCCAATCGGAAGGGTATTGAAAATTTACTGGTCCTGAGTAGGTCAACAGTCCCGCATTTCCAGAATTACCACTACTGCTTTCATCAACTCTGGTTGATTGTCCTCCATTGACATGTGGCTGACTAATTTGAGCAACCGAATTACTTCCAAATGATCGGGCAAGTTCATCAACTTTTTGGCGAAGAAAGGAATCATCCCTAAGCTCCATAGGCTTTATTCCTTCTGCAAATAACTGATTGATATCGATAACCTGATATCTCGAATCACCTGTCTGCATCGCCTGAAATGCCTGCTGTAACTCTTTCATTCCGGTTTCAAAAGCCTCTTGAGGTGAAGAAATCTTTCCAAGTCCCTCTCCTCCAATACCGGTTGCTTCAATAGCAAAATATTGATTATTCATAACAAACCCAGGAAATGCATGACCAGGAACCAGAAATATGACAGGGCTTAATCCTGCATTTGACATGATACTTGCATACAAAAGGGATAATTCGATACACAAACCAGTATTTCCAGTGATTACCTCACGTGGTAAACGTAAATGCTGAACTAAAGAGTTAACATCGTCAAAGTTTTCAGGAATTCCTTTTGTTCCGCTGTAAACCATGTGCGTTTGAAGAGCAGCCTGATAGATACCAGCTAAAAACCGGACAGCCTCGTTAGGATCCCTTGTAACCGAAGCTGTTTCACCTTTAAGTATTTTCTCCTGAATTTGTTGAGTATAATACTGGACAATCGGATCTTCCGGAGTAACGAAACAAGCCAATAATTCAGAATTATCAGTCATTTCGGAATAACTGCTTATTTCGGATGCAGGAATGGAAGTATAAACAAAGTCACTTCGTCCTTTTATTTCAATAGCAAAAGATTCTTCCTGCCGGTACATTCCTGAACTAAGTTTTATTTCTACAACTTGCTGTGAACTAGTCATTTTTTCAACTATTTTATCATCAAAAGCAGGAAAGCAGGACACAACAACTGATTGACCTGGGAGAATTCGTTTGATAGTGGTAATTTCTGTCCATTCGATATATCGGGGAATTCGATAAGAAATACTAATGTTTTCCATCGCTTTTTTCTCTTCATTGGTTACCAGCATTTTAAAGAGGTAATATTGCCCATTCATGACTTGGGGATTGGAATATACTTTATATGCTGCAGGCATCAGAACCTTAGATGATTGAATATCAAGTTTCAGATTTCCTTCTCCAGTATCAATAAGAAAATAGACTACTATGAGGACTAATCCTATAACTCTAAGTCCAATTTGTAATACTTTATTTTGCATAAACTCAGGATTTAGAAAATGAATACGAAATGTATGACTACAATTAGCTTATATTTCAAATCAATAGAGCTTTTGTAACTTGGTAAATTTAAAACATGATCTTCTATCAAGTTCAAGCAAAGGATGGACTAGATATAGACAGTTGTCCTTTTGTTGATATGTACTGGGGTTATTTTCCCGCAGGAGAATTTTAAGCTTCAAGGTAACAAACAGAAACTTAAAAAAACAAGTGATCTCAATGCATCAGTTTTATCCGCGCATATAGCTGATTTTTAATTGAGTTTCAAGTATGGATTCCAGAAAAAAACAAGGCAGTCTTTTAAACTGCCTTGTCAAAACGAATTGATTTTAAATCTCAGATAGGTGTATCCAAATTATCACAAATATTTAAGATAAAAAATTCTTTCAGTTTATTCCTGTAGAAAAAGTTTAAAATTCTGTGAACCTTCATTATTAATAACAGACAGAAAATAAATACCACTTTTTACACCAATAGTTGAAAGACTATTTATTTCGCCTAATTCAAGATTTTTATGAATAATCTCTTTACCCTGAACATCAAAAAGACGTGCAATTGTTCTGATTTTGACAGTTCCAACTATTTTGATTTCATTAGTTCTCAGTGGATATGCTGTAAATTTATTTTCATCCGAAAACTCAGGATCGACAGCTGTAGGCCACATAGCAACCTTAACAACATTTGAACTAGCTTTACAAACTACAGAGTTTTCTGATGATACGGTTATCCTTCTATACCAGGTAGGTAAAATTAAATTTTTGGGAGAATATCCGGCATTCACCTCTCCTGAGATAATATTCCAGGTTAACCCATTATCAGTTGAATATTCCCATTCGTACTTTAAAGTTCCGCTTCCTGATCCTGCCTGAGACGAAATGATTGGTGCAGGATTGGCTCCACTGATAATTTTTTGATCATTTCCGATAACACCTCCTGTTGTTGGATTTTTAACATGAATAGTAAACTCATTGCTAAATACAGATCCACAACTTGGCACTCCGGTATCCCGCGTAATTAATCGAAATGAAGTAGACGAAGTCATTGTTTCAGGCTGGTACGTCAGCGTTGTATTTGTAATATTTTCCCAAACTCCTGAAACCTTTTTTTGCCACTGATAACTAAATTTTCCATTACCGCCTGAAGAAGCTGTAGCTGTTAGTTTTGATGGAATATCCCCATAGCAAATCGTTGATTGATCAGAAGAAATGGTTGCATTCGTCAAAGGCTCATTGACAACAACCTTGATAATGTTACTTCTCACAACTGCACACGAATTTATTGAGGCTACTATTCTAAAGTAAGACGAGCTGTAAAGAGACCCAGTCGAATAATTAAGTCCTGTTGCATCTGTAATGTCAGTCCAATTAATATTGTCATTACTGATTTGCCATTGATATTTAACCAAACCAGACTGTCCGGAAGGAACAGTTGCAGAAATAATGGCCTCATTTGCATAACAAATTGTTCCCACATTGGTTAGATTTGGTGCTGAAATAAGAGGGTAAACCGTTACAACAGCAGTTCCTGAACCTTTATTAGACATGTTATTCGCATCCGTAACATCAGTTATGGTGTAAGTAGTTGTTGCTCCTGAAGGAGGAATAATATCAATTAGATAAGGACTGGTAACAATGTTGCTTACTGTTTTAGAAATCGTTCCATCGCTGTAAGTAATTTTCCACGGAGCTGTACCAGTAAGAACTACACTCAGTTTTGTAACTGTTTCAGGACAAATAGTTGCACTTCCACTTAAAACAGCCGTTGGCAAAGGAAACAGTGTGATTGATTTTGTGGCTGTTCCCGAACATCCATTAACATTGGTGTATGAAACAGTAATCGATTGATTGGATATTTCAGACCAGTCAACAACAACTTTATTCGTTCCGGCACCTGAAGTTATTTTCCCACCTGCTGTAACAGTCCACACGTAATTGTTCATACCGGCATCGGTTGTATAAGTTACTGTGGCTGGAGCCTGAGTAACCGATGCTGAACCGGATATGGCAGGAACAGGCAATGCGTCAACTGTTAATTTCCCATTCACAAATGTTACGGTATAGTTTGCCAAACCGGTACCAACCGGTGCCGACAGGACGATATCGTATAAACCAACAGCTGCGTCAGTTGCCGATCCATTGCATGTAAGCGTTACACCTGATACTGCATCACCCGTAACTAAGCCCGAAGTTGTATACTCGGTTCCGGCAAATGCTACAGTTGAACCGTAACATTTCGATTTGCTACCTGCAGTAATGGTCAGTGCTTTTTTGTTGATATCGGCCTTAAGTCCGGTCGGATAAATCAAGTTATAATTTGAAGCAGCAGAGCCGGTAAGCGACATCGATAACGCAGAAACATCTATTCCGGTTCCAACTCCATTTTGAGCAAAAGTCCCGTTCACTGGAGTACCCAGCGAAACGTCGTCGCCGCTGATTTTCCCAACCAGAACTGCTCCTGAAATGACCGCCAATGTAGTTCCGTCGTACTCTTTATTTTGTACCGAAGCCCCGCTAACAGTTAACTCTTTCTTTTTGATGGTAAAGCTATATGCTTCTGAAGTTGTGC
>CAYRBM010000185.1:6049-9343 GCA_964422425.1 uncultured Odoribacter sp.
TGGCATCGAAGCTCCGTAAGATATTGTCTTGTTATCAGGTCTTACAGTTAACTCTTTTGGTAATATAGTCCCGGTAATGGAAGGAATGAGTGTATAGTTACCTGCATTAGCTCCGGTTAATGAAAGTCCCGAAATGTTGACAACAATTCCGCTGCCGGCAGAAGATGTTGAAAATGATCCGGAAGGTGTACCTGATAACGACACTGTCTCGGAACCGATAACCCCGGATAAAGACGCAGTTCCGGAGAGAATCGCGCTGGTTGTTCCATCGTATACTTTGGTTGAAACATTTAATCCCGATAGGTAAAGTGCCTTTCGGGTAATCTGGAATTTCGGTGACGCATCGAGAGTTAACGAATAGTTGGCGCTCGCCGTTAGATTCCCTAATGTAAAGTCATATGTTCCGACGCTTTCGCCAGAAGCACGACCAATTGCCCCTGTAAAACTTTCACCTGATACAATGGCCGGAACAGCCTGATAGGTTAATGCCGGGTCGGCGCTGCCATAACTTTTGCTTCGTGCGTCGGGTTTAATCGTGGTAGCACGAATGGTAATATTTGCTTTCAATCCTGATGGCTGAGTCAGGGTATAGTTTCCGGCATCGGTACCGGTTAACGACATAGCGGTATTCACTGCTATGTCGTTACCTACGTTTGTTTGGGCAAATGTTCCGGCACCGCCATTCGAAAGACTTACGGCATCGCCACTAACTACTCCGGACAAGGCTGCACCAGTTACCTGAGCTGCCGTAGTTCCGTCGTAGATTTTGTTCTGGGCTGAAGCACTGGTAACCGTTAAAGCTTTTGCCGTAATATTGGCAGTAGTCGTTTTTACCAAAGTGAATGTGTAGTTTGATGCATCAGAACCAGTTACAGTAATATCGGCAGTAACGGTTTTTCCTGTTCCGATGTTTTTATTGCCGAACTTCGCATTCGACACCGTGACCACAACGTTTCCGGAAATCGTTCCTCCAGATACGGTGTATCCGGCTGTTACGGCATCTGTTCCATCGTATTCCTTATTTTGAGCGGTTAAAGTCACAGTCAGCGCTTCAACAACCGTTAAGTTGACATAGGCGGACTCATTGTCGGTAAAAACTGAAACAGGAGAATCAGCTTTAAACTCGACCGATGCATTGTATTCTTTGCTGGCCGACGAATCCCAGATTTTTACGGTCATCGAATGACCCGACACATATCCGTTCGAAAGTCCGGCATCAGTTTTAGCTGCTTTTACAGAAACCGGCGAAGTAAGCTCACTTCCCAAAGCTTTAACCCCAACGCAAACACTTCCGTCGAAAACAGCAATCTCGTCGCCAGCCTGAAGATTGACGCCACCGATTTTTGCAGAATATACCCAAACATTCATATAAGCCTCTGCATTCGTTCCTGCATGCGCTGATGTGAAGTGCGTCTGTGCCAACCCGGTATATGACCAGATCATTACAGCAATCAGTACTAAATAAATTTTCATTGTATTCCTATTTTATTATTTCTATTTTTTAACAATCCCCTTGCTTACCTGTCCGTTGCAACGCACGTAGTAAATTCCCGGAGAAACTTTCATTCCCCGGCCATTTGTTCCGTTCCATTTTATCAAGTCATATCCGGTTGAGATTCCGTTGTACAAATCGATAATTTTCCTTCCCATGACATCGATCACTTCAGCATGTACTTTATTTCCTGCAGGCTGAGATATTTCAATCTTCAATTCATCTTCAAACGGATTTGGATAGCATTTGAATTCTACAGCGGTTACATCGATTAGACCTGTAACCGAATTGCCCACGACGTTTAGGAAAGTTGATGTTCCGGGATCAAACAGATTCGTTGAAATACCTGTCGTCTTGTATTGAAGAATTCGTTCCTGTCCACCGGCATATAATTTCAGACTTAACGTGTGTCCTTTTGTATATCCATTAGCTGAATGCATCAGTTCATCGTTTGCCGATACAGGAATACCTACTATACCAGTCCATACGTGATCCTGGTTAACCTGAACAGCACCTACACAAAGCGATCCGTCAAATACAGCAACTTCGTCTCCCAAACGGATTCCGGAGTTAGCCAAATTAGTGATGTAAACATTCATGTGATCGAAGCCATTGCCGGAGTAAACCGTTTCAAAATGCGTGGCAGGATATTTGGTCTTCGCAATGATGGCCGATTTAGGCCCTTCGTTGATTACCAAACTACAAGCACCATTGACTTTCACTTTGTACCCTTCTCCCGGAATGAAATTTCCAATTACGTTAAACCATGTTCCCGAAATATTCTCGATGGTGTTACCAGCTTCATCCATTACCTTAATTAATTTTCCGGAATCAATTAAAGACTGAACGGCAGCCTGCGCATTCTGAGAATTTTGAGCCGGATACGAAATAATATTCCATCCTTCTGATAAATTGATGGTTAACGGAAGTGTTACCGACGATCCGTTGACCTGAAAGATGGTATTCTGCGATACCTTTACTTTGTATCCTTCTGTAGATACCGAGTTTCCGATATCGTTGATCCAGCTTCCAATGTTTTCGATAGTCGATCCAGATTGGTTCATCACCTTAATCAATTCACCCGAAATAATTAACGGCTGCAGAATTGTTTTCAAATCGCTATTTACCGGCGACACATTGAAAGATATGATGTTCCAGCCCTTGCTTAATGAAATGGATTGACCAACAACTGTAATATTGGCTTTCAATCCGGAAGGTTGAGTCAGTGAATAGTTACCAGCATCAGCTCCTGAAAGGGTCATAGATGTTATCACATCAATATTATTTCCAATTGCTGATTGTACAAATGTTCCAGTTGCTGATCCGCCCAAAGTAACATCATCACCGCTGACTACACCTTGTAATGTAGCACCTGATAATGTGGCCAAGGTAGTTCCGTCATATGGCTTGTTATTTGCAACTGTTCCTGATACAGTCAAACCTCTAGCTACAATGGTTAGATATTGAGATTCAAAACTCAAAGTATAATTACTGCTTAATGCAACCGAGCCCTGGCTGATGGAATATGTTCCAACCGTTTCGCCTGTCGTTCGGGTAAGCGTTCCTGTGAAAGCATCACTACCGACAAGGCTGCCTGAACTTATCTGGTAAGTCAGTGCAGGATCAGTATCGCCATAAGTCTTCGATTTTGCATCAGCTGTTATCGTTACCGAACGGGTTCCGATTGTCAGGTTCTGAGATACAAAACTCAAAGCATAATTACTGTTTAATGCAACCGAGCCCTGGTTGATGGAATATGTTCCAACCGTTTCGCCTGTCGTTCGGGTAAGCGTTCCTGTGAA
>CAYRBM010000185.1:9443-10567 GCA_964422425.1 uncultured Odoribacter sp.
CATAAGTCTTCGATTTTGCATCAGCTGTTATCGTTACCGAACGGGTTCCGATTGTAAAGTTATAAGGTTGTGAAGTTGCACCTGCATAATTTCCATCAGCTGCAACCGTTGCAACAACCTGGTAAGTTCCTGCCGCCGTTGGTGCTGTGCTGCTTGCCAAATAGGTGGTTGAACCTGTTCCGGAATAACTGTATGTAACAGCGCCTGTACCAGCCGATACATTTGCAGAGGCCGGCCCCTGAGCTAAACCGTTATAAGTATAGGGTGTTACATCTGCAACAGTAATAGCTCTGGGAATAACAGTGATATTTGCCGTAGTGGTACCGGTTGTTGAGGCAAGTGAATATTGATCGGCCTTTGCCCCGGTCAAAGCAATTCCGGTAACAGAAACAGTCTTTCCATTGCCTACTGTTGCATCGCTAAAGTTAGCACTCGCATAAGTTAGTGTAACAGAGGCAACATCTCCCTCTGCAAAATTACCGGAGAGAGTAACCATAGCATTCGTTGTGCCATCGTATTCCTTGTTAACCCCCGTTATCGTTACTGTAACTGGTTTCACCCATATACTTGCAATAGCTACACCAGTTGTTGATGCCAGCGTATAATTGTTTTTATCAAGTCCACCTGAAATGGCAATATTGCTGTAGTTTACATTTTTATTGTTACCTACCACTGCATTTTCAAAAGTGGCTTCGCGATAAAATGCCAGGTTGTCGCCGGCAACGCGGTCATCATTAAATCCGATACCAGTAGCAACAGTCGTTCCATCGTAATACTTACTGTCGGCAGCAAAATTGGATAGTGTGAGCGTTCGCTGCGTTATTGTTGCCGTTGTAGTGTTAACCGATGACAAACTATAATTGTCCATCGCTGTTCCGGTTAAGGTGGCGCCAACAAGTGTTACGGTTTTGTTCGTACCACGGTCTTTCGTGTCAAAGGTGGCAGTACCTCCGCTGATGTTCACATCTTCGGTACCTATTTTGGTCGATACCGAATAGCTGGTCACTGTGGCAATGGTAGTCCCATCATAGGTCTTGTCCTGCGCCGTGAACGATCCGGTTAAGGCCAACTGCGTTATTGTTGCCGTTGTAGTGTTAACCGATGACAAACTATAATTGTCCATC
>CAYRBM010000186.1:0-10541 GCA_964422425.1 uncultured Odoribacter sp.
AATGCTACGCTGACTATGGCCGACCTGCATCAGGATGAAGATGTTTTGGATACCTGGTTTTCAAGCTGGTTGTGGCCAATCTCGGTTTTCGACGGTGTTCGCGATCCTGAAAACAAGGAAATTCAATATTATTACCCAACCAACGATTTGGTAACTGCCCCTGACATTATTTTCTTCTGGGTGGCCCGAATGATCATTACCGGTTACGAATACCGCGATCAGTTCCCGTTCAAGAATGTGTATTTCACCGGGATGGTGCGCGACAAACTTCGCCGGAAAATGTCGAAATCGCTCGGTAACTCACCCGATCCGCTCGATTTGATTGCCACGTATGGCGCCGACGGTGTTCGCGTGGGCATGTTGCTTTGTTCGCCTGCCGGTGGCGATTTGCTTTTCGACGAAAGTTTGCCGCAGCAAGGTGCCGGTTTCGTAACCAAAATCTGGAACTCATTCCGTTTGGTGAATGGTTGGGAAGTGGACAACAAAATTCCGCAGCCGGAACATTCGAAACTGGCCATTGCCTGGTTCCGCGAGAAGTTTAGCCAGATTGTGGAGCAAACTGACGACCATTTCGACAAATTCCGCATTTCGGATGCGCTGATGAGCGTTTACACTACCGTTCGCGATGAGTTCTCGGGCTGGTTGCTCGAAATGGTGAAACCTGCCTACCAGCAACCCATCGACGGTAAAACTTACGAAGAACTGATTGATATTTTCGACGACGTGCTGCGCTTCCTGCATCCGTTTATGCCGTTTGTTTCAGAAGAAATATGGCAGTTGCTGAAAGAACGCAAACAAGGCGAAAGCATAATGATTTCGGCCTGGCCAAAATCAACCGGCTACGACGAAGACATGATCAACCGCTTCGAAGATGTAAAAGAAGCCATCGCCGGACTGCGCACCATTCGCACCAAAAACAACATTCCGAATAAAGACCAGATTGAACTGGCCGTGATTCCCGGCGACAAAGGTTATGCTTCGGAATTCAACGCGGTGCTGGTAAAAATGGGAAACCTTTCTGCGATGAATGAAGTTTCGGAAGAAGTAAAATTGGCCGCTTCGTTCCTGGTGAAATCAACGACTTTCTATGTGCCACTTGGCGCCACCATCGACGTGGAAGAAGAACTGAAAAAACTTCAGGCGGAATTGGATTACGCCAAAGGTTTCCTTGCTTCGGTAATGAAAAAACTAAGCAACGAACGTTTTGTGAGTAGCGCTCCTGAAGCTGTTGTGGCCACCGAACGAGCCAAACAGGCTGACGCCGAAGCCAAAATCAAAGTACTGGAAGACCAGATTGCGGGGTTGAAATAAAGAGTTGTAATGCTAATTCTTTAATTTTTACAGAAGGATTTTACTATTTGGAAAGTAAAATCCTTCTGTCTTTTTACTTAATTCATAATGCGCTTTTTGTAAGTAAACTACAATTGAAAGTTGTATATTTGAACATTAAACTAATTGAAAACGAATCTATATAATGCGATTTATTTATGAAAAAGCAAATCGCAAATAGCCAAAAAGAAAAGTTGAGAAGCTATGCCAGCGTTTTCTCAAGTACATCTTTTTTGCAACTGTTGAAGCGTGACGATTTCGAGTTTATTAATAAAAAAATTGAACGTTACGATGGTGCTAAGGTTGGTACTAGTCTGTTCACTTATTCTGATTATATAAAGTATGCTTACAATTCATTAAAAAAAGACTATAGATGTGAGTATATCTATAAGAATGAATTGATTAACGAGTTGCTTTTAAAGAAATACGGAACAAAAAATACCGTTGTAATTAATGAATTCAAAGTTGGGAACTCCGTAGCAGACATGGTGTTATTTAACGGCACTAGTAAAGCTTTTGAAATAAAAACAGAACTAGATTCTGAAAAAAGATTAATTGGTCAGTTGAATGATTATACAAGAATTTTTAAAGAATGCTATGTTGTAACCCACGAATCACTGATTGAGAAGTATTTAATAACTGACGAGAAAATCGGAATCATAGCAATTACAAAAAAAGGACATTCTCATAGAATGGAGGAGATTAGAAAAGCTGTTGTTTCTGATGAAATCGACGTTAATGTTTTAATGAGGAGTATTCGAACTCAGGAGTACAAAAACATTATCGTGAATTATTTTGGTCAATTGCCTCATGTGAATGGATTTCGGATGTTTGATGAATGTTCGTTGTTAATGAAGCAGATCCCGAACAATAAATTGAATGATCTTTTTATTGCTGAATTGAAAAAAAGGGCTTCAAATACACAATTACTTCAAAGCTTTTATAAAGAACTAAGGCAACTGTGTTTAAGTTTGAAGATCAGTCAAAAAGACTACCAACTGCTTGATCTAAAGCTAAGTCAACCTATAAAACTCTAAATCTATGTATTATCCGTATTTGAGAGGAAAGCAATTCGAACTACTTGCGCTCAGAGAATTTATTGATTTTAATGAAGGTGATTCTAAGATTTTGCCAGTAATTGAACCAGTAAAGGCAAGTTTCAATAGTATGAAGATTGCTTTGAATAAATTCATAGGTGCAGATTTTCCATTTGCTTTAGTACTAAATCCTCAATGTGGTGAAATTGTAGGCAAAATGCGGCTGATATTGACTGAATTAAGTGATGAACTTTCGGATACAAAAAAGTGGATACCTGCCTATATTGTAACAAGCAATTCAGAAAAGATTAAAAAACATATTGAAGTTGAGGAGTTTCAAAGGGTCATGCTAATTTGCACAGCTAGTGTTGATATAGATGATTCTAGTTTTATTGAGCTCATAGAATTACCCCAAATAACCAAAGTTTTGATCTCTGGAGATAATCGGTCACTAAAAAGAAAGCTAAACAAACTAGGAAAAGAAGTCATTCGGTTCGATGATCAGTTTAAGCCGCAAAAGAAAAATGCAGACTATGTGGATATTTCGGAAGAAAGATTTACAGAAGAACATCGCTGTTTTATTGATGATGGGTACAGCGGATTTGGAGATTACACTGTATTATCAAGTGACTACTCTGAAGGAGGTAGATTACCTTATGCTGTAGCTATTCATTTAACTTATGAGAAGAACGAAGAAGAAATTTGGATCCGGCATTTTGTTTCAGATACAAATGACGACAACACCAACATACAAGGAAAATTTGGGGAAGCGGCATTAAAAGCGGTTGAGTTCTTTAATAAAATAGGCTATTCTAACAAAGCAATAAAAGAATTGGTTGGATATTATCGTGATGCTCAATATCCTGGACTTGGAGTCTTAAAAAAGATTTCTATAAAAAGCCATATCGAATTAATAAACAGTGTTTTATAAAAGATAATTCATTAGACATGAATGTTTGCGATAAATGCTTTGCCGATTTAGAAATCAAACAATTTATCGTTTCTACATCTATAGTACAAGGGAAATGTGATTGTTGTGGAGAGCATGGTAGCACTGTTGATGTTAATGAAATATTGGATTTCTTTACTGAATTCATTACAATATTCAAGCATGATAATATAGAGGGGAGACCTTTAGTAGAGATCATTCAAGAAGACTGGTCTATATTTTCTTCAATTGACACTGGAACGAAGTTTCTTTCCAGTTCTGCTGTTTTAACATCTCTAGCTTCGGTAAAAGGGGTATCATTACCAAGTTCGAAATTTGATCCAATGATTCCTGTTACTTATGTCGATGAGATTTCTGAAAGTGTATTATACTGGTATAATTTAAAAGATGACTTAAAGTGGGAGCGCCGTTTCCTTACAGATATTGAGGAAATGACAGGAATTAATTGGAATTCAATACTCAAGATTTCTGCAAAAATAGACTCCAAAAATTTGCTTTTTCGTGCTCGTATAAATCAAAATGGTCAGGTTAATCCATTTAATAAAGAAAGTATGGGCAAGCCTGAGAAGTATTTTGCCACAGCAGGAAGGGCAAATCCTCAAGGCATTCCATATTTATATCTTAGTAAAGCCTTAGAAACAACATTGTACGAAGCAAGAGCTACTTTTTTAGATAATATTAGTATTGGAACATTTCGAATAAAAGACAATATTGAATTAACGCTTGTTGATTTCACACAAAAGTTTAGCCCATTTACACAAGAAGGTCAGATTATAAGTTTCACTAAGGAAAAGCTCATTAAAGATGCCATAAGTAAAGATCTTTCCAGACCATTGCGTCGATACGATTCTGAATTAGAATACATTCCAACCCAGTTTATTTGTGAATTCATCCGTTTCAATATAGAAGCTGATGGTATTCAATTTAATAGTTCCTTACAAAGAGATGGTGTTAATGTTGTTCTTTTTGATCAAAGCAATATTGAATGTGTTGACGTTGAAGTTCATCAAATTACCGAAGTAAAAATCAAATCGAGCAAAGTACTTTAAAATGTTGGTGTTGTGGCCACTAAATGCGCCAAACAGGCCGATGCCGAAGCCAAAATCAAAGTGCTTGAAGACCAGATTGCAGGGTTGAAGTAGAACAAAATCCTAACAAGAAAAGAGAGAGCGGGCATTTAAAAATTACCCGCTCTCTTTTTTGCTAATCATCGTCATCTTCTTTTTCAACCGTAAAGAATGCCGCATGAACCGGTGCCGGGCAAACACTGTTCAACCCGTGAATGGCAGCCCAAATCACTTCATTAAACTGCGCATCGGGAACACGGTCTTCTTTACTGAAGTCGAATGTTTCGCTTAATCTCGACATCTTGTTATCTGCTGTATTTTTCAGGTTTAAGTCAACCCGGTTGGGCAGTGCCTTGAATGGCGGATGGTTGGCTGTTTTGTTAAAACATCTCCACAAAGGCTCTGCAGCAGCATCGTATTGGGTCATCGGTGGAAGTCCTAAAATGAGTTCGATGGTCCGCAGTGCTGAAGAAGTTGAATACATGGTATGATCAACAAATCCTTGCTTTACAAATCCGCCTGCCAGATAGGCTGTTGAACGGTGAGCATCCACATGGTCAGGACCATTCTGGGCATCATCTTCCACGATAACCACCAGACTTTCATTCCAAATTGGCGAATGGCTGAGATATTCAATAAAAAGACCAACAGCCAAATCATTGTCGGCAGCATGTGCCAACGGAGTAGGTCTGCCTATCCTCAATCCTTCTGTGTGATCGTTGCCAAAACGTATGCTGTTAAACTGCGGAACTTTTCCCGCGGCAAGAAGTTTTTCGAAGTCTTGTTTCCACCAGCGAAACCTGACGGTGTCGCGTATTGACATATCCCAGCCAACGTAATTTTCACAGAAATGATCCTTTAATGCAGGAATGTTTGGTTTGTTATTGTCGCCGATAAACTCGCCGTAACTCCGATACGACACACCATATCGTTTACAAAAATCCCACAGAAATCCATTCTTGTTATTAGCTATTTCACGACCCCCCTCTCCCGGATACGAACCACCGCGGCCGCCATAACTGGTGGGCCAGTTCTTCTCCAGATAATCGGTAGCATAAGCTCCCATGGTCCAGTTATGCCCGTCGGCACTCACCTCTCCGTCCACATAAAAATTATCGAGTAAAACAAATTGCCGTGCCAGTGCATGTTGATTCGGTGTTACATTCTCGCCAAAAAGCACTAGTTTCGGATCGCCGTTTCCTTCCGGAATATCTCCTAAAACCTGGTCGTAAGTTCGGTTTTCCTTAATGATGTAAAAAACATATTTGATCGGTGACGGCTCTCCAACCTTTGATGGTATTGGGTTACCTTCTTCTCCTTTCGAAACCATTTCAGTTTCCTTTTTATAGGGTGTATTGTTGTAAACCGATTGCGAATAAATTCCGAGCTGATCGTCGGCCGGTTTTGATATTGCCTGAAGTGTCCCGCGGAACAAGCCTCCAATGTATTGCACCTTTGGTTTTTTATTCAAATCAGCATGGTGTTCAACATCCTCTTTTTTAGGACTTGGGCCGAAAGGATTGGCCTTCGACGTCAACCCTTTTCCGTTGGTAACAAAAATCTGGTTTTTGAATACTCTGACGCAAGTTGGATACCAACCTGTGGGGATAAATCCTTTGCTGAAACTTTTACCCGGATTGCTTACATCAAAAACTGCCAGACAATTGTTATCGGCATTGGCAATGTATAAAGTCTTCTCGTCACCACTTAAAGCTAAACTGTTGGTGGTCGATCCTGATGGTGAATCGGGATAAATTGCTGAATTCAAAATCTCAATTACCCGCATTTGTTCCAGCGAAATAACGGAAACAGAATTATCATTGGCGTTGGCCACAAACAAATACTTTCCATTTTTAGTGGTACATAAATCGTTGGGATTGTCACCTACCGAAATGGAACCTGCCATGCTTTGTTTACTGGTATCAAACAACCATACTTTATCGCATCCCCAACAGGTGATGTAAAGCATTTTACAATCATCTGACAATAAACAGGTATAACCCTCCCCTCCCAACGGGAACTGCGATTTCACTTTTTTCTCCTTCAGATCAAAAACATACAGCGAATTATTTTCCTTTGTTACAGCATAAAGCATCTGGCGGTTGTCGTCAACAGCAATTCCGGCAATTGAAATTTTTTCGGGCCAGCGTTTGCCAATTACCAGTGTGTCAAAAGGAATCATTTTATCATTTTTAACCTGAAACTGAACAATCCAATTGTCGTTTCCTCCGGAAGCATAAAGGTATTTCCCGTCTTTCGAGAAGGTAAGCCCCAGCCAGCTTTTAGCCATAACTACTGAATCGAGACGCTGCATTTTCCCGACATCAATCAGGTGTATGCCCTGATCGCTTTGTCCGTTATTGGTGACTGCAAGTAGTTTTCCTGAAGGCGAAATCGCAATATTCAAAGGTAGATCCCCAACAGGCAGCAGTTTTCCAACTGGCGAAAGCTTCCACCCATTAGGCAGTGAAACCCGGTTGGATTCGATTTCTTTGAGTGGCTGGGAATTTACGGTAAAAACGGTCATGAAAAAACAGACCAGAACAAATGCGGTTTTTAATTGGTTTGAATACATGAGGACCTCCTTATTTCACAGGTAAATATTGATATTTATTAATGTATTTTATTTGCGCACTTGTGGAACTCACAAACCAGAAAATATCATTTCGCTCAAAATTTGCATCACCTTTTGTGCCTCCCATCTTGAATTTGTCGCTGTGGTCATTTCGCTGGTTTAGCTTTTAAATTTCGGCAATAGTTTTTACAAATAAACCCTGTGACCTAAAAAATTTATCATTTTCAAAAACTCCACTTCAACCTCCCGAATGCCAGTTGACCGATGTCGCCAAATTCAGTTCCTGAATTGCCAAAAAAGAGTTGGCCCGTAAGCATGAGTTCGAGGTTGTTCAACACTGAATAGGTTACCGCCGGACCAAAGTAAAACGACCCGTCGGATGGGTTTACGATTCCGGAGAAGCTCCCGGAGATAAGTGGAGTGATGGGTTTTGAAACCTGCCCAAACAACGACCAGCGAGCATACGATAACTGTTTAGCCGACATATCGGGATTGAAAAGTTCGTACATGCCTCCAGCTTTGCCCAGTTTGCCGGTGCTATTGAAAAGCGCGCTGGAATGGATGTACCAGCCGTTGGAAAATGTGTAATCACCCGATATGGATGCCACGGTTGCCTGGTTTGATTGGCTGTTTGAAGGTTCGAAGTGTGTCAGTTCACCGCGGAACCCTGCCCCGCGGATGTCGCCCGACCAGCCTCCGCCAAAGATCCAATCGTTTCCGGCCTGCCCACCAATAAACTGAAAATCGTAATCCCATCGGGAAAAACGGTACATTCCGGCTATTGCAGTTCGTTCGCGGTCGCGACCGGGTTTGTACACCAGCTCGACTGATGAAGTAGTTCCGGTGTAATATTGAACGCGCACGGCATCGGTTCCTGGGCGTTCTTCGTAGTCGAAATCGAAGTAGGAGAAAGTGTTGAAAATGTCGTTCGGGTTCCAGACCAGGTTGATGCCCCAGTTCACTCGCTGACGTCCGGTACGGATTTGCCATTTGCCCGAAGAATAATCAAGATAAGAGCGGTCGATCATCGAATGCAAAAACCAATTGTCGCTTTGGGCAGTAATCCACGACAGATCAACCAGCCCGTTATCCACATCAACGGTTGACTGATAATCAGGGAATTTGGTGACCAGATTGCCAAACATCAGCCGGTTGCGCATTTCAACAACAGTGGTCAGTTTTTTGGATGTGTACCATTTCAGGTTCAGCCGATTGTGAATGATGTTGGTGGCAAGATAATCGAGATCGGTTCCCGGAATTGGGTTTTCCGGAGAATAAAACATGTACAGTTCTTTGACATAGCCATTCAGGCTGTACTTGCTTTCCTGAACGTACCCCGAAAACGGTAGGATAATCAGGAATAAAAGCATAAAGCTAAAGCGGATTGTGGTCATGTTAAGTTTCTGTTGTTCCTTTTGTTTCTGGATTCTATTGTTTTTTGATATACATCGCGCTATTCTTTGTCCTTATAATCGCCGGCGTAATCAATAACGCACACGGTTTGGTAGCTTGGATGTTTTCCAAAAGCTACGCCCGCAAATCGAAAACAGGGGTTTAAAATGTTTTTTCGGTGTGAGCGATCGGGAACACCATCGTCGATAAGCAAGGCAATGACAATTTGCCGGGCTTCAAAACTTCCGTAGGTAATGTCTTCGGCAGAGCAAATATCCCACTCTCCGTACTTTTCAATACGTCCTTGCGGTGTCTGTCCATTGCGTGTAACATGTCCGATTCCACCGTTTTTCTGCTGGTCTTTTAGCAAATCTTCGGTCGCCAAAGTGAGGCCTTTGGCTGGTTGGAGCGGCAACATAGGCTCGGTCGAGTTTAACACCTTGATGCATTCGAGCAGCGGGGCAATTCCTTCCTGCGATTTTAAAGTTTCCTGTCCGGGATAGGTGTATAAATTTCCGGAGAAGACACCGGTCAGTTCTTCCAGATATTCCTCGACATAGCGTTTCGGATTGCTGCGTACTTTGTTGAGTTCGTGAATCACTTCGCGCTCCAACTCGTCGAGGTAGGAAGTTGTTTTTGCGGTTTGTAGTTCAGCAGGCCAGATTTTTTCATTCGACTGTGCAAAAACTTTGTTTGTGATCGTTAATGTCAAAATTAAAAAGATGATACGCATTTTTTTGGGTCTTATTTTGAATACAGTCAACTAAGACTGAACACTTATTTTCTCACATCGCTGATAATTTTTCCGTCTTCGAGCGTGATCACCCGACGGGCTTTGTTCACCACGCGCTGATCATGTGTACTGAAAACAAACGTAATGTTCTCATTTTTATTCAACTCTTCCATGATCTCCAGAAGGTTTTCCGTCGATTTACTATCGAGGTTGGCGGTAGGTTCATCGGCCAAAACAAATTTGGGTTTCGACGCCAGCGCCCGGGCTACAGCTACACGTTGTTGCTGTCCTCCTGAAAGTTTGTTCGGACGGCTGTTTTCGCGTCCTTCCAATCCGACTGCTTTTAGCAAAGCCATCGTGCGGCTTTCACGCTCGGCTTTCGGCTGGTTCTGAAGATGCATAATAAATTCCACGTTTTCCTTGGCGGTGAGCACCGGAATCAGGTTATAAGCCTGAAAGACAAAGCCAATGTTGTTGAGCCGGAAGTCGATCAGTTGCGACGAACTGAGTTGACTGATTTCTGTTCCACCGATGGAAATGTAACCCGAGGTGGGCTGATCCAATCCGCCCAGCATGTTCAGGAAAGTGGTTTTGCCCGAACCCGACGGTCCGACAATGGCGGTAAATTCTCCCTGCTCGATAGTCAGGTCGACACCATTCAGCGCGTGTACCTTCACTTCCGAATCGTTGTACACTTTCTCCAGTTGTTTAACTTCAATGACGTTCATATCTAATTAGTTTCAAGTTTCAAGTTCCAAGTATGTTGCGGGATGCGGGTTTCGTGTTGCGGGTAAAAGAACTCGTAACTCGTAACTCGCAACCCGGATCACATATCTATTCGGATCGCTTCGGCTGGTTTGTACTTCAGGGCTTTTCGGGCCGGATAAATGGAGGCGATGAGCCCGGTTACCAGTACCAGAATGACGATGACCACCACCATATTGATTTCAACTGTTGGATAAACGTGCGAGCTGTAACCCATGTCTTCCAGACCTTTGGCATAGAACGACAGGTCGATTCCTTTTTTCGAAGTGGCTGCAGTCACCAATAGTCCGAGCAGGATGCCCAAAACTCCGCCGGTGAGGGTGAGCAAAACAGTTTCTAGCATCAGCATCCAGAAAACGCGAAATTTGCTCATGCCAACGGCCATCAGCATCCCGATTTCTTTTACTCGTTCCATCACCGCCATCAGCATGGTGTTCACAATACCGAACCCGAGCGACAACAAAATGATACCAATGAAAAAGTAAATGTAAATGTTGCCGTATTCGTTCAGAATACCCAATTCAGGGGTGAGTTGCTGCCAGTTTTGAACCAGTAACTGATCGTATTTCCGTGCCAGATATTCCCCGTTCTCCTTGAGCAAATCATGGTTTTTTAGGTGAACCACCATTTCGTGCGAGGTAGTTTCGTCCATCTGAACAAAGCGGGCCAGATCGGTTTTCAGCACAAACACATT
>CAYRBM010000187.1:0-10271 GCA_964422425.1 uncultured Odoribacter sp.
GCGAAAATCGGCCAGCTTAGGAGAAAGTTGACTGAAAGTGAAAAGTGAAACGACACAAAAAAAGCAGGTAAAAATAATTTTCATCATTCGGATTAAGGCAAAGATCAGGTACTTCAAAGTTAATTGTTTGACTGAATTATAATTCACAGGAGCAAACAAGTTTGATTTGATTTTTATGACAGGAGAAATTCGTGCAAAAAACATAGAATGGTCTGAATAGAATAAAGTTCGGGAATTATCGAAGTTCTTTTGCTATTTTTGGAAATCTATTCAAATACAGGATGAAATTGCGAATGATCATACTTTTGGGGTTATTCCCTTTGCTCAGTTTTGCGCAGAATGAGCCATGGCCCGACCGGCAGACTTTAATCCAGATTGTGCTGGTTTTGTCAGCTTTGTTGGTTCTTTTGCTGACTTACGAAATTGCCCGGTTTCTGAAGGGCAGAAATTCTGGTAGTCTAACTCGTTTTTTTAAACGGGTGAAACTTGAAGTTTCGCTTGGCAAAGATCGTATCTTTCGGCCTCAGATTCTTACACTGACGATTCGCAATGTGGGTAAACGTCAGGCTGATCTGGAAGCTCCTGTGCTGGAGTTTCGCAAAGTTTGGTCTAAACGAAGGTTTAAACTGAACGGTACAAATGGGCAGCAACTGTATCCGATGTATCTCGATAGTGGCATGGTTCATCAACTTCATCTTGAGACAGAAACATTTCATCAATACGACCGGTCCATCAAATCCTATTATTGGGCAAGGGTTTATGTTCGCGACGTAGAAGGCCGGCGGTGGCGGTCGAACAGCATTAAGCTCCGCAAAAGTTTGATTACATAAATCGCAACCAATTGATTGGTCCGATAACAAAAGAGAGAATTCCGCATGAGAGATTGGAAGTTTTATGGTGTTGATTTCGCGGCTTATCCTTACTACGAAGGCAATGACCTTGGTGTGACCTACACCAAAGACCAGACAAAGATTCGAATTTGGGCGCCTACGGCCACCGCAGTTGAATTGTACATTTACCGGGAAAGTCTGGGTGGTTCGCCAATTCGGATCGATCAATTTGTAAAGGCTAATGAAGGAACTTGGGTTATCATTCTTTCGGGCGATTTGGAAGGATATTATTATACCATTCGCGTTAACGATGGAATATGGATGAACGAAACTCCCGGGGTTGATGCCCGTGCCGTTGGAACAAATGGTCAGCGGGGGCTTATTTTTGATTCGGTAAAAACCAATCCGGAAGGGTGGGAGAGTGACCGGCGAATTACACTTAAACATGTGACTGATGCCTTGATTTACGAATTGCACGTTCGTGATTTTTCTATTTCTGCGTCATCGGGGATAAAAAATAGAGGAAAATACCTGGCATTTACAGAAGAGGGAACAGTCTCTCCGCAAGGATTGAGTACAGGAATAGAACACCTTAAGGAAATGGGAATTACGCATGTGCATCTGCTGCCTGTTTATGATTTTCTAACCGTTGACGAACTCGAACCCGATCAATCGTACAATTGGGGATACGATCCTCAGAATTTTAATTCTCCGGAAGGAAGTTATGCTTCAAATCCAGCTGATACTTCGCGCATTACCGAATTGAAAATGTTGGTTCAATCGCTGCACCGGGCTGGAATAGGAGTTGTTTTTGATGTGGTATATAACCATACAGCTTTTACACGGAGATCTTGGTTTAACCAAACTGTTCCGGGATATTATTACCGGCAAAAATCCAACGGTACTTTCTCAAATGCCAGCGGTTGCGGTAACGAGATGGCTACCGAACGACCGATGGTGCGCAAATACATTATTGATTCGCTGAGGTACTGGGCTAACGAGTTTCATGCAGATGGTTTCCGGTTTGATTTAATGGGGATTTACGATTTAGAAACCATGAATCAGATCAGGGCAAGTCTGGATAGTATTTCTCCCTCAATTCTTATTTATGGTGAAGGCTGGGCCGCTGACAGAAGTCCGCTTGATGAGCACTGGAGGGCTGTAAAGGCCAACGTCACACGCCTGAACCGGATTGCTGTTTTTAATGATGACTTCCGGGATGGAATTAAGGGAGACAATTTTGTTTCGACGAGCAAAGGATTTGTTAGCGGACAAACCATTCAGGAAGAGAATATAAAATTTGGCATGGTTGGAGCCTGTTACCATCCGCAGATTGTTTACGGATATGTTGAACGCTCGAAAGCGCCCTGGGCGGCAGAGCCCTGGCAATGTATAAACTATGCCTCGTGCCATGATAATTTTACCCTTTACGATAAACTGGCTTTAAGTTGTCCGGAAGCAACAGCGGATGAATTGTCCCGAATGGTTATGATGGCCGGAGCTTTGGTGCTTACTTCTCAGGGAATACCGTTTCTTCATGCGGGTGATGAAATGGGGCGGACCAAATATGGAGAGCATAATTCCTACAAATCTCCCGATCGCATCAATCAGATAGATTGGGAACGAAAAAGTACCTACCTTCAGATATTCAGCTATTATCAGTCACTAATTCGGCTTAGAAAAGAGCATCCAGCATTCCGGATGACATCTTCAGCGGAGATTCGTGATCATTTGATCTTCTCAACTGACTACCAGCCTGGTGTGGCTTCGTATGTTTTGGTCAATCATGCCAACGACGACGACTGGCGAACTATTTTACTTGTTTTTAATGGCAACCGGAATGAAATTACATTTGGATTAATGCCTCATATCCGCTGGCGAATAGTTGCATACGGTACTTCGATTGACCCGGACAGCACCTCGTATATTTCCGGTGATGAAATAAAGGTTCCGGCAATTTCTATGTTGATGCTGGTTGAGGATTAATCAGAAAACGGCCAGAAGGAGATCGATATCTTTGTACGGCAGATTAAACTTTTCAGCCAAAGGAGCATTGGTTAAAATGCCATTATAAATGTAAACCCCTTTCCTGAAGCTTTTTGAATTCTTGATGTAATTGTCAATTCCGCCAATTTCCCCAATCGAAATTAATATGGGAATTAATACATTGCTCAGGGCAATGGATGCCGTTCGGGAAACAATGGCCGGAACATTGGGTACGCAATAATGAACCACTCCATGTTCGACGAAACTCGGGTTATTAAGGTCGGTACATCGTGAAGTTTCGAAACAGCCACCCTGACTGACATTCAAGTCAATAATTACTGAGCCGGGTTTCATTTTTTTCACCATGTCTTCTGAAATTCTGAACGATGGAGGCATGCCTACCGGCATGGCGCCAAGAACTGCATCAGCTGACTTCAAGGCTTTCCTCATTACTTTCGGGTAAAAAACCGAGGTAAAAATGCGCTGAGGAAGTTTTTCTTCCAATCGGCGCAATCCGCTCAGATTATCATCAAATACTTTAACGATAACTCCCATGCCTAACGCAGCCCTTGCCGCTGATTCGGCAGCTGTTCCTGATCCTAGAATCACCAGTTCGGCCGGTGATATTCCGGTTACACTTCCCAACAGAACTCCTTTGCCGTTCCGCGATTTGCTCATATACTCATTAATAAGCACTACAGCAGTACTCCCCGAAATTTGGCTCATTAACTGAACAACCGGCTTACTGCCATCTTCATCTTCGAGGTATTCATAGGCAATGTTGGTCACCTTCTTCTGCATCAGTTTGGCAATTGATCCGGGACAATGTGCATTAATTTGAAGATTGGAAACCAGAGCCTGATGTCCCTTGAGCTGATCAATCTCAGACTCGTCGAATGGTGATACCCGAAGAACAATGTCGCATTCAAAAATTTCTTTTCTGCCGGCCATAACCAGGGCTCCGGCAGTGCTGTATTCCAGATCAGTGTAGCTTGCCGCTAATCCTGCACCTTTTTCAACCAAAATTTCATGACCATACGAAACGAGTAGTTCAACAGCTTGTGGGGTAAGCGGAACACGAAATTCGACTTTTGACTGATCTGAAGGGATTCCTATTCTTATTTTTTTCCCTTTCCGGCGAATCTCCAGCATTTCTTCTTTGGGCAACATAAAGGTTGATCCACTGGCATGTTCAGATAAACGGTCTTTTTCGGTCATGACAAAAGATTGAAATTATGAACGTGATTATACGCAGAAGTATTTAAAAATTTACATTTTGAATGCCTCGATCAACCTGACACCTTTTTCTGATTCTCTAATTCGCACCTCAACTACCTCTGAAGGTAATAATGATTCAATCATTTCAGGCCATTCAATAAAGCAATAATTACCACTGTAAATATAGTCTTCATATCCCAGATCATAGGCTTCTTCCAGCTTTTTGATGCGATAAAAGTCAAAGTGATAAATTAAATCGTTCCCCGATGTGGTGTATTCATTGATCAGGGCAAATGATGGGCTGGTCACATGGTCGGTTGATCCCAGTTCATGACAAATGGCTTTAATAAAAGTTGTTTTTCCTGCTCCCATCGAACCATAAAAGGCAAACACCCGCTCATCAGGGAATGAAGCTAGTAATGCTTTTGCTGCTCTTTGAAGTTCTGATATATCTGATAATTGAGTCTGAAACATTAAACTGGAATTGGTTCTGCAAAGTAATAAAACTTCGGGGAATAAGAATAACACTGATTTTTGTTAAAGATTTAAATGAAAAAATAGTATTACTTTTGATTCAGCATAACCGCAAAAAAATACGATATGACTCTTCCTGAAAATTTAAAGTACACCAGCGAACACGAATGGATTAGTGTTGAGGGTGAAGTAGCCACAGTTGGAATTACCTCATTTGCTCAAGGCGAACTGGGCGACATTGTTTTTGTTGAAATAGAGACTCAGGGCGAAACCCTGGACAAAGGTGAAACCTTTGGGACAATTGAAGCTGTTAAAACTGTTTCTGACCTGTTCATGCCTGTTGGAGGCGAGGTTTTGGAAGTAAATCCAGAGCTCGAAAGTTCACCCGAACTGGTGAATAAAGATCCTTACGGGGCAGGTTGGCTGATCAAGATTTCGCTTACAAATCAGGCTGAACTCGACGATTTGATGTCCGCTGCTCAATATCAGGCCATGCTTGAAGCCTAAGTAAAGCAAAAAACCCTGGGGTTTACACCTCAGGGTTTTTTATTTCATTTTTGTTACTGAATTATAGCGTTTTTGCAACTTCAACCATCGAGAAGGCTTCAACGAAATCACCAACCTGTATATTGTTGTATCCGTCGATGTCCAAACCACACTCATAACCCTTCAATACTTCTTTTACATCGTCTTTAAAGCGTTTGAGTGAACCAAGTGTTCCGGTGTAAATTACAATGCCATCGCGAATAACACGCACTTTGTCTTTTCTGACAATCTTTCCTTCGCGAACAAGACATCCTGCAATGGTTCCTACTTTGGTAATATTGAATGTTTCCATGATTTCGGCTGTTCCGGTGATTTCTTCTTTCATTTCCGGAGAAAGCATACCTTCCATGGCCGCCTTAATTTCGTTTATTGCATCATAGATGATTGAATACAGACGAATGTCGATCTGTTCTTTTTCCGCAATCTTGCGGGCATTTACAGAAGGACGCACCTGGAATCCAACAATGATGGCATTGGATGCGGTAGCAAGCATGATGTCGGATTCAGAAATGGCACCTACTGCTTTATGAATTACATTGACCTGAATTTCTTCTGTTGACAACTTAATTAGTGAATCAGATAGTGCTTCGATAGAACCGTCAACGTCACCTTTCACAATCAGGTTAAGCTCCTGGAAGTTTCCGATAGCAATTCGGCGGCCAATTTCGTCGAGGGTAATGTGTTTTTGTGTACGAAGTCCCTGTTCACGAGCAAGCTGTTCGCGCTTGTTGGCGATGTTACGGGCATCACGTTCATTTTCCATCACGTTGAACTTGTCGCCTGCCTGTGGTGCACCATCGAGTCCCAGAATGATTGCAGGTTCAGCAGGAGCTACAGCATTAATACGCTGATTACGCTCATTGAACATGGCCTTTACGTGACCGTAATATTGTCCGGCCAAAACGACGTCGCCTACACGCAGTGTCCCATTTTGAACCAGAACAGTGGCAACATATCCGCGTCCTTTATCGAGAGTCGATTCAAGAATGGTTCCGGTAGCACGTTTATTTGGATTTCCTTTTAATTCAAGCATTTCAGCTTCGAGCAAGACTTTTTCAAGCAGAAGGTCAACATTAACACCTGCTTTGGCTGAAATGTCCTGGCTTTGATATTTCCCGCCCCATTCTTCAACGAGGTAATTCATATTGGCCAATTGTTCCTTTATTTTTTCAGGATTGGCGCCCGGTTTATCAATTTTGTTAATGGCAAATACAATTGGTACTCCAGCTGCTGCGGCATGGTTAATTGCTTCGATAGACTGCGGCATGATGTTGTCGTCGGCGGCAATGATGATAATGGCAATGTCGGTTACCTGAGCACCACGGGCACGCATCGCTGTAAATGCTTCGTGACCCGGAGTATCGAGGAAAGTGATTTCGCGACCATCAGCTAATTTGACATGATAAGCCCCAATGTGTTGTGTAATACCACCAGCCTCACCCGCAATAACATTTGTCTTACGAATGTAGTCGAGCAGCGATGTTTTACCATGGTCAACGTGTCCCATTACAGTTACAATTGGGGCACGAGGCTTCAGCTGTTCGGGGGTATCAGGTTCTTCTTCAATAGCCACCTGAATTTCAGCACTTACAAATTCGACCTTATAACCAAATTCATCGGCAACAATAGCCATCGTTTCAGCATCAAGTCGTTGATTGATTGACACAAAAAGTCCAAGGCTCATACAGGTTGATATGACGCTGGTTACTGAAGTGTCCATCATGGTAGCCAATTCGTTTACGGAAACGAATTCGGTTACTTTCAGAATATTTTGATTGGCAATGTCACGCTCGGCCTGTGCTGCCATGCGATCGCTGGCAATTTGTCTTTTATCCTTACGATATTTTGATCCTTTTGATTTGGCCCCTTTTGTTGTTAACCGGGCCAAAGTATCTTTGATTTGCTTTTGAACGTCTTCTTCACTAACTTCTTTCTTCAAAAGCGGACGTTTCTTGAGTTTTGATTTTTCACCCGCACCGTGATTATCGCCAGTATTTTTGGTGACAACCAGTTTTTTTCGATCGCCCTGCTGTGCAGGTTTGTCTCCAACATTAACACGTTGCTGATTGCCCGTAACTTCTTTTGAAATGCGTTTTCTTTTCTTTTTACGACTCTGTTGGTTACTATCGTTTGAGGAGGCTACAGGACGCTTTTCTGAAGGAAGCTCGATCTTGCCAACAACAGTTGGTCCTGCCAGTTTTTCAACTTTGGCCTTGATCACCGTTGGTCCGCTTTTTTCCGGTTCGTCCCTTTCTTCGTCTTCAGCTTCAGGCTCGGGAACGCGCAACCCTTCACGACGCATGCGTTCGCGCTCTTTTCGTTCTTCTTCTTTTTGCTTTTTACTTTTCTTGGCCGGACGGGTCTTTTGATTCAGTAATGCCAAATCAATTTTTCCTATCACTTTTACTTCTTCCACTTTAGGAATGTTCATGGCGACCATTTCCGGTTCAAAGCTTTCTTCTTCGGTCTGAATCACAGGAGCTCCCTTTGGTTCAGATTTTTCGACAACCGGAGATTTTTCTTCCTGTTTTTCGTGCGACGATTTGATCGTTTCAACAGGCTTTTGAGTTTCGGCAATAGGTTTTTGCTCGGCAACTGGAGGCTGTGGCGATACAACTTTTGGTTTTTCGGGCGCAGGCTCTTCTACTTTTTTACGTCCGTGAAGATTGTCCAGATCAATTTTCCCGATCACCTTCGGTTGTTCAATTTCTGGCCTTACAACAGGATTTTTTTCTTCCTTATGTTCCGGTCTGACAGGTTTAGGCTCGCTATGTGGAACAGATTCTGTTTTTTTGGTCGTATGACCTTTAATAATTACTTCATCTTCTTCATCTTCTTCATGATGATGTTTGTGACCTGAATCTTTGACATCATCGAGAGAAATAGATTCTTTTGCACCCCGATGACTTTTCAGATTAATCTTTTCTGATTCCTTTTTCAGGTTGACATCACTTTTGTACTCTTTTTCAAGAAGATGGTAAGCATCATCCGAAATTTTATTGTTTGGATTTGTGTCAATGTCAAATCCTTTCTTGTGCAGAAATTCAACGATGGTGGAAATCCCCACATTAAAATCCCGCGCTACTTTGCTAAGTCGTTTTATACTGCTGCCTAATACCATAAACCCTCTTCAGTTAAATAAACCTCAAAATATTTTTAAGGAATTAACGATGATGCAATTTTACATTCAAAATCTAAAATGCCCTAATTTTCATGCAATAATTTGAATATCTCCAGGGAAGGTTATTCAAATTCTGTTCTCAGTATTCGAAGAACTTCGTCGATGGTTTCTTCCTCGAGGTCGGTTCTCTTTATTAGTTCTGACCGGGTAAGACTCAATACGTTTTTAGCAGTATCGCAGCCAATCGACTTCAATTGATCGATTACCCAGCTTTCAATTTCATCAGCAAATTCTTCCAGGTTAACATCTTCGTCGTCCTGTGCAACTTCGCGATAAACATCAATTTCGTACCCTGTGAGCTGACTGGCCAGCCTGATATTTAACCCTCCTTTACCGATGGCCATTGATACTTCGTCGGGTTTCAGGTATACATCGGCCCGTTTGGTGTCTTCGTGAAGTTTTATCGAGGATACCTTGGCCGGGTTTAATGCCCGCTGAATAAACAGCTGCATATTGGACGAATAGTTGATCACATCGATGTTTTCATTTCGCAGTTCACGAACAATACCGTGAATGCGTGATCCTTTCATACCGACACATGCTCCAACCGGGTCAATTCGCTCGTCGTATGATTCAACAGCTACCTTAGCTCTTTCGCCTGGTACCCGGACAATCTTTTTAATGGTAATTAAACCATCAAAAATTTCAGGCACTTCAAGCTCGAATAATCTTTCGAGGAAGACCGGTGATGTGCGCGACAAGATGATCAGCGGAGTGTTGTTACGCAGTTCAACTTTATAAACAACGGCCCGTAGGTTGTCTCCCTTCCTAAAATAATCAGAGGGAATTTGTTCTGTTCGCGGAAGAATCAGTTCGTTGCCTTCATCGTCAAGAATCAAAATTTCTTTTTTCCAAACCTGGTAAACTTCACCGGCAATAATGTCGCCAATTTTGTTTTTGTATTTGTTGTAGATATGGTCCTTTTCAAGCTCCATAATTCGGCTCGCCAGGTTTTGGCGAAGATTAAGGATAGCACGACGACCAAACTGGGCCAGTTTCACTTCGTCAGTTACTTCTTCTCCAATTTCATAATCAGCATCAATTTTTTTGGCTTCCTTCAGTGTTATCTGAGTGTTTGGATCTTCAAAGTCCTCATCAGAAACTACTTCTCTGTTTCGCCAAATCTCAAAGTCACCTTTATCAATGTTGATGATGACATCGAAATTTTCATCCGTCCCGTATGTTTTTTGCAGAACATTTCGAAATACATCTTCCAGAACGCTCATCATCGTTGCGCGATCTATGTTTTTATGTTCCTTAAATTCAGCAAAGGTGTCGATAAGATTAAGGTTATCCATCTCTTCCTGGTTTTAGAATTTTAATATTGTTTTTGCTTCTTTTATCTCTGAGTATTCAAAGCGATGAACTCGGGTAACAAGCTCCTTCTTTTTTGAACCTTCCACTTTTTCTTTGGTAGTTACCTCCAGATTAATTCCCTGATCATCGGCTGAAGTAAGTATTCCAGCTAATTTTTGACCTCCCGGGAAAAAAACCTCGATTTCTGTGCCCACATTTTTCTTATACTGACGAACCATTCTGAAAGGTTCACTCAACCCGGCAGAATATACAGAGAGCTCAAAATCTTCGGCATCACGGTCAAGTTTACTTTCGACATACCGGCTGATTTCAACAATTTGGTTGATTGAAATTCCGGTATCACTGTCAATCATGATGTGAATGACGTTGCTCGACGAAACCGTAACATCAACCAAAAATTGGTCGTTGGCGAGCTTTTCATTTACAATTTCAGCAATTTTAGATTTTTCAATCATAGTTCTGTAATAAAATAGGGGACTTTCGATCCCCTACCACTGGTTTCTTCAATTTCGCGACAAAAATAGTAATATTAATTAAATTGTCAAAATCAATTAATTAAGCTTTTAATTCTGGAGCCCAACAAAACAATGGGTTACGAAAACTTTCCTATTTTTGCAATGTTTTGTTACCAACGATTCTATAATCACTTGAAAACAAATAAGAAAAAAATAATTAACGATCCGGTTTTTGGATTTATCAATATTCGTTCCGAATTAGTT
>CAYRBM010000188.1:0-10175 GCA_964422425.1 uncultured Odoribacter sp.
GACCTTGGAACCAACGGAGAAATGGTGGTGGGAAACCGCGAACGGATGGTTTGTACCTCAACGGCAGCAGGTCCGGCCTTTGAGGGAGCCAATATTTCGATGGGGATGCGGGCGGTAACCGGAGCAATTTCATCGTTTCACCTGAACGGCGACCACCTGGAAGCTACAGTAATTGGGAATACAAGCCCCAAAGGAATTTGCGGAAGTGCGCTGATTGACGCCATCGCTATTTTCCGCCAGCAGGAATGGATCGGAATGTTTGGAGAAATTGCTTCAGGAGAAATGCAGCTTGCCGTTACCGGTAAAGTGTCGTTGACGCAAAAAGACATCAACGAATTTCAACTGGCCAAAGCTGCGCTGGCAGCCGGGTTAACCATTTTGTGCAAACAACTTGCGATTGAACTGACTGATATTGCCGAATTATACATTGCCGGGGGATTTGGAAATTACCTCAACTTATCGAACGTAACTTCCACCGGCATGATTGAACTTCCGGAGGAGAAAATTCATAAAATGGGAAATACAGCACTGATTGGTGCTAAAATGTTTTTGTTTGCCGACGATTTTGGCTCGGAAAGTATTCTCCAAAAAATCAGTCACATCAACCTCGAAGGCGACCCCAATTTTCAGGATATATACGTGGAAAAGATGATGTTCCAGTAATTATTTACCATTATTACATTTACTATTTACCATTTATTTAGCTTATTGCCGAACAAATAGTAAATAGTAAATAGTCGAATTGTAAATTTCTAATCGACCTGTTCCAGCATGGCATCGCGTTCTTTCAGAAATTCCGAAAGGCGCTCAATGGTGTCGCGGGTGATGGCAACCCTTCCGGAGCGGATAAACTGAGTAACTCCGTATGTCGAGTTCAGTTCGTCAAATAACTGCTGTGTTTCGTTGGAATGACCCGTTTTTTCAATCACCACATAATCGCGGGTAATTTCCAGAATACGGGCGCCCGAATTACGAATGATTTTTTCCACATCATTCGATTCAAACAAAAACTCGGTTGACACTTTGTAAAGGGCAATTTCCTGGTAAATCATTTCGTCGTTGGTATTGGCAAATACCTTGAGCACGTCCACCACTTTTTCGAGCTGACCAACTACTTTCTGAACGCGATCTGCAGTTTCGTTAATCACGATGGTGAACTTAAACACTCCTGAAATAGCCGATTCGGAAACTGTTAAACTGTCGATGTTGATTTTTCGGCGGGTAAAAATGATGGTGATCCGGCTCAGCAACCCGATATGATTCTCCGAAAAAACGGTTATGATATATTCTTGCTTCATTTTTATCGTATTAATCTGTTTTTACTTGAAACTTGGAACTTGAAACCTGAAACTGGTTAGGGTTCGAGCAAAATATCTGAAACAGAAGCTCCTGTTGGAACCATCGGGAAAACGTTGTCTTCTTTTTCAACCACCACTTCAAGCACATAAGGTCCTTTATGGTCGAGCATTTCCTGAATGGCATTTTCGAGCTGGTCGCGCGAGGTTACCTTCTGCGAAGCCAGTCCGTAAGCTTTGGCAATACCTACAAAATCAGGATTCTTCATTTCGGTGAACGAGTAACGTTTCTCGAAGAACAGTTGCTGCCATTGGCGAACCATACCCAGAAAATTATTATTCAGAACGATAATTTTCAAATCGATTCCATATTGTGCAATAGTTCCCAATTCCTGAATCGTCATCTGGAAACCGCCATCGCCCGAAACAGAGATCACTGTTCGATCGGGCTTACCAATTTTGGCGCCCAGGGCGGCTGGCAATCCGTATCCCATCGTTCCCAATCCGCCCGACGTAACATTACTGCGCGATTGTTTGAATTTAAAGTACCGCGAACCAATCATTTGGTGCTGACCTACATCGGTCACCAGAATAGCGTCGTCATTGGTTTTTTCTGAAGCCACACGAACCACTTCTCCCATCGTCAAACCAGCTTTTTTCGGATACAGATCGTGTGCAATCACCTTTTCATATTCAATGCGGTCGCATTCCCTGAACTCATTCAGCCATTCGGTGTGCGAATTGGCCTTCACGTTGTCGATCAGCATTCGAAGCGCTTTTTTGGCATTGCCTAAAACCGGCGCATCGGCTTTGATAATTTTATTGATTTCGGCTGAATCAATTTCCAGGTGAACGATTTTCGCTCCTTTGGCATAAGTTGCGACTTTTCCCGTCACACGGTCGTCGAAACGCATCCCAACGGCAATAATGACATCGGCCTCGTTGGTTTTGATGTTCGGGCCGTAGTTCCCGTGCATACCGAGCATCCCAACGTTCAACGGATGATCCGACGGAAGTGCTGATAATCCAAGCAGTGTCCATGCAGCCGGAATGCCGGTTTTCTCAACAAATTCCTTCAATTCAGCTTCAGCATGGGCAATAATTACTCCGTGACCAAAGAGCACCAAAGGCTTTTTAGCCTGATCGATAATATCGGCAGCCGCTTTCACCTGAAACGGATCGACCGGATATTCAGGAACATAACTGCGTATTTTAGTACATTTTTTATACTCGAAATCGAATTGAGCAAACTGCGCATCTTTGGCGATATCGAGCAATACCGGCCCCGGACGTCCGGTACTGGCGATGTAAAACGCTTTGGCAATGGCCTCCGGAATTTCGTCAGCTGAAGTTACCTGATAGTTCCACTTGGTCACCGGCATGGTAATACCCACCACATCCGATTCCTGGAAAGCATCGGTTCCCAGCAGCGGGGAAGCCACTTGTCCGGTGATACAAACCACCGGAATAGAATCAATCATCGCATCGGCCAGCCCGGTAATCAGGTTGGTAGCACCCGGACCGGAAGTGGCAAAGCAGACACCCGGTCGGCCAGTCACTTTGGCGTAGCCCTGGGCTGCATGAATGGCGCCCTGTTCGTGACGGGTTAAATAATGTGTAACCTGTTGGTCGAAATCGTAAAGTGCGTCATAAATGGGCATAATCGCACCACCCGGATACCCGAAAATGGTATCAACTCCTTCTTCCAGAAGGGATAATATTACAGCTTCTGAGCCTGATATTCTTTGTGTTGCCATATTCTATTATTTTTCTTAATTAATCTACTATCTGACAATTTACTATTTACCATTTTGGCTGCATTGCCCAAGCCTTGCAATTCGTCAATCGTAAATAATTAAATCGTAAATTATTCTATAATTCTTATTGCACCTCTGTCGGCCGATGAAACCATGCTGGCGTATGCTTTCAGCGCTTTGCTCACCTGACGGTTACGCCCAATTGCGGTGAAGGCATCTTTGCCTTTGGCCACTTCTGCGGCACGGCGTTTTTCCATTTCTTCCGCACTAATCAGCAAATCGATTTTGCGCGACGGAATGTCAATTTCAATCCAATCGCCATCCTGAACCAAGGCAATCTCCCCGCCTGCTGCTGCTTCCGGAGAAATGTGACCAATGGACAAACCTGAAGTTCCTCCGGAGAAACGACCGTCGGTAATTAACGCACAAGCTTTTCCGAGGTTCATCGATTTGATGTAAGAAGTTGGATACAACATTTCCTGCATTCCAGGACCACCTTTTGGTCCTTCGTACCGGATAACCACCACATCGCCGGCCTGCACTTTGTCGCCAAGAATTCCGTTGCAGGCATCGTCCTGCGATTGGAATACCCTGGCAGTTCCTTTAAAGTGGTAAACCGATGGATCGACACCGGCAGTTTTTACGATGCAACCGTTTCGGGCAATGTTGCCGTACAGAACAGCCAACCCGCCGTCTTTGTTGTAAGCATGATCGTAATCACGAATACATCCGTTTTCACGGTCGGTATCCAGTTCCTGATAATAAGTTTCCTGCGAAGCCATTACCAGGTTTTTTTTCCGGCCAGGGGCAGATTTATATTTAAGTAAAGCTTTTTCTGAAACGGTTGGCGACATGATGTCGTACATGGCGATAGATTCAGCCAAAGTGCGGCCGTCGGTTCTCACCACCGACAAATCGAGCATATCCACCCGCGCAAGTTCGGCCAAAATGCCCAAAATACCTCCGGCTCGGTTCACGTCCTCGATGTGGTAATATCCGTTGGGAGCAACCTTGCATAAATTGGGTGTAACTCTCGAAAGTTCATCGATATCTTTCATGGTAAAATCTACCTCGCCTTCGGCCGCAATAGCCAGTATATGAAGTACTGTATTGGTAGAACCACCCATGGCAATATCCAGTTTCATGGCATTTTGAAAAGCCGCTCTGGTGGCAATATTGCGGGGTAATACATTTTCGTTGCCGTTGCGGTAATAGTCGTTGGTCATCTCTACGATCCGTGCAGCAGCCTCTTCAAACAACCGGCGACGGTTAAGATGGGTAGCTACAATTGTTCCGTTTCCGGGCAACGCCAGGCCAAGTGCTTCGGCCAAACAATTCATCGAATTGGCAGTAAACATTCCGGAGCACGAACCGCAAGTTGGACAGGCATCGCGCTCTACTTTCGACATGGTTTCTTCGTCAACCGAATTGTCGGCTGCCATCACCATCGCATCAACCAAATCGTATTTTTTTCCGTCAACCACCCCGGCTTCCATCGGTCCTCCGGAAACGAAAATGACAGGTATATTCAGGCGCATGGCGGCCATCATCATTCCGGGCGTAATTTTATCGCAGTTCGAAATGCAAACCATTGCATCGGCACGGTGAGCATTCACCACATATTCCACGCTGTCGGCAATCACATCGCGCGAGGGCAGTGAATACAACATTCCGTCGTGCCCCATCGCAATTCCGTCGTCAATGGCAATGGTGTTAAATTCAGCGGCAAAGCAACCTTTTTGTTCGATGATGCCTTTAATATATTGACCAATTTCGTGAAGGTGCGCATGACCCGGAACAAACTGAGTGAACGAATTAACGATGGCAATCACTGGCCGTCCGAATTGTTCTTCTTTCATTCCGTTTGCACGCCATAAACTTCTGGCTCCTGCCATACGCCTTCCTTCGGTCGTAGTGGCTGATCTCAATCGTTTTTGCATAATTCTATTCTGAATCGTTTATTACTAAAAAAAGCCTTTCTCAACCGAATGAGAAAGGCTTTTAAGTCTTATAGCTTACATTATACCAATCTCATTCAGCACGAAGTAGGACCACCACGCTGATAATGACTAGAGATATAATGCTGATATTTTTCATTAGTGCAATCGTTTAACGTTGGCAAATGTAGAAATTAATTTGAACCTGCAAAATTAATTTAAAAGCAAATTGTGGTATTGTATGAAAATCTATAAGTAAACCCTGCCAAAAACAGCTATAAACTATTTAATCATCGTGCTTTACCACCGAATAATCATTAACAGCATAATCAAAAAATAATTTTTTCTAATTGCGTTCTCCTATTTCAATCATAAATGGCTCAATAAATTTTACTGCAAAAAAGTTATCTGCAAGCGAGTTTAAAAATAAAATACAAATTTGTCTTTTATTTTTAAACAAACTGATTTATTGCGTGTTTGCAAAAATGACAGCAGTCAGAAATTCACTTAATTCTCAAAGCCTATGAAAACAAGTTTTACCTTTAAAAAAAGCGTAATTGTCCCGTTCTTGGTTTTGCTGGTTGTTTCAGTTCACCTTTCGGGGCAGACTACCCACAATGTTGCCGTAACCAGCGATGTCTTCACGCCGTCACAAATCACGATTAACGAAGGAGACAAAGTAATCTGGAAGAACACTCAGGGTTCGCACAATGTAAATGGAAACAAATCAACTTTCCCTTCTAATCCCGAATCGTTTGGGAATAATGTCGGAACTGGCTGGACTTATGAATACACATTCAACACTCCCGGAACATACGATTATCAGTGCGACCCTCATGTGGCAATGGGAATGGTCGGAAAAGTGATCGTAACACCTAAAGCATCTGCCGGACCATTTGTTTTAACAGTCAGTTTCACAGGGATGACGCCCCACGTAGGCCAAATACTCTGGCTTGCCGTGATTGATCAGGCCACTAAAAAAGAAATCGGACGGGTGAAGAAAAGTGTAACTTCAGCTGCCTTTACGGTGGATGTCAATGGCATTGAGGCCGGCAAATCATATAATATTGATTTTTATGCCGACCACAATAAAAACGGCGTTTACAATGCACCGCCAACCGACCATGCCTGGCGATTGCAAGCCAACAATGTGACCGGCAACACAACCCTGAATTTTGCACACAACACAACGTTCACCGATGTAGCATGGAAAAACAAGCTGACGGTCAGCTTTACTGCAATGACACCTCACCTGACACAAAAGTTAAGCCTTTATGTTCGAAATGCTGCCACAGGGTTGTACCTCGATACGGTTATTGTTGCCTCGATAGCCTCAGCAGCATTTGACATTAATTCGTGGAAAATTGTTCCGGGAAATTCTTACAGGATCGACTTTTATGCCGATCACAATAAAAACGGCGTTTATAATCCCCCACCAACTGACCATGCCTGGCGAATTAACCTGAATAATGTTAAAAGCGACACCATCATCAGTTTTGTCCACAACACAACTTTTACCGATATTTTCAGCGCAACGCAGGCCTCTCTGTTAAGCGTATCCAATGAAAACTTCACGCTGTATCCTAACCCGGCGAAACAATTTGTTGAGTTAAGAGCACCTGTCCCTGTCGGCGAAAATTACCATTTCAGGGTTTATTCCATAACCGGAACACTGATTAAAGAAAAAACTGTTCCGGCCAACACGGAAGCAGCGAGACTGGATGTGAGCAGTTATAAAAACGGGATTTATTTTATGGAGATAGATGCCCGAAGTAAAAAGGAAGTATTGAAATTTATCAAGCAATAGACCAACCCAAATGCTCAAAGAAGCTGTCGTATTTAGCATGATTCATGAGAAATACGGCAGTTCTTTTTTTCAGACAACCGACAAAATCAGAGTTTTTCCCTAAGGTAAAAGTTTAAAATCCATTTGAATTGGGTTATGGTCAGAATTCCTGAATTTCAGATCATACGTTTTGTTGCTGACGACTTCTATATTCGGCGACACCAAAAAGAAATCGATCAGGCAACGAAAAGTCTTTCCCGGAGTGTAAACCTCGTTCAGGTAGCGATTGGTAGGTGATTTCGGATCGAAAGCCCATTTCCATTCTCCAGGCATAAAATCATCTGCAATATTGCTCAGGATGAACGATTCCGACTGATAATTCGCTCCAAAAGCAGTAAGTAAAAATCCCTGAGGACTTTGGTTCCAGTCGCCGCCCACCAAAACATAGTTTCCGCCGGAATATTCCCTGGAAACAAAATCGCGCAAAAATTCCATTTCCTGCTTTTTAAGGCTGCCATCATCAAAAGCCGAAAGATGCGAATTGATCACCACCAGCTGCCTGCCGTTTTCGGTCGGATAGCGGTTTACCAACATGCAACGCCGCAGGTTGAACAAGCGCGACGGCCATCCGAACAAACCCGGATAACCATACCGTGTTGTGCTGATCGCCTGAAAACTTCCGGCACTCCAAATTCCGGAGTTAACTTTTCCCATGGGCGACAAAGGCGGAACCGGAACAAAATCGGCCACATAATTGGGGGCGAGCACCGAGGAAAGTCCCAAATGATTATCCAAAATATCTTTCTGATTGATGTAATAACTTCGCTTCGAATCTAAATCAACCTCCTGCAAAAGAATAAACGAAGCTTTGCGATGCCCTCCTAAAAAGTGGCTGATGGAGTCCATATTCAAAATGGTACGCTCCTTTGAACTTCGCACTTCCTTTCCTCCGTCGTAAAAAAAGTCCATATCATCGCCCAGTCCGGCAAACCCAATGTTCCAGGAAATAACACTCAAAACCGTATCACACCGAATCGTATCAGGAACCGAACTGCGGGCAAGTTCCAATTGTGCAGGAGGATTATACCAGGTTATTGTCGCATAAACGATCAGCCCAACCAGGGATGCAACAGCTAAAAGAATCAGTAACAGGAGCAGCTTTAGGTACTTCATGGTTCAGGTTTTTCCTAAAATTACGAAAAATAATGCAAACGACAGTTATTCAACTCATTTTGAAAGCCAGCAGGCCAAACTGTCACCACCACCTGCCCCACAGCAATAACTATTTCTTCACAAAAAGCCGGGTCTGAAAGGAATTATCGAATTCAAAACGCAACAGATAAACTCCGGAAGGAAGATCAGCAATGGGAATCGTCAGGAAGAAATGTCCGTCCACTCTAGTTTTTGAGGCTGCCAATCTGATCGTCTTTCCTTCGGTAGAAATAATGCGGACCGACAAATCGGTTCGCCTGTCCGCTTCGAATGAAACATTCAGCACATCGCTTGCCGGATTGGGATAAACCGACCAGCCGATCCGGTTATCCGTCCCCCGAAGGCGAACATTTGTTGCCGTTTTATTGATATTCCACGTAACCATGCTGCTGTGAATGGTAGCATGCTTATCGATCCGGACCAATGTGCTGGTATCGACCACCGAAACCGTGAGTTTATGGAGACCTTCGGCCAGCATGTTCTGATCGAGAACCAGCGAATCAGCTTTACCCGGAAGAAGGGTTCCGTTCAGATTCCAGCTTATTTTGAGGGTATTGGGCACCGGCTTCATCAATTCGGTCAGTTTAAACCGGATGAAACGGTCGGCCGAATTTATCGTGGCGCTCTGAGGCTGATAAGCGGCAATCGGATTCACCATGGAATGGATCCGCTCAACAATTGTTTCGGCACAAACGCTGCAAAACGGGCGCCCAAGAAACTGCATTTTGCAGCTCTCATGAGGTTTGTACCATTGCGATGAATTGCCCCCGCAGCAATGCTGAAAGATTCCAATCAGGTTAACTCCCATCCAGTTTTTCCACTTGACCTGCTGCGAATCAGTCACCCGGGTCATGTTCGCCCTTTCCGAAGCATACTGGTCGCCTGCATAATACTCGTCGGCCAGATTAGCAAACGAGTGTGCCAGCTCATGCGCAATAATTTCCGGACTCGAAGTTTCTTTGGTTGATGTGGCAAACGAACCGCCGCTTCCGCCGTAATATGGCGAATTGGCAATAATCAGCACCTGGTCATAAGCCGGGAACTGTGCTGACAATACATTCACAATATTGACCACATTATTCGGAACCACCAGCCGGTGAATGTTGTACGAATCGAAACTGCATCCGAAATAGGTTTTCGGATTCGAAACCGGTACCTGCGTAGAAGCCGAGCCGCAATCGGCCACCGTATTGGGATGTTTGGCGCCTGATTCTTCGGAAATGACGCGAATGGCAAACGCATTGAAATAACCGGCATAGCCCGACCACGGAGGCTGTGTAAAAATGTAATTGAAAAGCGATTTGGCGTCGGCAGCAAATGTGTCCTGCTCTTTGGCCGTGTAGCCATCGCCCATAATCACGATGTTGATGTATTTATTGATGTCGCCCTTGTATTGCAGGGTATCGAGTTTGAACGGTTGTGCCATTCCCTGAATCAGCAGGATCAGCTGAACGACGAACAGTAAAATTAGTTTTCTCATCGGCAGTTGTCAGTTAAAGTATTGAGGACAAATAAATGTCGTATTTTTTAGTACTCACCCCACGTTCGCTAGCGAACGCCCCCCTCTCTTCCGAAAGCTACTTTTTATACACAGGTTGATGACCATATTTCTTCCGGCCTGAAAGGCCAAAATATCATAGCCCAGGGCAGAGTTTCGGAAGGAACGAACCGAAACGCCGCCCTGGGTATTAGAATACAGAAGAAAAACCGTCCGCGTAAATACGATGAACAAAGCAAATAATTCCCTTCGGACGGAATTGAGTTGACGAATTGGAGCGAAGCGTAAATCCATGTAATGAAATCCGCGAAGCGAATTGTAAGGAATCATTTCTCGGAAAAACATGGTCATCTATTTCGTCCGAATTAAGATTATCTCTTTTATAAACGTTTTCCCGCGGACGATTTTCATGCCCGTTTTCCAAACCCAGGGCGCCTCCGCCAGCTGGCGGATTGCCCTGGGCTAGATTATGCGGGCCTTTCAGGCCGTATTTGCTTTGGTCTATCATCAATTTCACATTAAAAGTTGTGCATAAAGAGTAGCTTCCGAAAGAGAGGCAAAGCATCGCAGACTTCGGCGTGAGCGGGGGTGAGTCCGTATATAAATACAAATTTGAGTACAACATTATTTTATTCTTATTAACCTGAGTTCGATTCTAAAATAGAGTCAATTGATTTGATTTTACGGTTT
>CAYRBM010000189.1:0-10150 GCA_964422425.1 uncultured Odoribacter sp.
GGCTGTAGCCACGTTCCGATTCGTGATTTCCAAAAACGACTGCCCAGGGAACTTTGGCGTCAGAAAACAAATTGGACAGACGCCGGAATCCTTCTTCCGGATTTTCTTCGGTCACAATATCGCCGGTTAAAATTGCCAAATCCGGCTTCTCCAGCGGGAGTATTTGGGCGATGGTTTCGTAAACCGCCAAATTTTCGCCTTTCGCCAAATTGATGTGCGTATCGGTAAACTGGACGATTTTAAACTCTCCGTCGGAACCGAATTTAAGATCCGACTTGTGTTGAGCATCAGAAGAAAACACCCCAACAAACAGTGCAAAGGCAAGGGGAAAAAGGTATTTCATAAACTACTTCTTAATTTCGAACGAATCGATCACTTTATTTTCGGCATTTACAGCAATCATCGAAAGTTTGTTTCCTTCAATTTTGACATACTGATACAAATGACCATCGAAATTTCGCACGGCAGCATAAGGCTCGTCGGTAGCCTGGTTGTTGCGCGATGGTATTGCAATTGAAATCACATAAGCAGTTCCATCGTTGTACGATGGAACAACACTGCCATTTTTCAAGGGTTTCGAGCGCATGTAATAATGAACGTGGCCTCCCATAACCATATCGACATGATATCGGTCGAACACCGGCACCCAGGCTTTTTGAATATTCAGGTAGGGTTCTTCCCAATTGTAAGGCGAAAAATGAAACATGACAAACTTCCAGGTTGCTTTAGTGCCGGCCAATTGCTTTTCGATCCAGGCAGTTTGCGCATCAATTGGCGAAGTAGCGTCGATCATCAGGAAGAGCGCGTTTTTATACTGAAACGAATACGTGTGTTCAGGCTCGATACCTTCGGGACCATTTTTCGGATAACTGAACATTTGGCGGTACATCAGCGCGCCAAGACCCGCCCGGTTGTCGTGGTTTCCGATCACCGACATCAGCGGTTTCCGGCACACAGCCTGGCTCGCATAATCAAAAAGATCGTCCCACTGATTGCGATGCAAACCGTCGCTCACCAAATCGCCTGCGATTGAATAAAATGCGACGTCGGGGTGAGCTGCCCTGGCCTGTTGCAGGATTTCGCCAAATTTTGGAGAATAATGTGTGTCGCCAAACCAAACAAACGAAAACTGATCGTCGGTTGACGAAGTTATAAAGTTTTGCGTTTCCGGCCACGATTCGTCTCCAATACGGTATTCGTAAGTTGTGCCGGGTTTCAGGCCCCGAAGCTGGGCCGTAAACCGATGACAAAAGCGATCGTTCATCAACGCGCGGTCTTCCATCCGGTATTTTTCTGCATTAACTGCTGTTTCTCCGGAAGTACCTTTTTCACGATAAGTCACCGAGCTTACGGCGACGGTTGTATCTGTCCGCCATTGAATATCGATTCCTGAAGATGGATCGGAACTCCAGGTTAACAGCAACTGATCAGGTTTTGCCGACGATGGATGACTGGTGGTTCGAAATCCACCAATCAAATGGGTTTCGGTGCCTCGCCCGCGAATCGTTGTCAGCAGTTTTTGGCCTTTCAATTGATCCGGAACATCCGATAAAACAAGTTCGTCCCAATCGTGATAAGTGAAAGCGCCGTTATCGAGCACTCCGACAAACTGATTGGCAGGAAAAAAATTGCTCAATTGAAGCTGATCTCCACTATTTTGAGGTGCAACCGACACGAAGTAATGCAATGAATAATTTTCGAACCCGTTAATTCCAAGTCCAACCGTTCCGGCATCGAATTTCTTTTGCCAAACTTCGTAGGTTGTTTGCTCGTTTTTAACGGTGAATTCTGTTTTGGAAAACCCTTCCTGATTGAGCCAGAATGGTATTTGCTTTTGTTCGACGCTGCGAAAAACCGAAACCACGACAGGCACACTGACGTCGAACGACCAGTGTCGGGTTGACAACGCTTCTAAATCCTCTTCGTTGAATAAAGTAAAAACCTGATCGTAATTCAAATCGGCCAGCTGTTGCTGATTGTGGGTTTTGTATAGCGAAGTAATGGTTCGATCCATGACTTCCTTCACACTTGTTGTTGTTGTATTTTGGCAGCCCGCCAGCACAACAAACATAAACACAATGGCACTCCAAAGAGCTAATGGCAATCGTTTCATAAAAATTAATTGATAATTGAAATAAAGGCGTACCCAAAACGAGGTGTTTTGAAATACGCCTTTCCCAAACCTATAAACCCAACACGAAAAAGTTTATTTAGTTGCTTCGGGTGCAGAAATTACACCCAAATAACGTCCGATCCAATAAGGCAACAGCCAAATGTCGCCTGCGCTGTTTTCGGAAGCTCCGCGCCCCACTTCATCCAGGTCGAAACGGTTAGCATTGTGTCTCGAAATGCGAAGCTCATCCGGAGGAAGCACTTCCTTAATGGTTTGTCCCCTGAAATTGGGTTCTATTTTCTCAATGTCTTTGCGGTGACTGGCAAAAACCGACCAGTTGATCAGGTCGAGCGGATATTCCTGCAGGTACCAGATCGCATTTTCCAGATCGATATTTGGAGCATCAACCAAAGCGGTCATAATATTCCAAAGACCTTCTTTCTCAGGGCGTTCGGCTTCAAAATGGTCGATAATGGCATTGCGGTAATGAGCTTTCAGCGTATCGTTAAATGCATAGCGATACAATCCCCAATAACCGCAGTAATACATTTCATCGTCAGAATGGTTCCAACCTTCCGACAACATTTTGCTCCATTCGTCGGCATCAGCCGGAGCGTAGTTAATTTCTTTCATCGGCCGCATCAGGTTTTCGAAATAACCATGCTTGTCCATCAGGTAGAAAGCCGCCTCTTTGTATTTTTCCTTTTTGGTGAAATGATAGGCCGTTTGCAACATGCCCATCAGGTTCGACGAGTTGATTTTGCGGTCGCCCACCATTTTCGGGCGCGCATTCACATATTCCGGATTCCAGCGGCCCCATTTGGTGGGCTGGCCGTCCCAGTCGATCATGTAAAAATCGTTCTTGACCACATGCGACATCAACGTATCGATCAGCATGATGGCTTTATTTTTCAGCGTCGGTTCGTCAACCAGTTCGGCAATGGCGCCAAAGGCAAAAATGTGTCCGATGGCTTCGTCGCTGCTGGTGGTCGATTTCCAGTCCCACTCCGGATCGGGAGCCCGGCGCCACGGCTCATCGTGAAATTTGTATCCGGTGCGCATAAACGAACGAGACGGGAAACCTGAATTCAGGCCATTTACTGTGTATAAACGTTCCATGGCATCGAGCGATTCGCGAACATTTTGCAGCGCTTCGTCTGATTTGGTCACGGCATAGCGGAAAGTCTGAGAAGCCAAATACATCGAGGTCCATAAGCCATCGTTATCCGAATCTTCCATGCTTCCGGTGGTTACATCACCATCTTTCATTCCTGAAACGGTGGCGTTAAACCCGTTGCGAATGTGTCGGTCGCGAACCTGTTTTTCGAAAAACATGGCTTTGTCGTGCAAGGTCATTTCATCGAAACAGATTTTGCCCAGCCCGGCGTTGGTCAGAACTAATACTGAATTCTCCGGACCTTTTGCCAGATGTACGACTGTATCCGAAGGAATCCAGCGTTTTGATGCATAATAGTCGAATTTGCCGTCGTCGCGAAGTTTCATGGCTCCCCAGGTTGATCCAAACCACAGTTTACCGTCAATTTCTTCGATGGTCGTTAGTTCCGTCCACGGCATTTTTTTCTGAATTTCACCAACCTGTTTACCTGTTTTTGCATCAACCGAATAATATCCATCGGTAGTTCCTACCATCAGTTTTCCTCCTGAAACTTCGATGCAAGTTGCCTTGTCGTCGGTTAGCACTTTCACCAGCTCATTTTTCTCAGGTGAAAACGTAAAAACAGAAGGCTTTCCTAAAATCCAGAACAGGTTTTGAGCGTCGTCGAACCGAATATCTTTCACTTCCTCGCCAGTTAAAGAACCTTCCCACAAATTCTTCGAATCTTTCAGTAAATGGAGCGTTTTCCCGTCGGAAATGAGGAATGCAAAATCTTTACCTCCGGCGAAAATGCGGGCATTGGGTAATGTATGCCTTGAGTATAATTTTGCCGCCCAGGCATTGCTGAAAACCGCTTTGTTGTCGATGTAAACAAACTGATTTTGATACACCCCGATTCCGGCAATTTTTTTGTCCGATGTTTGAAGGTCCTGCACATCCTTCACCAAAGTTCCGGGGTACAGAAACTGACCGGCTTTGGTGCGCAAAAGTCCTTTCGACGAAAAAATCTGAATGTAACCATTCCGGTCGGAAGCAACGGTTTTCAATTCGGTGTCGCCCGTTTCGCGGTTGTAGCGGATCGCATAATCCTGAACGAATGGCTGATCGACATGAACCTGCTGCGGGCTTTTCGCCTTCTCGGCCGTGCAAGCCAGCATCAGTCCAGCGGTGCAAACTAAAGTAAACTGAAGTATTTTCCTTCTCATTTTTATTGATTTTGTTGGTTTAAGTATTGTCGATTGTTTACTAACTATTTTTCTGAAATTCTAAAGATACGGCTTGATTCCCAAATTTTTCCAAACATATCAGTGGTTCTGACTTGCAGCGAATAGGTTCCCGGAGTGAGTCCATCGGGTAATTCAGCCCGCCAAATATGAGTCGAGATACCCGGCTTGTCCATCGCATAGCCTAAAACATCTTCCAGGACTACGCCACCAACTGATTGTTTCAGCAACTGACTTAATTGACTCATTCGTTCGCATTCGGGATCGACAACCCGGGCTGGAAGCATCTTCACCCATTTGCCGGTACCGGAGAGTTTCATTTCAACGACCGAACGTTCCGATCCGGAGAACACATTAACCAAAACCTCACGCGTTTTCGGTTCGCTCATTTTTACATCGTCAGCCATATAAATATTCATCTGGTAGTTCTCCGGACGTCGGGCAACCTTGTATTGAACCCGATACGAATTTCCGTCGAAATGAATGATGGAATAACCGTTTGGCGTACCGTCATTCATGGTTGCATGCGGGATATTTTGCTCGTCGAGAGCACCGCACCACCAGCTTCCGCAAACAGTGCCATTGATTAAATGATGGTGAGGCTCTCTGCCTTTCCAACCCATCGAACTGTCGACAAAAAGATTGATTTGTTCGTGAACATGACCGGAGATGGAAAACGTGTATTTTCTGTCGCTGATCAGGTCAAAAATTTTCTCTTTGTTATCGCAGGCAACAATGGGTGAATGCATCATCAAAACCACCAGTTTATCCTTCGGAACAAAACTGAGGTAATTCTTCAGGAAATTAATTTGTGCATCGGTGAAATGCGAAATGTATTTTCCATCGGGTTTAAAGTAAATATCATTGAAATCAACAAATACAACCTGTCCGTATTCGAATGCGTAGGTCGCAGGACCATAAACCTTTTGGTACGAAGCAATCCTGGTGTCGTTAGTAATCGCACCCCGGTCGTAATCGTGATTTCCAAACGTGTTATACCAAGGAATACCAATTTGAGCAATTCCCTGGTTGATGGCATGGAACAATTCGGGCCCATCGGCTGTAATATCGCCGAGCGACACGCCAAATGCAGCGGTGGTTCCAATCAGTTCTTCCACCACATCGCGATTGATGTAGTTGACTTCCTTCAGACCACGAGCCTGAGGGTCGCCAAAGAATATAGCTGAAAAGGATTGTTTTTCGTCGGACAATTCCAGTGGAAAATTAAGCTGATTCTGGTTTTTGTCCGGACTTAGAAGCTGAAAATGCTGCGGAATCATTTCTGCATCGACAGGAACCCGATAACCCGACGGTTTGATCACAAAAAACAAATTTGACTCACTCTTTTCGATCTGCCATCGGCCTTTCGAATCCGTTTGAACGACTGTATTTCCGTCGGACACGCATACATTGGGAATACCTTTTTCTCCGGAATCCATGAGGCCATTTTCATTGGTATCGGCAAATACAAAACCAACCACTCCCCCGCTTTCAGTAAAACCCAAAAGAGCAATAATGATAAAGATTACCGATAAAATGAAATGCTTCATAAAGCTGATTTTAAATTTGATTCTAGTTAAAAAAGGGTGCTACAAACTAATCATAGCACCCTTTTAAATTTAAGAATGAGGAAAATTCTTATATCCTAACTTTTATTGAAGTAACCAGATTTTAGAATATTCATCGTCAACAGCCGGTGACAATGTTTTAACACCAGCGTCGTAAGCATTTTTATTCTGTCCCAATTCATTTCCGGGATACCTGAAACGCGACGGGAATACGTAGTTTTTGAGGTTACCATTGCTGAAGATATTAGGCAACTGGGTTCTTCTCAAATCCAGGTAAGTTTCAGTTGTAACTGTGAACAAAGCCAGCCATTTTTGTGTGGCAATCTTGTCGAGTTTTCCAGCCTGATCGGCAGGTAATGCAATGCTTGATTGTGCCAGGTAAGTAGCAATGTCGGCGTCTTTAACGCCCCAGCGTTTCATCGACAACTCAATACCTTTACGATAGTAGGTATCTGCATTTCCGGAAACCAAACCTTTGGCAGCTGCTTCAGCAAGAATAAACTGAACTTCGTCGGCATTCATAACAGTTGCTTTTAACAAATTATGCTTGTTCTGGCGAAGGAGCTTATTGAATTTTGATACTTTAAAGTTTCCTTCCAAACCGCCGGTTTGAGTATCGTAGTGACCATTTCCGTTTTTAAAGTCGGGAGCCATACCTGGAATAAAACCAACATACAGTTTATCCTTATCGATGATGTTGTTTTCCTGAGCTTTAATAGCTGCCACAGAGAAATCGACATATTCCCAGGTCGAGGTGTAAGTATTACCGTTTGGATCGGTAGTTGTTACTTTTGTACCGTTTTTAGCCTGATCGCTGGTCCATGGTTTTTCAACCGGAGCCACCCATACCGGCAAACGTGGATCGTTCAATTCCAATAATTTATCAACGAAAGTTTTGCTTGGTCTGCGGCGGTCGAATTCACCGTCGGTAGTCCATGCCAATGTTCCTGCCGGCCATGAGTTTTCAGCCAGTGTTCCGAGGTATGGTAACCCAAGATTATCGGCATTGTCGGCCATCAACGAAGAAGTGGCAAGAGCAGTAAGTTCGGCGCCGGCAGTCGACAACTTTTTCGAAGCACGCATGATCATTCGCAAACGAAGTGAATTATTGAATTTAATCCATTTTGCTTTGTCGCCTGCAAAGATTAAATCGCTGATTGCAGTAATCTGGTCGGTTCCCTGCGACATCAAAGTATTTGCTTCTTTTAGTTCAGCAAGTAATCCGGCGTAAATATCCGACTGCTTGTCGTATTTGGGATAAAGAATGCCTTCGCGGCCTTTCAAAGCTTCGGTATAATAAACATCACCATAAAAGTCGGTCATGTAAGAGAACAACAATACTCGGAAGGTCATAAAAATACCTTCATGAACTTTTGAATCTCTCTCTTTGGCCAATTTAATTGAAGCATCAACCAATTTCAGAATGTTCATGGCGTCGTACATTTCAGTAGTCGGCGATTTAAATGCGCTATAGGTATTGTCGCCCCCCTGAACGTTTCGAACCATATACTGAACTGCACCCGGCAATTTGGAAGCCGTGAAACCTTGGTTCTGGTAGAAAATGGTTGTTTTCTTAATGATAGAGGAAAGTAGGAATGGGTCGTTTACCGACTCAACAGCATCCTTTTGTTGCTTGATATCATATTCCCGCAAACTGTCCTCGCTGCACGATACCACTGCTCCGAGCAGTAGTAAAATGAATATGCTTTTTATATACTGTTTCATAATGGTCTATATTAGATATTAAGATGATCAATTAAAAATTAGCAGAAATCTTGAATCCATATGAACCGATGTTTGGCAAGGTTGCACGGAGGATACCCTGGTTAGTACCGACACCAGAGAAGGCAGATTCAGGATCTTCGTTACGGCCGTTGGCATTCCATTGCAGAACATTGCGTCCGATTAATGAAATAACCACATCATTCAGTTTAATTTGGTTGGTCAACTGATTTGGAAGAGCATACGACAGAGAAACTTCTCGCAGTTTAAAGTTTGTTGCATCATAAACGCGGGTTGCGGTGAAATTCCAGATACAGTCGCCAAATGCGTTGTATGGGAAATCGTAGAATGTGTTTTTGGGATCAGCACCGTTTACGATATAGTCAGCATCGGTAAGAGTAGTTTTTCCATCCCAGTCAGGTCTGATAAACACACCTTTTGCATAGCTGGCATCGTTGAATTCTGAAAATCGTTCAGCATTCCAGTCGTTGATTGCATCGTACTTGCTCGAACCAATTGCTGGCCAAGCCAAACCGCCCTGTGAAGCATCGCGACCACCAACCCAGTATGGGCTGTCACCTGCTGAAACTGATTCCCATGAACGACCATTAGAGTCCATGTATTGCTGGTTAACCGAAACATATTCGCCACCTAAGCGAAGGCTTCCAACAAGTCCGAGAGTAAATCTTTTATATTTTAACGAGGTGTTGATACCTACAATGTAATCAGGGTTGAAATTTCCTAATTTACCACGATCGCGTTCGTCTGACGATTTCTGGAATTTTCCGTCAGCGTCGAGCAAGAACATTCCGGCGTATTTGCCAGTCTGAACTTTCTTAATCGGGTTTTCTTCGTAGATGTTACCAATTTCTTCACCTTCAGCAATCTTCACTTTGGTTTTACCGTCGTAGCTGGCAAACACATATCCGTTAGGAGCAAAGCTCGACGACAAACGAGTGATGGTAGCTTTATAATGAGTAATCGTTGCCGATAAATCCCACTGCCAGTCTTTTGTTTTAACCGGAATAACAGTTAATCCACCTTCAAAACCTTTACTGCGAACATCACCAATATTGGTCAACATTCCGGAGAAACCTGTTCCCTGTACAGTTGGAATCTGGTCGATTTGGTCAACCTGGTCTTTAATGAAGTAGGTAAAGTCGAATTGAACACGTTTATTCATCATCCAGAGGTCGAAACCGGCTTCTTTGGTAATGGAGTGCATCGGTTTAATATTCGGGTCAACCAATGAGGCCGAAATATTTACAGTTTTTGCTGAACCCCAGTCGCTGGCTTCGAACGAATAAGTATCCACATTTCTGCGTTTCGACAAACCGTTACCTACGTCGGCCCAACCTAAACGGAATTTCAAAAGATTAATTTTTTCAGGCATTGTGAAGGTCTCGGAAGCTACCCAGCTTGCAGAAACTGAAGGATAGAAGTAGTTAATTTTCTCTTCGTCGAGAATACCTTTCCAGTCATTACGTCCGGTTACATCGAGGAACAATTGATTGTCGTAACCTAAGCTTGCCGTTCCATAAACACTGTATGAATTGCCAATTCCCCATCCGTAACTTGAAGTCAGAGTACCTGCCACTGCATTGGCTACAGAAAATAAAGCCGGAACTGCGAGGTCGTTGGCATTCATTTCAGTTGCAAAACTTTTGGAGTAGTTGTAGTTTACACCACCAAAAGCAGTTAGATCCAGTTTGCCGAATTTATTGGTATAGGTTACAATACCGTCGGTTGCGAAATCGGTATTTACAGTCGACGATGGGCTGAACTGACCTTTGGCGTCACCTTTACCACCCCATGATTTTCTCAACTCGTAGTTTTCTTCCACATTTTCCATACCGGTGCGTAACATAGCCGACCAGTTTTTATTGATCTGCCAGTCGAGTTGTACTTTTCCGAAGAAATTATTGCGGCTGAAACGGTGAATATATTCGTAAGCCATCCACCAGGGGTTGTTTTCGTTTACTACGGTTGTTGGCTGTCCGGTTGCCGGTAATTTCATGCTGGCGCCATTTTGCAATACACCATCATAACCTTTCAACCAATATTCTTTCATTTCGCTCAGAGACTGAAGGTTTGACGGGAAGTTGAACAACAAGCTGTTGATCACACTGTTTGAACCAACAGAGTTTGCCTTGTTGGGCGAGAATGTCATAATGTAATTAGCATTGGCAGTAACTTTCAACGCATCAGTCAATTTGTATTCCGAGTTCAGTGTAATACCCTTCTGATCAGTTTTTGTATTTGGCATTACCCCGTTATTGCTCATGTTCGAGAACGACAAACGGAACGAACCTTTGTCATAGTTTCCGTTGATGCTAACCGTGTTGTTAATGGTCGATCCATCATTCAGGAACGCTTTAACACGATTTTCGCCTGAAGAATACTGAGG
>CAYRBM010000190.1:0-10023 GCA_964422425.1 uncultured Odoribacter sp.
CTTGGGATAGAAGATGATTTTGTTTCTGAAGTAAAAGCGGCTCTTGCGAATCTTGCCCTACCTAAAATTGGTTCCGATGGGTGCCTGATGGAATGGTCGCAAGAATTTGATGAGGTTGACGCCGGACACCGTCATTTAAGCCATTTGTTTGGTTTGTATCCGGGAAAACAATTCAATAAAATAGAAACACCATTTATGATTGATGCCGTTTACCGCAGTATCAATCATCGACTGGCAAAGGGTGGCGGCCACACCGGGTGGAGCAGGGCCTGGATTATTAACTTTTTCGCGCGGCTTCAGAATCCTGAAAAGTCGTATGAAAACATTAAAGCTTTACTACAGAAGTCAACAGCCGACAACTTGTTTGATATGCACCCACCATTTCAGATTGATGGAAATTTTGGTGGAACAGCGGGCATTGCCGAGATGTTGCTCCAAAGTCATCTGGAAGATTCTGCGGGCAATCCGATCATCAGTTTATTGCCCGCCTTGCCTGTGCAATGGTCAACCGGCAGTGTGAAAGGTTTGTGCGCGCGTGGCGGATTTGAAGTTGATATGAGCTGGGCAGATGGTAAAATAAAATCAGTTTCTGTTGTGGCGAAAACTGGTGGTACCTGTCAGTTACGCTTTCAGGAAAAAACGATTGATCTGACTTTGCAAAAAGGTGAGCGAAAAGTACTAAACGAGATGTTATAAAAATAGGAATATGAGAAAATTTATTGTTGGTTTTTGGATGATCTTTCTTGGTGTGGCGGTGGCCAGCGCCGGAAATTCGTCGAATTTAAACAAACCTCTTGAGGATAAAATCGATTCGATTATTAAAAAGACAGAGTTGATCCCGATCATGATTAACGGGGATAAGGACAACCGGATTAACATTGTGCTGATGAACTGCTGGACATCGAAAGACAAGGAGCCGTACAATTCACCGGCAATGCGCGATGAATTCATCAAAGACATCAACGAGTCGCTCATTGCCGCGCTGACACCCGGAAACGACAAGGCACAGACGGCTTATGCCAATTACCGCGATTATTTCAATGTTTATGGATTATGGTTTCCCGATTCGCCGGAATGGGGCAAAGGCATGGATATGAAAATGGTGGAAGTGATACGCGACCGGATTTTTTTACCCTGGAAAGATGAATATACCGGCTGGGCAACTTTCCTGGTATTGCCAAACACCACCAATGGCGGAGGCGGCGCCGGACGAAACCTGGAAGCCAGAGTTGGATCGGCGCTCATTGCCGGAAACGGAATCGCGAAAATGCTTCATGAAATTGCCCATACCTGCCTCAGCATCGGCGACGAATACACCGGCCCGGCAACCGGAACAGATGCATTTCCAACTTATTCAGTCGAAAAGGAATACGATCGTCAGAAAATTAAATGGCGCGAATGGATCGACCCTGAAACACCGCTTCCAACTCCTTATACGGCTGAATACAAAGATAAAATCGGAGCATTCGAGGGTACGCAATATCATTTAACCGGCTATTACCGTTCAACAGCGCAGGGATGCATCATGGGGGCCGGAGTTTTCGACAATACCGAAAAATTGTGTCCGATTTGCGAACAGCGGCTGGCCATGAGGGTAAATACTTTGGTTAACCCGATTACAAGTTTTTCACCTTCAACGAACCGTATTCATATTTCAGGAAAAACAAAATCGCACTTCGCAATAAGTCATATCAGTCCAATCCCCAATACGCAGGTCGTCCGTTGGATTTTAAACGGGAAGACAATCGCGACGGGTGTCGACAAGGTTGATATTGAAATCGGTGAACTTTCAAATTATACGCTGATTTGTTCCCTGACGGATGAATCGCCGCTAATTCACCCTGATCCACCCTTTGCGCAGTTCCCAAAATTTGAAATCCAATGGGAAATTATCAATTCAAAACCTGGCTCGAATGCTCCTGAACTGGCGGTTCAGTTAAAATCAAAACCACAGGGAAAAGGTTCGTTAGGTAAGTTTACGGTTTATCCTGAAATTTCAGGTGGAAAACCTCCATATTCTTTCACATGGTCAAACGGTAAAGCAGAAGAACAGCTTCAGAATGTTGGAACCGGAATTTATGATTTGGTGGTCACCGACAGCGAATTCAGAAAGGCGACTGCACATACCGCCATCCTTGCAAGTAGTTCCGAAAAAGCTGAAAAAGTTGCCGTTGCAACTAAAACGAAGACATCCAATCCTGAAGATTTTGGATTGGAGGTTGATGTTACTGCGTCGGAAAAAGGGAAAGACAATGGTAAAATAGCAGTCCGTTTTTCAGGAAAAAAGAAACCTTACCTGGTTGAATGGAAAGATGCAGATCAGAAATTTGAAAATCTTAGGATTTACGAAGCCGAACATGCAACAGTGAATATTCCGGGGTTCCAGACCAAAGATTTTTATGGTGCAAGCAACAATACATTTGTCAGTTTTAACGGGAATGAAGGTTCGATTTCATGGTCGGTCGAAGTGGCAAAAAGTGGGATTTATCCTGTTGATATAGTTTTTGGAGGAATTTCAAGCGAAGGCCCACAGATGAACCTAAGTATCAATAGTGATCCGCAGACCACACCGGTGATGTTTGGCCGGACCCTGCCCTTATACACCGGTTGGGGAAAATCAACTGTAAATGTACTTTTGAAGGAAGGAGTGAATAAGTTAAGCCTGAATTCAACCGGTAAATCTGGTCCGAATGTCGATTACATTCAGGTTCCTTCTTCATATCTGGCAATTCCAATTCGAGGTGCTGAAAGAAGCAATCTTCTGCCTGGAAATTACACGGTTGTGGTTACCGACGATCAGAAGAATTCTGTTGAAAAGACCATAGCAGTGCCGGAGGCAGAACCTTTTGTTTTGTCCGATATTGAAATCAATACGAAAAATCGCAGAACTCTCAGCATTGTCAATCCTTCGCCCGGTTATACTTACCTGTGGTATGCCAGCAATACGCCTTTATATCGATCTGAAAAATTTGAGAAAGCGCTTTCTTCAGGAACTGAATTTACCCCGGCTGCACCAGGTAATTATTTCGTTTCAGCAAAAAACAATCGGACACAGGCTGAAAGCAGCAACCGGATTGGCTGCGCAGTGGCGAAAACACCTGAAAATAAAGTTAATGCCATCAATCCTACATCCCTTCAGGATGGCAGTTTATCGCTTTGGTTTGATTCAAGCGATTTGGATGGTGATGGAAAAACTGACACAAAATTTCCGGAGAGAGGTCCTGTGCTTAACTGGAAAGACAAGTCAAAACAGGATCACGGGAAACTGTTTGCAAAATACGAGCCCAATACGTTAAATGGAAAAGGCGTCTGTGCCTTCGACAATGTGTGGATTTCGGATCTGAGCAAAAAAGTGAATGGCTTTCAAACCGTCATTCTGGTCTATAAAGAAAGCAGCATGACTTTCGATGGAAAATGTCCGTTTAAAGATCTGAATAAGTACTTAGGTAAAAGTTCCGATTCAGGAAAACGGATTTTTGATCGGGAAACCATTGATGAAAAAACCAAAAACGGCCATGTCTATCTGAATGGTAAAAAAGTTGATCCGTTCAATACGCCAAATCCATTGGATTTTTGTCTGCTGACTGTTGAACTTGGGTCAAAAGCAAGCGAGCCATTTTCCAGAATTGAAGGTTTGTGGGAAGGTTCAATCGCCGAAATGATGTTTTTCGATCGTGCTTTGACCGAAACAGAGCGGAAAGGGATTGAAGAGTATTTGCGGACGAAATGGTTTTCGGCAGTTGATTTGGATTTCTAAATTGAAATGAATATAACTTTTAAAAGTAATAAATATGAAAAAGAACTTATTGATTATTGGAATTATGGTTTGTGCATCACTGGTGGGGTGCAATGAGGTAGTTAAAGACAATACCTTAAGTAAACAAGAAAAAGCAGAAGGTTGGAAGTTATTGTTTGACGGTCAATCCACCGATGGTTGGAGAGGGTATAAAATGACTGAACTTCCGGCAGCCTGGAGTGCGATCGATGGAACTTTAATGTCGGCCGGCGAAGGTGGCGACATTGGTGGCGATATCATTACCGTTGATGAATATGAAAATTTTCATCTAAAACTCGATTGGAAACTTTCTCCGGAAGGAAACTCCGGAATAATGTACCACGTAGTTGAAGCGCCTGAACTGGAAGCCACTTATTATTCAGGCCCAGAATATCAAATTATTGACGACATCGGTTTTCCTGGAGGAGTTACTCCTTATAATTCTACTGGCGCCGATTATGCAATGACTCCGGCAGATACTACTCAAAAAGTGTTAAATCCCATCGGTCAATGGAATAGTTCCGAAATTATTTTCGATAACGGAAAGGTGACGCATATACTTAACGGGAAAAAAATTGTTGAGTTTATGGCCTGGTCTGAAGAATGGTACGCCAATGTGGCAAAAGGAAAATGGAGCAAATACCCCGCTTATGGACTGGCAAAAAAGGGATTTATTGCCCTTCAGGATCACGGAAGCGAAATATGGTTTAAAAATATCAAGATTAAAGAGTTGTAAGCGATGGAAAGAAGAAGTTTTATAAAAAATATTGCTGCGTTTGGTGCGGTAACTATACTGCCTTCGTCGGTTTGGGCACTAACAAAAAACGGCAAAATACGAACCGCACATATCGGTGTTGGTGGTATGATGGGAATGGCCGATCTCGAATCGATTGCTTCACACCCGATGGTCGAAGTTACAGCATTGTGTGATGTAGATTCGAATTACCTGCTTGCAGCACACAAGAAATTTCCGGGAGCTAAGGTTTTTGCCGACTACCGGAGAATGTTTGATGAATTGGGAAAAGCAATTGATGCCGTTGTAATTACAACGCCCGACCATACCCATGCACCGGCTTCGTTAATGGCCATGCAACTGGGTAAACCTGTTTATTGCCAGAAGCCGCTTACCCACCATGTTTCGGAAGCCCGAGCCATGCGTAAATATGCCGAAGATAACAACATCATTACCCAAATGGGTATACAGTGTCATTCAAGCGATATGTATCTTCAGGCTGTGGGCTTAATCCAATCGGGTATCATTGGTAAAGTAAGTTGTGTAAGAGCCTGGTCGCCAAAAAATTGGGGATACAACGGACCGGCACCAACCGGCAGCGATCCGATTCCTAAAAATCTGGATTGGAACCTGTGGTTGGGCACATCGCCTGAACGTCCGTACAAAGAAGGTTTTTATCATCCGGGAAACTGGCGGAAAGTTTTGGATTATGGCTGCGGAACATTGGGCGATATGGGTGTACATATTTTCGATACGCCTTATACCGCCTTGAATCTGGATGTGCCAAAAACTGTAAAAACCCGCTGTCGTAAACCTACCGGGTTCGGTCATCCCGAAAATAACATTGTTGAATATAAATTTCCTGGTACAGAATACACTACCGATAAGTTTAAATGGATTTGGTACGATGGACCTGGTGCGCCAAAAGATCATAAGGATCTGGAATTACCCGATTCAGAAAAATTGCCACAACAGGGTGCCATGTTTATTGGCGAAAAAGGAAATTTATTGTTGCCGCACTGGGATTATCCGAAATTGATTGTCAACGGTAAATACGAGAAAATCGATTTTCCAACTCTTGAAAAAGTAGATCATTATCATCAGTTTATCGATACTTGCTTGGGTAACGCGAAGTGCAGCGCTCCATTCACATACGGAGCCAGATTAACCGAAGCTATTCTTTTGGGAGTTATAGCCAACCGTTTCCCGAATAAGAAGCTACACTGGGATATTAAAAACGCAAAATTTGCCGAGGCAAAAGCGAATATTTTGCTTGAAACCAATTACCGGAAATTTTAATCCAATACTTTTTTCAAACCCGGCTGATGGTATGTCGGGTTTGATTTTCTCTTTCGTTAAAAAAACAAATTTTTCAATTTAAGCATGAACAATCGTTTTATACCACTATTTTTTATACTTCTCTTACTTTCGTGCGGAAGTCAGGCACAAGCAATTTACAAACAGAAAAATGCTCCGGTAGAAGACCGGATCAACGATTTATTATCCCAAATGACCGTGGAAGAGAAAGTGGCTCAAATGCGCATTTTTCATGCAAACAAGGGGATTGGGCTGGATAAGAACGGTCGTTTACGACTGTCAGATGATGTTAAAGGGCGATTAATAAATGGAATTGCGGGCATTAAAAACCCGGGCGAAGAGTATACCCCTGAAGAGTCTGCCGTTTTGAATAATCAACTTCAGAAATATATTATTGAAAACAACAGATTGGGTATCCCGGCATTTTTCATCACCGAATCGTACAGCGGTATTGATGCCAGGGGCTGCACCCGATTTAACCGCCCCATTTCGCTGGCCGCGAGCTGGAACACCGGACTTGTAAAAAAAGTGTACGATATCATGGGGAAAGAAGCCCGTATGCGTGGCTTGCAATTGACCCACTCGCCGGTTGCCGATATCGCCCGCGACCCGCGTTTTGGTCGAATGAGTGAGGGTTGGGGTGAGGATACCCATTTAACAACCGAAATGATCGTAAGTGCTGTTACCGGAATTCAGGGCGATTCGGAAGGCTTAAAAAGTACGCACATTGGTGCTGTAACCAAACATTTTGCTGGCTATGCCCAGGTTTTAGGAGGTACAAACTTTGCCGCAATGGAAATCTCACCACGTACTTTAACCGACGAGATACTTCCACCTTTTCAGGCGGCTGTTCAACGTGCAAACACATTGGGGATAATGGCCTCTCATTCCGATATTAATGGTGTCGCAAGCCATGCCAACCCCTGGCTGCTAACCGAAGTGCTGCGAAACCAGTGGGGATTTCAGGGATACACGGTTTCTGACGCCAACGATATTGCCCGGATACATTATTTCATGAAAGTGGCAGAAACACCTGAAGATGCTGCTGAACTTTGCTTAAAAGCCGGAATGGATGTCGACTTGTATGCCGATGATGCTTATGCCTATCTTCCTGAAATGCTTCGGAAAAATCCGGAACTGCAACGATACATCGATCGTTCGGTAAGGCATGTGTTGCGAACCAAATTTGTACTCGGACTATTCGACAATCCTTATGTTGACGAGACGAAAGCCAAAAAGGAAGTACGTAACGATGCTACAAAGAATCTGGCTCATCAAGCCGATTTGGAATCTATTATTTTACTGAAAAATCAAAACCATATACTACCACTGTCTTCTGAAAAGAAAATGAAAATTGCGTTGGTGGGCCCGGTGCTTAGTGAACAAACTAAGTCATTATTTGAAGCGGTTGCCGGCCACAACTGTACTTTTATTGCCGAAAAAGGTTATCGTTTAACCAACGGGCAAATGGGCGTTCCATCGTTAACTCCTGAAGCCGATTGTAAAAAGGGAATTGCAACGATTTTGGAAACAGCAAAAAATACCGATGTTATTGTTCTTTTTGAAGGTGGCGACGAGTTCACATCGAAAGAGGCTTTTTTTGGTGGAGCGTTGGGCGACCGCGACAATATCGATCCGGTAAGCTTTCAGGATGAATTACTGATTGAGCTAAAAAAACTTGGAAAACCAGTAATTGTAGTTCTAAAACACAGGAGGACATTATCTATTAATACCATTGCTGAACTTGCCGATGCGATTCTGGATTGCTGGGAGCTTAGTGAATTTGGTGATCAGGCAGTAGCAAAAGTGATTTTCGGCGAGGCAGTGCCTTCCGGTAAGTTACCGGTTACGGTTCCGCGTTCCATTGGTCAAATTCCGTTTCATTACAGTCAGAAAGAAATTAATTATAAAAAAGGTTATTTGTTCACCAATTCAACGCCATTATACCCGTTTGGATTTGGCTTAAGCTATACAACCTTTGAATATTCGAAGCTTCAACTGTCGGATACTACGCTTATTTCAGGATCGAAAATAACCGTTAAAATCGATGTGAAAAATTCGGGCAAAATAGCTGGAAAAGAAGTTGTGCAACTTTATGTGAAAGATGTGATAGGATCGGTTACCCGGCCAAACAAGGAGTTGAAAGCTTTTAAAAAGATTGAACTACAAGCCGGAGAAACAAAAACAATAGAGTTTGTGATAACACCCGAAATGCTTGAATTTACCGGGATCGAAATGAAAAAAGTAATTGAACCCGGTAAATTTATTGCGATGGTTGGTGGCTCTTCAAATGCGCTTCTTGAAGCTGGTTTCAAATTTAAAGACTAAATGTTTGCCGGGAATTGTCCTGTTTTAAAATTGATAAAAATAAAAAAATGACTAAGACCAGATTGTTACTAGTATGCAGCATTATGGCTTTGCTGTTTTTTGGATTCACTCAAAAACAGCCCAAGGTGCTAATAATCGGCGATTCGATATCGTTGGGGTACACACCGTTTGTGAAAAAAACGCTTGAAAATAAAGCGATTGTTGCCCACAACAAAGGAAATGCCCAGCATTCGGGGTATGGGCTTGAAAACGTTGAAACCTGGATTCAAGAGGATGATTACGACATTATTCAGTTTAACTGGGGACTTTGGGATTTGTGCTACCGCCATCCCGATTCGAAAGTACAGGGAAACCGCGATAAAATAAACGGAGGCATTACTTTTTCGCTGGAAGAATACGGGCAGAACCTGGAAGCTATCGTTAAGCTCATCAAAGAAAAAACCAATGCCAAATTAATTTTTGTTACCACGAGTTATGTTCCCAAAGAGGAGGAAGGCCGTTTTGAAAAAGACGCCCCGGAATACAATAAAGTGGCCCTGAAGGTGATGGAAAAGTACGGTGTACAGGTGAATGACATTTATAAAAAATCGAAAGCCATCCATAAAAAATATGGGCAGGGAAACAACGATGTTCATTACACGAAAGAAGGATACGAGGAACTGGGAAAAGTAATAAGTGCATTTTTAATGAAGGAATTATAATTCAGAAGAAAAACAGCAAAGTAAATATGCAACAAGCTGAATTCGCAAAATTGATAAACATGAATAGAAAACTTAAAACATCAACATGGTCTGTTTTAGTGGTTTTGGTAATGACCATTTCATGCAAACAAACAGAAAAGAAACAAGAAGCCAAGCGTCCCAATATTATTTATATCATGACCGATGATCATGGTTATCAGGCAATAAGTGCCTACGGAGGGGGGCTGAACCAAACGCCAAACATCGACCGCATAGCCAATGAAGGAGTGCTTTTTAACCGCGGTTTTGTTACCAATTCAATTTGTGCGCCCAGTCGTGCGGTAATGCTTACCGGCAAACACTCGCACATAAACGGGCATATCGATAATACCCTGGTTTTTAATGGCAGTCAGGAAACATTTCCGAAACTGCTGCAAGCGGCAGGTTACCAGACTGCTATGATTGGCAAATGGCATCTGGAAAGCGACCCAACGGGTTTCGACTATTGGAATATTTTACCTGGACAGGGCGATTATTACAATCCCGATTTTATTGAAATGGGAAAAGAAAGAAGGGTAGAAGGTTATGTTACCAACCTGATTACCGATTTTAGTATCGACTGGATTGAAAACAGAGATAAGGAAAAACCTTTCTGTCTTTTGTTACACCACAAGGCTCCCCATCGTTGCTGGATGCCCGACACGGCTTATCTTGAAATGTACAACGATGTGAAATTTCCGCTTCCCAAAAATTTTTACGACAATTACGAAGGTCGTCAGGCTGCTGCTGAGCAAAGAATGCACATGAAAAACTTTTGTCCGGTTAACGATTTAAAGATGTACGACAAGGAAGAAGAAATACAGGGGCCGCTGCGGAAATATTTTAAAAACCAGATTGACCGCCTGAACCCCGATCAGCGTGCTGCCTGGGAAAAAGCCTACCAAAAAGAGATCGATTACTATAAAAAAGCTCATCTCGAAGGAAATGAACTGTTGGAATGGAGTTATCAGCGTTACCTGGAAGATTATTTGCGCTGCATTGCTTCGGTCGACGATAACATCGGAAGGGTACTGGATTACCTGGAACAAAATGGATTGGCCGAAAACACGCTGGTAGTATATACCTCCGACCAAGGGGTTTACCTGGGCGAACACGGTTGGTTCGACAAACGGTTTATGTACGAAGAATCG